>JAHZEF010000118.1 GCA_019422005.1 Clostridiales bacterium
GAGACAGAAGAAACATTCTGTCAAGTGTCCTCCCGTACTTTCAGACAGAAGAAACATTCTGTCCGGGGAAAACAAAACGCTTGCGTGCCAAGTGCGAATGAGAGGAGACAGTAGCATGATCAAACGAAGAATGCTGACGGCGGCGGCCGCCGCCGGGCCGGTTCACCGGACCGGCAGAAACGCAGAAGCTGCAGGGGATCCGTCCGTACCGACGTCCACCGTTTATGTGGCGCAGGGGGGCGAGGGAGACGGCGGCAGCCCGGAGGAGCCGGCGGCGTTCGGGCCGGAGCGGGTTCAGGGGCTGGAGGCGCCGACGGAGCTGGTGCTCACCTCCGATCTGGAGCTGACGGAAGCGATTGTGATTGCCGACGGCCAGGAT
Source organism: Clostridiales bacterium (assembly GCA_019422005.1). GTDB lineage: Bacteria > Bacillota > Clostridia > Oscillospirales > Oscillospiraceae > Avoscillospira_A. The sequence goes on from JAHZEF010000118.1 coordinate 380, forward strand.
ATCACACTGACAGACGACGGCCAGGCCCGGACAATCTGGGTCAGGACAGCGTCGGATCCGGAGCAAAAGCGGGGGATTGGAAGCGGCGCGTTCTGCATTGAACAGGGCGGCGCTCTGACGTTTTCCACCAGCGCTCCAGACGACAGCCTCCTGGTACTGGATGGCACCGGGGCATTGTGCGCCGCGACGTCCTATTCAGTGGACAACGGGGATCTGATCACCTGCAGAGGCGCTTTTTTCCTGAAAGGGGGTACCATTCGAAATACCTCCTGTGAAAACGCCTGGAGCGGGGCCATTGTAGCCAGTGGAGCGGAAGCACGGTTTCACATGACCGGGGGTGTGATCACGAAGAATACGTTTCGTTCCCAGTATGGCGGCACCGTGCGCATTTCCCATGGGGCGGGCTTTGTCATGGACGGCGGCGCAATCACCGGGAACGACACCAAGCCGGGCGGACAGATCAACAACGCGGCGGTTTACATAGAAGCTGACGCCGGCAGTTCGTCCTTTGTGATGAACGGCGGCAGGATTTCCCGCAACCACGGGGATTTCGGCGGGGTGTTTTTAGGGAACCCGACGGGCACGGACGGCGTATCCGTTGCCCGTATGGAAATGAACGGCGGTGAGATATCTGAGAACACGGCGGACCGGTACGGCGGCGGCGTGATGATCTGCGGGTCGGCGGGCATGACGATGAACGACGGTGAAATCTCGGGAAATCAGGCGCTGATCGGCGGCGGCATTGCCGCCTATGACCTCTACGTGTCCAATGACCTTGGAATGGGGGTTCCGTTTGAACAGTGGAAGCGCTGGTGTCCCGGCGAGTTTGTGATGAACGGCGGCGCTGTCTGTGAAAACAGGGCGGTTCTGCGGCAGGAGGCGCCGGACGCCGGATGCGGCGGGGGCATCTATATCGCCTCAGACCGGGCGGTGCTCCGCGCGGGCGATATCACGGGAAACCACGCGGACCGGCAGGGCGGCGGCGTCTATGTCGGATCGGTTCCCTATGTGCTGCGCATGTATGATGCGCTGATTACGGAAAACCACGCCTCCATTCTCGGCGGCGGCCTGTGGTTCTGTCCCACAGGTGACGCCGACAATACCGTTACGAACGGCGGTGCAATCTTTGGAAACACGGCAGCGGCGGACTCCGCGGCCGGCGCGGCCGGCGATGATTTTGTGTCTGTCCCGCGCCAGGGGCAGGGGCACTATGTGAATCTGGCCGATCGGCTCCTGGGCGGCGGCGAGGTCTGGTGGTACCGGGACGGCGGCGTCCGGCCCAATGAAAGCGCCGGCGGCAATGTGCTGGGGCTGCCGGATGATACGCCCCGGTATCAGGCGGAGGAACCCGGAGAGCGGATTACGGGGATTGAGAATCATGAGGACGGTATTGCGCTGAAAGCCGTGGTGTCTGAAGCGGGACAGGCGCTGGCCCGCTCCAGGGCCCGGCTGCGGATTACGGGAAATGATGCGCCGCGGGGCGGCGGCGTGGGTTCCAACGGCGGCGTTGTGATCGGTACGCCGGAAGACGAGTGGACGCTGCATGTGACCAAGGCGTGGGACGGTGTGGAAGAGGACGGCCGGAAGCCGGTGTCCATCCGCCTTCAGATTGGCAGCCATATGCTGGACACCGTGGAACTGAACGCCGGGAACGGCTGGACGGCTTCCTTTACGCAGCTGCCCAATCCGGATACCCTGGGAGACCTGGTCATTACGGTGGCGGAGGAAGGCGGGGAGTACGAAGCCTCCTACAGCGAACTGATCCGGGACGACGCGGAAAAAACGCTGGCGATCACCGTCACCAACCGGGAGCGTATTCTGCCCGGGAACCTGACTGTGACCAAGACGGTAACCGGCAGCCGGGGGGATACGGAACAGGAATTCCCCATTCTGGTGACGCTGTCGGATCCGGAGATCCAGGGCGTCTATGGAGATATGGCTTTTACAGACGGCGTGGCAGCGCTGACGCTCTCCCACGGAGAGAGCGCCACAGCCCGGGGCCTTCCGGCCGGGACCGGATATACGGTGACGGAGACCGAGCCGTATGGCCATTCCGTGTCGTATCGGAATGCGGAGGGGGCGATCCCGGAAGGCGGCACTGCGGAGGCAGAGGTGATCAACAACAGGTCAGGCGGGGGCGGGACCGCGTCGGTCAGCGTCACGGTAACAAAAGAATGGAAGCTGGATGACGGCGGTACGGCGGCTTCTTCCGTCACAGTCAGGCTGCTGCAGGACGGCAAGGCGTGGGACGCTGTGGAACTGAGCGAAGAAAACGGCTGGGCCCACACCTGGACAGGGCTGGACGGCGACAGAACGTGGACGGTGGAGGAGATTGCCGTGCCGGGGTTCCGCACCGAAGTGACACGGCAGGGGCGGGCCTTTACCATTGTCAATGACGACCTGCCGGAGGAACCGGATGACCCGGAGGAACCGGGCGCGCCAGACCGCCCGGAGGAGCCGGATCCTCAGAAAGAGCCTGCGCCGCCGGATCCGGCGGCGCAGATGGACGGGGCGCAGGCTGCCGTCCCGGAGACGGGCGGCGGAAGCGGCCTGCTTCTGTGGAGCGCGGCGCTGGCGGCCTCAGGCACGGGGCTGTGCCTTCTGCTGATTCTGCGGAAGCTTCGGAAGGCAGGCGGAAGGGAGCGGCCGTAACATTCTGAACGGGCGGTGGGGATTCGCTGGAAGAGCGGATCCCCGCCGCCCGTTTTGGAGCGCAGGCGCGCCCTGCCGGGAACTGCGGCCGGCAGGGGATTGCACGGCAGGAGGAATGATGGTATGATCATACGGACGCGGGGATGCCGCCGGTTCGGCGAAAAGGGTGTTCCGCGGAAAAGTCTGCCGGGAGGGCTGAGCATGAGAATTCTGATATCGCCGGCAAAAAAGATGCGGACGGATCCGGATACGCTGCCATGGGAGACAATGCCGGCGTTTCTCCATGAGGCGGAGACGCTTTGGCGCTGTATGCAGGCCATGGAAGACCAGGCGCTGCAGGCGCTTTGGCGGTGCAGCGACGCCATTGCCGCACAGAATACGAAGCGGCTGCGGACCCTGAATCTGCGGCGTCGTCTGACGCCGGCAATTCTGGCATATGATGGGATCCAATACCGGTATATGGCGCCCGGGGTGTTCGATTCGGGGCAATACGCCTATGCCAGGGAGCATCTCCGGATCCTTTCGGGGCTCTACGGCCTTCTGCGCCCGTTCGACGGCGTTGTGCCGTATCGCCTGGAGATGCAGGCAAAACTGCATGCAGAAGGCTGCCGGGATTTGTATGCGTATTGGGGAGACAAGCCGGCCCGGGCCCTGGCGGCGGAGACCGGCTGCATTTTGAATCTGGCGTCTCAGGAATACAGCCGCGCTGTGGAGAGGCATCTGCCCGCCGGCATGCGGATGATCACCTGTATCTTCGGCCAGCGGATTGGCGGGAAGATTGTGGAAAAGGGGACGCTCTGCAAAATGGCCCGCGGCGAGATGGTGCGGTTTCTTGCGGAGCGGGACGGCGGCCCGGAGACGGCGCAGGCGTTTTCCGGGCTGGGGTACCGCTATGCGCCTCTGGAGTCCACGCCGGAGCGTTATGTGTTTCTGCAGGAGGAAGTGCGCTGAGCGGCCTGCGGCTGTCAAAAGCCTGTAAAAGATGCAGTGCCGGGGCAGCAGTGGGTGCGGGCGGGGGCAGAAGGACCCCCTGCGCGTTCCGGCGCCGGCCGCCTGCGGAAAGGCCTTTTCGGAAAGCGGAAGCGGCGGCGGGGAACCTGTGGTTCCCCGCCGCCTGGATTCCGGACAATGTGCAGTTAATCGGTACGGGGATCGCCCCAGAAGAAGAGCGCGACGGTACCTGGGCCGGTGTGGCTGCCGATGGTGGTTCCCACATGGTTGATCTCAACGTGTCCGCAGAGCCTGGGGAACCGCGCTTCAACCAGGTCTGCCACGGCCCGGGCGTCTTCATAGCAGGCAGCCTGGGAAATGTAGCATTTTCCGCTGTAGTCTGTCCCGCCCAGGGCATGCGCTTCCATCTGGTTTACCATGGCCTCGGTCACGCGGCGCTTCCCGCGCAGCTTCTGACGGGGAATCAGGCGGCCGAGATGATCCATGTTCAAAAGAGGGCAAATCCCCAGCAGGGTACCGACAAATCCCGCCGTTTTGGAAATCCGCCCGCCGCGGATATAGTATTTCAGGTCGGTGGAGAAAAACCAATGGTGCACTTCCAGCTTGTGGGCTTCAGCCCAGGCGTGCAGCGCCTCTATGGAACTGCCGGCGTCGCGCAGATCCGCCAGACGGTCCATCAGCAGGCCGTAGCCGGATGAAGCGCCCAGGGAGTCCACCAGAAGGATCTTGCGCTCGGGAAACCGCTCCAGCAATTCCGTCCGGGCAATGCTGGCGGAGCTGAATACGCCGGAAAGGCCGCTGGACAGGCTCACATGCAGAATATCCTGCCCGGCTTCCAGGAACGGTGTGAAGTAGGCGACAAATTCCTCCACATTGATCTGGGAGGTCCTGGTCATGGCCCCGTTTTCCATGGCCCGGTAAAACTGGTCAAAGGGGACGGAGTTTCCCAGATCGTCCGGGTAGTGCTTTCCGTCCAATTCGAAGTGGAAGCAGATGTAATGGATGTCCCGCGCGGCGAAGTGCTCCGCGGACAGGTCGGCGGTTGAGCAGCAGCTGATGACATAGCCGGGCATGTGCACCGTCTCCTTTCAGGTCGGAATCTTGACAATACTTGTACACATGTTAAAATAACATACAGATGTACGCTTGGCAATAACAGCCAGGGCGGGCCTGTTTGCTAATTATACAGTTTGGCGTTTTTGTATGGCTGCTGCTGCTGCGGGGCCGGAGCGGGAGGGATGTTTATGACGGATAAGCGCATCCGAAAATCAAAGAAAGCGCTGCGGGAAGCATTGGTGGAACTGCTGCGGGAACAGCCCTTTGACCGGATTACGGTTACCGAACTGTGCAGCCGGGCAGATGTGAGCCGCATTACCTTTTATGCCCACTATGAGGATAAATATGCTCTTGCGGATGAAATTTCCTGCGAGATGCTGCAGACGGCGCGGGAGAATTTCGATGTGCTGCAGCGGCAGAATAACCAGGGCCGGGATCCGGTGGTCTCTTACTGCAACCTGCTGGACTGTATCCTGAAGCTGTACGATTGCCACAATGTGTTTTTCCGCCACGTGTCTGCCGGGCGGAGTTCCTACCTCTATCATACGTTCTACCGGTATCTGTTTGAAAATGTGGAGCAGCGGATCGACGCGGAAAGCGGAAGCCTGCCGCCCAAGTATTCCCTGCGCGGCATTGCCGACTTCCTGTGCCACGGCATGTGGGGCTTTATCAGCCGGCGGTTTGAAGAGCGTGTTCCCATGCCGCAGATCCGGGCAGAGGCGCAGGAGCTTCTGCGGGGGCTGATGTCCTCCGGGGCGCTGATGCAGTGCTGCTGGCCTGCCGTTTGATTTCAGCCATCGGCCTGCCAGGCGCGGATCAGCGCGTCTGCGCCGGATTGGATCTGGCTGTCGGTGAGTCCGCCGAAGCCCAGAAGCACTTTGCCGTCGTAGGGGCATTTTCCCATGAAGTACGGTGAAATGGGGTATACCCGCACGCCCTGCTCCAGTGCGCGGCGGCAGAGCTGCGCCTCGCTCAGCCCGTTTTCCGCTTTTACGGTCAGGTGATGGCCGGCGGCCTCTCCGATGATGCGCAGGCGTCCCTCCAGCGGCGACAGGGCCTCGATGAGCCGGCGGCGCTTATTGCGGTAATAGACCCGCATGCGGTTGAGATGCGTTTCAAAATGGCCCCGCAGCAGGAATTCCCGCAGCGCAGCCTGCTCCAGCGTGGAGACTTCTGAGGCAAAAAAGCCGTATTGTTTCCGATACAGTTCCAGGAGGGCCGGCGGCAGAACCATGTAGCTGACCCGGATGGAAGGGGCGACGCTGCGCGAGAAGGTGCCGAGGTAAATCACACGCTCATTGCGGTCAATGCTCTGCAGCGACGGGACGGGACGCGAGTCATAGCGGAATTCGGAGTCATAGTCGTCCTCGATGATATAGCGGAAACGTCCGCTGCCCGCCCAGTTCAGAAGCTTGACCCGGCGGCCCATGGGCATGCTGATGCCCAGCGGATATTGATGGGACGGGGTGGTGTAGAGCACGGCGTTGTCCAGCGTGCTCAGCGGTTCCACCAGCACGCCCTGCTTGTCAATTTCTGCCGGGAGAACTGCGTGGCCCATACGGGAAAACAGCAGATAGGCCTTGTTGTACACAGGATTTTCCACGGCAATGGTGCAGGCGTTGGGAAGAATATAGCTGAGGATGGAGAGCAGGCTGTCGGTGCCCGCGCCGATCACAACCTGCCCGCAGTCGCAGCGAACGCCGCGCGCGGCGTACAAATAGCCGGCCACGGCCTGGCGCAGGCCGGGGTCCCCCTGGGGAGCGGTACGCAGGAGGGAGGCGGAATCCTCCAGGCAGAGCTTCAGCAGGCGCTGCCAGACAGAGAACGGGAACTTCTCCCGCGCTACGCCGCCGGGGGAGAAATCCACCGATACGCCGCTGTCGGCCGTGGGCTGGACGGCAGGCTGCGGGCGCGGCGGTGTGAGATGCTGGAGCGTGTCAATGACGCAGACATAATATCCGCTTTTGGGCCGGGAGTCCACAAAACCCTCGGATTGGAGCTGGCCGTAGGCGCTGTCCACTGTGTTGACGCTGACGCCCAGCTGGGAGGCCAGCGCGCGCTTGGAGGGCAGCT
>JAHZEF010000119.1:0-3410 GCA_019422005.1 Clostridiales bacterium
GTTGAGATCGGCGATCAGGTCTTTCTGCCCGATGGCGTATCCCAGGCGGGCGCCGGCCATGGAGCGGGATTTGGAAAAGGTCTGCACCACCAGCAGGTTTTCATACCGGCGGGTCAGCGGGACGGCCGATTCCGCGCCGAAATCCACATACGCCTCGTCGATGACGACGACGTGCTCCGGGTTGCTGCGGACAATCCGTTCAATCTCAGAAAGCGGCAGCGCCAGCCCGGTCTGCGCGTTGGGGTTGGCCAGGACGACGGTTTTGTCCACGCCGCAGTAATCAGAGGGGCGGATGGAAAAATCGGGATTCAGCGGCGGCGTTTCCCAGGAAACGCCGTGCAGCGCCGCGTACACCTGATAAAACCCGTAGGTGACCTCCGGGAACACTGCGCCGCTGCCGCAAAAGGCCATAAAGCAGAAGTTCAGGATATCGTCGGAACCATTGGAGAGAAAGACGCATCCGGGCTCCACACCGTAATGCGCGGCCAGCGCCGCCGTCAGCTCCGCGGCGTCGGGGTCGGGATAGAGGTTGAGCTTTGAAACCTGGGCGGCATTTACGGCTTCCAGCACGCCGGGGGACGGCGGGTAGGGGGACTCGTTGGTGTTCAGCTTGATGTATTGCTGGTCCCGCGGCTGCTCACCGGGGACGTATTCCTCCAGACCGAGGAAGCGGCGGGACAGGAATCTGCTCATTGGCGCTCCTCCTCAAACCGGATCAGCGCAGAACGGGCGTGCCCGTGCAGCCCTTCCCGCATGGCGAAGGCCGCAATGTCTGCCGCGGCCGCGTTCAGCGCATCGGCGGTATAATATGTGAAGGATGATTTTTTCACAAAGTCGTCAACGGAAAGCGGGCTGGAAAAACGGGCCGTACCCATGGTGGGGAGCGTGTGATTGGGGCCTGCAAAGTAATCCCCCAGCGCTTCCGGGCAGTATTTCCCGAGGAAAATGGAACCGGCATTCCGCACCTGCGACAGATAGTCGAAGGGATGATCCACAGCGAGCTCCAAATGTTCCGGCGCGATCTCGTTGGCGATGGAGACCGCCTGATCCAGGGACTCGGCGAGGATGATCTTTCCGTTTTGCTCTATGGAGGCCCGGGCGATGGCCTCGCGGGGCAGCCCGGCAAGCTGCCGCTCCAGTTCCCGGGCAACGGCGTGCGCCAGGACGGCGCTGTCGGTGACCAGAACTGCGGAAGCCAGCGGGTCGTGTTCCGCCTGGGAGAGAAGGTCTGCCGCTGCAAATCGCGGATCGCAGGAGCCGTCGGCAATGATCAGGATCTCACTGGGGCCTGCAATCATGTCGATTGCCACCTGGCCGAAGACCTGCCGCTTGGCCTCCGCCACAAAGGCGTTGCCCGGCCCGACGATTTTATCCACGCGGGGGATGGATTCCGTACCGTAGGCCAGCGCGGCAATGGCCTGGGCGCCGCCCACCTGAAAGATCCGGTCCACGCCGGCAATTTCGGCGGCGGCCAGAATCACGGGATTCAGCTGCCCGCCGCTGGCCGGCGTCGTCATAATAATTTCCGGAACGCCGGCCAGCCTGGCGGGAATGCAGTTCATGAGAACGGAGGAGGGGTAGCTGGCGGTGCCGCCGGGGATATAGAGGCCGACGCGGGAAAGCGGCGTCAGCTTTTGGCCCAGCACCACGCCGTCCTGCCGGGAGACAACGAAGCCGGTTCGGAGCTGCTGGCGGTGAAAAGCCTCAATGTTGGCCGCGGCGCGCCGCAGGACTTCGAGAAATTCCGGTTCAACCTGCGCCATGGCGGCCTCCCGCTCTGCGGTGCTGACCTCCAGCGCGGAGAGTTCCGCGCCGTCGAAGCGGCTGCTGTACCGGTAAAGCGCCGCGTCCCCGTGTTCACGGACGTCGGAGAGGATCCCGGCGACCACCGATGCCACATTCTCCGCCGGTTCCGTTCGGGCGAAAATCGCCCCCCTGGAGGCCTCGGAGTAAGTTAAAATCTGAATCATACGGCTGGCTCCTCCTGATGCGCCTGCGCGACCTGAGCGCCGATCGCCCTGGTCAGTGCGCGGATTTCCTCGGTTTTAAACTGGTAGCTGGCTTTGTTGACGATCAAACGGTCTCCAGCGGTTCCAATTGGTTTTCACGCAGCGTGACGCCGGTTTCCACAATATCCACTATCACATCCGACAGTCCCAGGATGGGCGCCAGTTCGATGGAGCCGTTGAGCTTGATGATGTCAATTTCACGGCTCATCCGGGTATAATAGCCGCGGGCGATCCGGGGAAACTTTGTCGCCACACGAAGCGTCCGGTCCGGATTGTCCCGGAACCCCCGGGGGCCGGCCACAGCCATGCGGCAGCGGCCCAGCTCCAGATCCAGCAGCTCGTAGATGTCCGGCGCGTATTCCAGCAGGATATCCTTGCCGGCCACGCCGACGTCCGCCGCGCCGCGCTCCACATAGATGGCGACGTCGGAGGGCTTCACCCAGAAATAGCGGATCCCGGCCTCCTGGTTTTCAAAAATCAGCCTGCGGCTTTCCTCGTGGATCGAAGGGCAGTCATAGCCGGCAGCCTCAAACAGCTTCAATACCTTTTCGCCCAGCCGCCCCTTGGGCAGGGCCGCGTTAATCATTTGTCTCAAGGATTTCAAGGCCTCCCTTCCGCAGCTGGAGCAGCTGGCGGTATTGAATGGAGCCGGAGCGGGCTCTCTCTGCGCGAACAGTTTTGCCGGCGTCGTTCAGGAGCTTCACGGCCTGAAGCACCTGCAGCGGATCTTCGCTGTCGTCGTAAAGGATCAGCGCGTCCACATCATAGGCGGCCGGAGGCTGCAGATGCTCCAGCCGGTCGAGATAGACGGCCAAGCCGATGGCGGCGCTGCGCTTTCCCATCTTCTGCATCAGGCTGTCGTACCGTCCGCCGGACAGAATGCCGGTGGGGATGCCGTCCACATAGCCCTGGAAGATCACGCCGTTGTAGTATCGCATGTCGTTTACGATGGAAAAATCCAGGACTATCCTGTGCTCCAGGCCGTAGGCCTGCATCATGGCGTGGATGGACGCAAGCTCCTCCAGCGCGGCGGACATGCGCTCGCCGGAGCAGATGGCGGACAGCTCCGGCAGGCAGTCGCCGAAGGGGCCGTGAAGCTGCGCCAGAGCCTGCAGGCGGCTGCAGCCGTCGTCCGGAATGCCGGCGCTGCGGCAGACGGCGCAAAGCTCATGAATGTTTTTTTCGCCGATGCAGTGAAGAATGGCAGACTGCACCTCGGCGCTGGGCGTCATTTCCTCCAGCAGCGCAGAGAGGAAGCCGAGATGGGAAAGCGCCAGCACCCAGCGGCCTGAGATGGTGGCAAGGCTCCGCGCGGCCAGCATAACGACCTCGCCGACATCGTATGGGCCGAGGCGGCCGACGCATTCCAGGCCGGTCTGCATGATCTCCCTGAATCCGCCG
>JAHZEF010000119.1:3420-7091 GCA_019422005.1 Clostridiales bacterium
GTAGGCGTCGGCGGCGCGATAAACGGTTTCGTTGTAATAAAGCCGCTGCAGGGCGGCCTCGCCGTCCTTGGAGTTTTTGATGATGGACAGCGTGACGTCCGGCTTCAGCGCCATAAGCTTCCCGTTGGTATCCGTAAAGGTCAGGACGGAATCGCTGACCAGAAAACTCTTGTTGTGCGCATACAAATCATATTCTTCAAATTTATTGACCTTATATTGCCGGTAGCCGTACTTGCGATACAGAGAACGCAGGCTGAAAATTGCCTGCTCTTCCCGGCGGAGCACTTTTTCCAGTTCCTCCATGGCGGCAGCACCTCCGTCTGATCCTTGTGATACGGTTACTATAACACAATCTGTGACATTAGTCAATTAAATCGCTATCGAACTAACATATAAAATGTCCGGAAGAACCGGCCACTTCTTGGTCACAATTCACAAGCGGGCTCCGCAATGCGTATGGTACGGCGGGCCGCGGCGGAAAGCAAGCATCCTGGGCGCTGCTTCCGGGATTTCCGCGGCGCCTGGGATTTTCCTGAAAATCCGTTGTAATTTGCCGGGAAAAACGGTATGATGAAACATAAATGAGAAACCGCGCGGATGCATCAGCGGTGAATTTGGAGGGATACTATCCATATGTTTCAAGGATTTCAACCGGAGACCATTGATTTTTTGTGGGGGATCCGGCTCAACAACCAGAGGGACTGGTTTGAGGCGCAGAAGCAGACCTATTTGGATTGCCTGTACAACCCCATGAAGGAGCTGGGCGCTGCGGTGTTCGCGCCGCTGCAGGATGTACCGGGCCTGGCGCTGCATGTTTCCAGCGGTTGCCTGGACGCCCGCTATGCCCACGGGCTGCCGTACAAGGACAGCCTCTGGTTCAGCATCCGGCATGACAGCGGCTATTGGGCGCAGCTGCCCTGCCTCTATTTTGACCTTCATCCGGACTGCTACAGCTATGGATTTGGAATTGTATCGCCGAAGGCGGACGCAATGCAGCGGTTTCGCGAAGGGCTGGAGGCCAGGCCGGAGGAATTCCTGAAGCTGGCGGCCCGGGTGAGAAGGGATACGGGCATGGAGATTTCCGGGGAGCAGTACCGGCGGAAGAAGCCCTGTCCGGATGCAAGGCTGGAGCCTTATTATCATCTGAAAAACGTCCTCTGCCGGATGGAGAACCCCATCGGGCCGGAGTTGTTTTCCCCCGCCCTGGCCGATACGGTGGCGAAGGCGCTGCGGGCTCTGCTGCCGTTCTATCAATATTGTCAAAAATTTGCATACTAATTTCCGGAAGCTTTGCCGCAGTTTCCCGCCGGGCGGCAGAAAACTGCGCGCCGCCGGCGGGTTTCAGTTTTTGACAAGGAAATCATCCTTATTTTTGCTAGTAGGGATTCTGCGTTTTTTTCGCGCTGAACAGGCATATTAGTGAGGGCGGAATTCAGAAAACAGCAAGAAAGGGATGGGGAGCAAATGATAAAGAGAGGTTGGAGAGCGCTGCTGCTTCTGCAGATTCTGGCGGCGCTCCTGGCGGTATGGCCGTCGGCGGCGATGCCGGAGATGCTGGTTCCGGTGGGCAGCACGGTCGGAATCCGGCTGGACGCCGACGGGTTGGTGGTTGTCGGGTTCGATCAGGAAAATCCCTCTGCAGCCCGTGACGCGGGAATGCAGAAGGGGGACATCATCAAGAAAGTCAACGGGGCCGCAGTCGGGGACTGTGAGAATTTCAAGTCCCTGGTGGCGGGCGGCGGAGGCAGAACGGTTGACATTACGGTGGAACGGCGGGGTAAGGCCGTGGAACTGGCGATCCAGCCGGAGAAGAACGGTTCCGGATATCAGCTCGGCGTGTATCTGAGAGATTCCATGGCGGGAATCGGCACGGTGACCTTTTACGACCCGCAGAATCAGGTTTACGGCGCTTTGGGCCATGGGGTGAACGATATGGAGTCCATGGTGCTGCTTCCGCTGGAGGATGGGGAAATCATGCCGTCCAGCGTTGTGGAGGTACAGCGCGGCGTGAGCGGAGCGCCGGGGGTCCTGAAGGGCGCGTTTGATACCTCGAAGACGCTGGGTACGGTGGAATCCAACACGGAGCACGGGATTTTTGGCCGGGGCGCCCAGAGCCTGGGCGTCCATGAGGCTGTGCCGGTCGCCTCCCGGAAGGAGATTCGCACCGGCAAGGCGACAATTCTGGCCAACATCAACAATACGACGGTGCAGGAATATGAGGTGGAGATCACGAAGCTGTTTCCGATGGAACTGGAGTCCGGCCGGAATATGCTTCTCACGATCACGGATCAGCGCCTCCTGCGCGCCACAGGCGGTATCGTGCAGGGAATGTCCGGCAGCCCGATTCTCCAGGATGGGAAACTGGTCGGCGCAGTCACCCATGTTCTGGTCAATAACCCGACCTGCGGCTACGGGATTTTCATAGAGAACATGCTGGAGAATTGTGAGGAGTACCGGTCATAAAGGGACAACGGAAACGGGGGCGGCGGCCCCGGCCCGAATGCGGCCGGCGGCGCTGCCCCCGATCTGAAGACTGCCTGCCGCCGCAAAAAGTGCGGAGATGCGCAGGAAGCGCTGGCGGAGACCATCGGGAAACGTGCGGTTTTTTGGCGCAGATTGCGTGTGCCAGGGCGGTAAGGGGGCTCTCATTTGAGACGTGATCCGGAATTGCCGGGGGCCGGATATCCCGCCGGCCAAGCGCCTGGAATATGGTGGAAGGGAGTACGGTGCTGCGGGGGAACCGGAATACACGCCGCCCCCAGGCTGCAGTCAGGGCGGTATTCACTCTGCGTCTGTCAGACGAAGCCTTCGATCAAATCGGGATCCTGTCAGCTAATGGCCACCGTCCCATGATAACTTACATTGCGTATGCCCGGATTCGCCGTTTGGAAGAAACGAAGCGGGGACATGGGCAAATCCATGCGGGGCCGGCGGCGGATGCATCAAAGGCACAAAGGGCGGGCGGCCGATAGAGGGGATTTGCGGCCGGCCGCTTTTGCCGCCGCGAAAAACTGTTTTATTGGGAAATGGGCAGTATCCATGCGGGCTGCCTTCGGCGGACTGAGGGCGCGTGAGATTGCCCGGCCTGCCGGTATTCATGGGCGCTGCAGGGGACTGGAGGTTCCGGCAGGTTGCCTGCCGCAAGACGGGCCGCAGAAAGTGAAGCCGGCACAATCCGGAAGATTGAAGCGCGCCGGGAGGGACTTGCGTCTGCCATGATAAAAGCGGCTCCCAAACATCATGAACAGCAATACAGCCAGCCGGAACCGGCTGGCTGTATGTCATTTTTATAACATTTTACGATCCCTTGCCGGTTCCATCACATCCGCCGTATCACAGCCCGGCGACGGAGCAGGCGTGCCGCGCTGTCTCGAATGGAGAGGGCTGAGGCAGCCTGGGAGCGCATCCTAAAACAGGGATTCATGGATTGCATCCAGGGCGTATCTGGATTTGGGCTGGGGCGCGCGGTCAATCCAGGCGCCGCGGGTGAAATCCGGAACGGCCACCGGATGGCCGCCCATGGCGATGGATTGCTCGGACAGGCAGGTGACGGCCATCCAGGAAGCGGCGTCATAGACGTCGATGGGAGGTTCCGCGCCATTGCGGACAGCCTCGGCAAAGGCGGACAGCACCAGATAATCAAGGCCGCCGTGGCCGTTTTCCGGCACGCC
>JAHZEF010000012.1:0-20919 GCA_019422005.1 Clostridiales bacterium
CTTCCTTCCCATGGGAAACGGAGCTGTCAAAGCCTTTCTTGCCCTGCAGCTCCTGCTTCTCTTCGGTATGCTCTTTCTGGACTTTCTTCTGGCGCTTGCCTCCCGCAGGGCCCGCAGCCTTTTCCGCAAAACGCCGCCGCGGGAAACCGGCTGACCTGCAGCCCGCATCACGGCAGGCGCCGCCCGATTTCAAAAAACCCGTCCATGCCGGGACTCCCGGCATGGACGGGTTTCTGCGGGAAGCCGTCCGGCGCCTCACGGCTCCGGCGGCCAGGCTTCCGCCACGTACATCACCATCGCCTGCGGATCATACAGCAGGATGATCTGCGCGCCGGGACGTCCCTCCTGTTCCAGGCGGTAGGCAAGCCATTCCTCCGTCGGCTCCGGTTCCGCACGATCCAGCAGGGCCCTGTGCGCGGCGCTCAGGCCCTGGTCAGACCGGTGGGCATCCATCAGATTCTGAAATTCGTCGGCCACCTCCGGAGCGGCCGGTTCCCAAGCCTCCAGCAGATCTTCCACGGCGGCCGTATAGGTCAGCCGGGCAAACAGGTGCCCGGTACGCTCCAGGTCGTCGGCCTCTTCTTTGGTGAAGCCGGCGGGCAGGCCGCCTCCCCAGCGCTCCGCGATTCCCTGGCTGAGGCTGTCGTCGCTGACCTGCCCTGCCTCCTGTTCCAGTTTGGCTGCGGTGGCCTTCCAAAGCACAATGGAACCGACCACCACCACCAGCAGCGTGGTGAGAATCCGCATTCTCCGGCTCATGGTTCCCCCCCCTTTCAAAACAGCGAAACCTGGCTGGTATCCGGCAGGTCTCCGAACGCGCCTGCCGCCTTCAGGTTTTCAATATGTGTCTTGGACACTTTGGGGCAGGCCGCCGCAAATTCTTCGATGGAGATAAAACGCTTGCCCTTCCTGCCCTCCACAATATCCCAGGCCGCTGTTTCGCCCAGGCCGGACACGGAAACAAAGGGCGGCAGCAGCCGGTCACCCCGGATTGTAAATTTCAGCGCTTCCGACTCATACAGGTCAATGGGATCAAAGGCAAACCCGCGCAGGTAAAACTCATAGCAGACCTCCAGCGTAGTCTTCATGTCGTCATCCTTATCGGTGGCGTCAGGATTCTCGTTGATCTCCTTGATCTTCCGCTGGACAAGGTCGATGCCATGGCACATCATCGCCGCATCAAACCCGCCTTTCTGACTGCGGCGGTAAAAATAGGCCGCATAGAACGCCAGGGGTTTATGGACCTTGAACCACGCAATCCGGAATGCCATCATGACATAGGCCACAGCGTGGGCCTTGGGGAACAGGTATTTGATCTTTTTGCAGGACTCAATGTACCAGGCCGGAACGCCGGCGGCCAGCATCTCCTGTTCGGCCCCGTCCGGCAGTCCCCTGCCCTTTCGGACAGATTCCATAATTTTGAACGACCGCTTCTCCGGCATGCCGCATTTGATGAGGTACAGCATGATGTCGTCGCGGCAGCCAATCGCATCCTTGACCGAAGCAGTCCCCGAAACAATCAAATCACGGGCATTCCCCAGCCACACGTCCGTCCCGTGAGAAAAACCGGAAAGCCGGATCAGGATATCGAATTCGTGGGGCTGGGTATCCACCAGCATGCCGCGGGTAAAAGAGGTTCCGAATTCCGGGATGGCACAGGTGCCCACCGGCCCCAGAAGCGGGTCGTCCTCGAATCCAAGGATTTTGCTGGACGTAAAGATCGACATGGTATCCTGATCGTCCAGCGGGATCTCCTGCGCGTTCACGCCGGTCATATCCTCCATCATGCGGATCATTGTGGGATCATCGTGCCCCAGCATGTCCAGCTTCAACAGGTTTTCTTCCATGGAGTGATATTCAAAATGCGTCGTGATGATGTCCGTGTCCGTGGAATCCGCCGGATGCTGAACCGGGCAGAAATCCCAGATCTCATTTTCCTGGGGGATGACCACCAGGCCGCCCGGATGCTGCCCTGTGGTCCGTTTGACGCCGACACAGCCGGCCGCCAGCCGGTTTTCCTCGGCTTTGCTGACCACGCGGTTCCGCTCCGCCAGATATTTTTTTGCATAGCCGTAAGCGGTCTTTTCCGCCACAGTGCCGATGGTGCCGGCGCGGAACACATGGGAAGCGCCGAACATTTCCACGCAGTAAGCATGGGCCCGGGCCTGGTATTCACCGGAGAAGTTCAGGTCAATATCCGGCACCTTGTCCCCGCCGAAGCCCAGGAACGTCTCGAAGGGGATGTTGAAGCCGTCCTTGTCCAGCGCCGCGCCGCATACCGGGCACACGGCGTCGGGCAGGTCCGCCCCGCACGCAATATCCTTCGGCACTTCAAACGTGCAGTATTTGCACTGGGGGCAGCGATAATGGGGCGGGAAGGAATTGACCTCCGTGATGCCGGACATATAGGCCACAATGGACGAACCCACCGAGCCTCTGGAGCCGACCAGATAGCCGTGCTCCAGAGAGTTCTGAACCAGCTTCTGGGCCGACATATAGATGACGTCATAGTGGCAGGAGATGATATCGTGGAGCTCCGTCTCCACACGGTCCGCCACCAGCTTGGGCGGATTCTCTCCGTAGAGCCGGTGCATTTTGCCGTAGACCAGGGATTTCAGATCCTCCACGGAATTTTCGATGGAGGGCGCAAACAGGTTGTGGGGCACCGGCCGCAGGACTTCGCACATATCGGCAATCCGGTTCGGATTTTCCACAACAATCTCGTGGGCCACGTCTTCGCCCAGATAGCGGAACTCTTCCAGCATGTCGTCCGTGGTGCGAAAATACAGCGGCAGCTCCCGGTCGCAGTCCTCAAACCCCTTGGAGGCCAGCAGCAGCCGGCGGTAGATCTCATCCTCCGGGTTCAGGAAATGGACGTCTCCGGTGGCCACCACCGGCTTGTCCAGCTCCCGTCCCAGCTGAACGACGGTCCGGTTGAAATCCCGAAGCTGCTCTTCATCCTCCGCCATACCCTTGGCCAGCATGAAGCGGTTGTTGGCCAGGGGCTGGATTTCCAGAAAATCGTAAAACGAGGCGATGCGCAGCAGTTCCTCATGGCTTTTTCCGCTTACAATGGCCTGGAAAAGGTCGCTGGCCTCACAGGCTGATCCGATGATCAGCCCCTCGCGCCACTGGAGCAATTCGGATTTCGGAATCCGCGGCGTGCGTTTGAAGTACTTCAGGTGGGAATAGGAAACCAGGCGATACAGGTTGCGCAGGCCCGTCTGGTTTTTGGCGAACAGGATCATGTGGCGCGCATTGCGGCCGTCCAGCCTTGCGCCGGACCGCAGAGTCGCCATCAGAGGATTGATCCCCGCCACATCCGTCACCCCCTTCTCCGCCAGCATGGCGAAAAAGCGCCTGAGCATATGGGCCACCGTCATACCGTCGTCCACAGCCCGGTGATGGTTGAACTCGGGGAGATTCAGCGCCTCGGCCACGATGTTCAGCTTATATTTCCCCAGTTCCGGCAGCAGGTTCTGCGCCAGAATCAGTGTATCCAGATAGGTCGGCTCATAGGAAATCCCCAGGCGCCGGCAGGCTGCAAGAATAAAGCTGACGTCAAAGTCGGCGTTATGGGCCGCCAAAGGCCGTCCGCCGCAGAATTCCAGAAATTTCGGCAGGACTTCTTCAATGGAGGGCGCATCCCTGAGCATATCGTCGGTGATGCCCGTCAGGTCAATGATCTGCTGGGTCAGCGGACGCCCCGGATTCACAAAGGTCTGGAACTGATCCACAATTTCGCCGTCGCGATAGATTGCCGCGCCGATTTCCGTAATCTCATCCGTCTTGTGGGAGAGCCCTGTGGTCTCCAGGTCAAATGCGACAAATTCCGCCGTCAACGGGAACTGCCCCGGGCCGTGAACCGCCACCCGGTCGTCCACATCATTGACAAAATACGCTTCCACACCGTAAAGGATCTTAATATTTTCATCCGTGCCGGCCACCTTGGCTTTGGATGCCGCCTTCATGGCGTCGGGATAGGACTGGAGGACTCCATGGTCCGTAATCGCAATGGCCTTATGTCCCCACTTCGCAGCCAGCGACACGGCGGCCGCCGTGCTGGTCAGGCCGTCCATGGAGGACATGGACGTATGCAGGTGCAGCTCTACCCGCTTTTCCCCGACGGCCGTATCCTTCCGCACCGGCAGCTCCCCCGCCATGATGGCCTGCGGCTGCAGGACCATCTCATTGTCATAGCGGTCAAAGGTCATCTTCCCCTGAATCCGGAGAAACATCCCCGGTTTGGATACCTTTTCCAGAATCGGCTGCGCCTTTGCGCTCTCCATAAACTGGTTGACGCGCACTGAGCCGGTATTGTCGGTCATATCAAAGCAAATCACCCAGGCGTTGCGCTTTTTCAGCTCCCTGTGGTTGACCGCAAAAACCTTGCCCTCCACAATCACCCGGAACATGTCCAGATTCAGATCCCGCATGGGCGTCGCTTCCCCGCGGAACGGTTTTCCGAAAATCAGATTGGCCGGGATCTCCGGCTGCACCCGCTTCTTCTCCCGCTCCTTCTCGCGGACCGGCGCGGACAGTTCCAGGTGCTGCATCGTCTCCCGCCGGATCCGCTCCGTCTCGGCAAACAGATCCGCAGCCTCCCCGATGCTTCCGGGCTCTGCAACAATTTCCACCTGCCGGCCGAAGTGCTCCCGGATATACCGGGCCGCCGCCGGCAGATGCGGCTCCAGCGCAGATTTTCCATTGGCCCGGAGCTGTACGCGCAGGACGTCCCCCTCCAGCGTCCACCGGGCGCCGGCCAGAATCGAAGACGCCGGCGGATACTCCCGGACTATGATATGCGCCAGATCTGCAAACTCCATTTCCCCCAGCAATTCCCCGGGGAATGTGGGAACCAGCTTGACGCGGCGCACGCCGAACCATGCCTCCAGCGCCTGCTCCGTTTCCCGGAGGTGCCTGTTTGCAATGTAGCACTCCGACCAGATTGTCACTGTGATTTTCCGAACCTGCTTGTCGATCTGCGCATGACAAACTGCAGCCTGCGCCAGCGCAGCCTGCAGTTCTTCCGGGGGCTGATACCCCCGGAACATGTCCAGCAAATGTACGGTCTTCTCCATGATACTCCTTTTGTACTGCAGAGGCGCGCTGCAGAAATGATTCAGCCGCCTACAGGGTTTCTATGTAAGCAAGCAGCGCCGGCAGCAGCTCATGGTACGGAAGCTTCTGCTTTTTTTCGCCCTTTACAAACAAAAAACCGCAGTCCTCGCCGCCTGCAATGCCGACGTCCGCCTCCCTCGCCTCACCGGGGCCGTTGACCACACAGCCCATCACCGCTACAGTGATGGGTTTTTCGCAGTCCCGCAGCGCCTCCTCCACCTGTCTGGCCAGACTGATCAGATCGATCCGCGTCCGACCGCAGGTGGGGCATGCCACAATGTTGACGCCCTCACGCCGCAGGCCCGCAGCCTTTAAAATCGCCCTGGCCGCCCGGACTTCCTCCACAGGGTCATCGGTCAGCGACACCCGGATGGTATCGCCGATCCCCATGCACAGCAGGCCTCCGATTCCCATGGCCGACTTGATCGTGCCCATATAGGCGGTTCCGGTCTCCGTGACGCCCAGATGCAGCGGATACCGGGAACTGTCATGAAACAGCCGGTACGCCTCCATCATCACCGGGACGCTGGAGGACTTCATGGAAACGCAGATATCGGAAAAACCGCAGTCCTCCAGCAGGTGAATGTGAGAGAAGGCGCTCTCGACCAGGGCCTGCGCAGTCGGATGCCCATACCGTTCCAGCAGCCGCTTGTCCAGACTGCCGCCATTGACGCCGATGCGAATGGGAATCCCCCGCTCCCGGCATACATCCACCACGGCACGGACCCGCTCCGCGCCGCCGATATTCCCCGGATTGATCCGGATTTTTGCCGCTCCGCCCTCAGCGGCCGCAATGGCCAGGCGGTAGTCGAAATGGATATCCGCCACCAGCGGCAACGGCGACGCGGCTGCAATGGCCCGGAACGCCCGGGCCGATTCCGGATCCGGTACCGCCAGCCGCACAATCTGGCAGCCTGCGGCCGCCAGCGCCCGGATCTGGGCCAGAGACCCCTCCACATCCGTGGTCCCCGTATTCAGCATGGACTGAATCGAGACCGGCGCGCCGCCGCCCACCGCTACATTGCCCACCATAATCTGTTTTGTCATCTGTCATCAGCCTTTGAATAATTTGAAAATGTCGTGGAACGACACATAGGCCATGAAGGCCAGAAGCACAATCATGCCCGCAGCATGCAGATACCCTTCATACTTGGGATTGAGCTTCTTTCTGGTCAGTTTCTCCACTGCGGTTGTCAGCAGCAGGCAGAGCACCCTGCCGCCGTCCAGCGCCGGAATCGGCAGCATGTTCATGACAGCCAGGTTGATGGCGATAAATGCAGCCAGATAGAGCACATTGGCCACGCCCATCCCCACCGTCTGGGCGGACTCCCCGGTCTGCGTGATCACGGACACAATCCCCACCGGGCCGGACATGTCGTTGACGCCCACCTTTCCCGTCAGCAAATCCTGAAGCCCCAGCCGGACCAGCCGGACAAAGTCCATACTGTTATTCCAGCTGTAGCGCAGGACGGATCCGACCGTCTTGTCCGCAACGCTGCCGTATTCAAACCCGTAAAGGTACCGGGTCTCCCCGTCAATCTCAAAGTACTGCTTTTCCATCGCGTAATCATTCAGGAAAACCTTTTCCCCGCCGCGCAGCACCACCAGGTCAAACACGCCGGTGGAATTGCGTTCCAGAAGCATGCGGATATCGTCCTCAATATACACACGCTCTCCGTCAATCTTATAAAAAACATCGCCCTCCTGCAGGCCGCCCGGCGCGCCGATGGCCGCGCCGTCATAGATTCGCGTGATGTCGTTGTTTTGAATGGCCCCGTAGGAGGACATCAGAATCAGCACAATCAGGAAACCGGCTACAAAATTCATAAAGGATCCGGCCACCAGGATGATCATCCGCCGCCACCATGCAACCGAAGTAAACGCGCGGGGATTCTGACTGTCCTCGTCCTCACCCTCCATCGCGCAGAAACCGCCGATGGGAATCGCGCGGATGGAATAGACCGTCTCTCCCTTTTTCTTCTGCCAGAGCACCGGCCCCATACAGATGGCAAATTCATTGACCTGCACCCCCAGGCGCTTTGCCGCCAGAAAGTGCCCCAGTTCGTGGACAAAGATCAGAAAGCTGAAAATCAGAATTGCAAACAGGATATAAAGAATTGTCATGCAAGTACCTCACAAATGCGAATAAACGCTTTCCCGCGCCGCACGATCGGCCTCCAGGATCTGCTCCAGATTCGGATTTTGAATCTGCGGCGTCTCTTCCATGGCACGGGCCACTGCATCGGACAGCTGATAAAATCCGATCCGGCCTTCCAGAAACAGGGCGACCGCCGCTTCGTTGGCGCCGTTCAGCGCCGCGCAGGCCGTCCCGCCGCGCCCGGCCGCCCGGCACGCCAGTTCCAGGCAGGGAAACGCCTCCCGGTCCGGCGCTTCAAAGGTCAGCGGGCCGCAGGACAGCAGATCCAGCGCGGGAGCCGGGCTGGCTGCCCGCTCCGGATATGTCAGCGCCAGCTGGATGGGAATGCGCATATCCGGGGTCCCCAACTGCGCCAGCACCGCGCCGTCCCGGAATTCCACCAGGGAGTGCACAATGCTCTGCCGGTGCACCAGAACCTCCACCTGAGAAAGCGGCATACCGTACAGACGCATGGCCTCGATCACCTCCAGGCCCTTGTTCATCATCGTGGCGCAGTCCACTGTGATCTTCGGCCCCATTTTCCAGTTGGGGTGGCGCAGGGCCTCGTCCTTAGTTACTGTACGCAGCTTTTCCGGTTTCATGCCAAAAAAGGGGCCTCCGGACGCAGTCAAAATCAGGCGCCTGACTTCCGCACGCGACCGGCACCCCATCAGGCACTGGAAAATTGCTGAATGCTCCGAATCCACCGGAATAATTTCCGCGCCGCTGGCCGCGGCCTCCGCCATCACCAGCTCGCCGGCGCAGACCAGCGTCTCCTTGTTGGCCAGCGCGATCCGCTTCCGCCGGCGGATCGCCTCCAGCGTCGGGCGAAGCCCCACCATGCCCACCACGGCCGTCAGGACGGTGTCGGCCTCCTCCATGGCAGCCGCCGCAATCAGCCCCTCTGTGCCGCTCAGGACTTCAATTTCCAGATCGGCCAGTCTGGCGCGCAGATCATCCGCCGCCTCGGCAGAGGCCATCACGGCAAGCCGCGGACGGAATCTGCGGCACTGCGCTTCCAGGCGGCGCACATCGGAACCGGCAGTCAGCGCGGCCACCCGAATCTTTGTATGGGAAATCACGTCCAGCGCCTGCCGGCCGATGGAGCCGGTGCTTCCCAAAATTGCAATCACATTACTCATCGTCTCATCCCTGTATCCTGTTCCGAGGGCCGTAAACCGGCCGCTGTACTACCCGCGCACGAGGCCAAACATCAGCCATACAAACGGAGCGACAAACGTCACGCTGTCGAACCGGTCCAAAATCCCGCCGTGGCCGGGAAGCAGCTTCCCGTAGTCCTTGACGCCGAATTCCCGCTTGATCACGGAAAAGCTCAGATCCCCCACCTGGCTGACAACGCTGCCGGCCACTCCGAACAGGAGCGCTTCCCACCAGGTCAGCAGCATCCCGCCCATGGCCAGCCTGCAGATCCAGAGGAGCAGCGCCATCCCGGCAACGCCGCCGAGCAGTCCGCCGACAGCGCCCTCCACCGTCTTTTTGGGGCTCACCAGAGGCGCCAGCTTGTGCCGGCCGAACAGCATCCCAGCAAACAGGGCAAAGGTATCGCTGCCGAAGGAAATACAAAGCGGCACAAATACCAGCGCCTTCCCCAGATCCGGCGTCAGCCGGAGCCGCAGCAGGCACGAGAGCATGGCCGGAAACACCAGGCCTGCAAAGACAGCCGCAGTCAGATCCCCAAACGGGATGGCGTCCTGGCGGCCATAGCGTACAATCGACAGCACAAACAGCAGGCAGAGATACGCCAGCGCCAGATACGGGAACAGGCTGCCGGAGCCATCGGGTGCGAAACAGAGTTCCAGCGGCACCAGCGCGGCCGCAGCCGCCGCAGACACCCGCAGGATCCTCCGGGCCCCCACCGCATGCAGCAATTCCCAGGCCCCGATGGCGCACATGACGGCCAGAAGCGCCGCGGTGGCTCCGGACGGCGCCCATATCAGTACCAGAAGCAAAAACGGGATTCCAATCACAGCAACCATTACGCGTTTTACCATTGTCCTGCGTCCCCTCCGCTCATTTTTTGACGCCGCCGAACCGGCGTGAGCGTCTGTTATAGTCTGCAATCGCCCGCTCCAGATCCTCCGGTGAAAAATCCGGCCAGAGAATATCGGTAAAATAGTATTCGCTGTAGGCGGACTGCCACAGCAAAAAGTTGGACACCCGGATCTCGCCGCTGGGCCGGATAATCAGATCCGGATCCGGGATCCCCCTGGAAAACAGCAGCTGGGCAAACCCCTGCTCCGTCAGATCGTCCGGGCTGCACATCCCTTCGGCGCACCGGCGCGCAAACGCCCTGGCCGCCCGCACAATCTCGTCGCGGCCGCCGTAATTGAGGCAGATATTGGCCTGAAAGCCCTGATACTGCGCAGACGTCTCCAGGGTGCGCGCCGCCAGCTGCTGCAGCTCTGCCGGAATTCTGGAAAGGTCGCCGAAAAAGCCCAGCCGGATGTGGTCGCGCTCCATTTTTTCCAGCGCCTCCATCAGGTATTTCTTCAGCAGGCCCATAATGGCCGCGACTTCCTCTTCCGATCGCTTCCAGTTCTCGGTGGAAAATGCATAGACCGTCAAATAGTCCATGCCGATATCACGGCAGTAAGTGGCGATACGCCGGAAATTTTCGCTGCCCGCGGCGTGGCCGGCAGTGCGGGGCAGGCCGCGCTTCTGCGCCCAGCGGCCGTTGCCGTCCAGAATAATCGCCACATGCTTCGGCACCGGGCGCTCCTGCGGCGGCGCTTTTTTCTTCAAAATACCCATAAAACCCACTTTCAAACGAAGAGCCGCCTTCCGGCGGCCCCCTCGTTCTGTCAGATTTCCATCAGTTCCTTTTCTTTTTTGGCGCACATATCGTCGATCTTCTTAATATACTTGTCGGTCATGTCCTGAAGATCCTTTTCGCACTTCTTCTGGTCGTCCTCCGTAAGCTCGCCTTTCTTCTTCTGGGCTTTGAACGTATCCATGGCGTCGCGGCGGATATTGCGAATGGCAACCTTGGCGTCCTCGCCGTATTTTTTCACCTGCTTGGTCAGCTCTCTGCGGCGGTCTTCCGTCAGCTGCGGAAACACCAGCCGGATCACACGGCCGTCGTTCTGCGGGTTGATGCCCAGATCTGACGTCTGAATCGCCTTCTCAATGGGCTTCAGCAGCGTCCCGTCCCAGGGCTGGATCACCAGAGTCCTGGGATCCGGCGAAGAAATGGATCCCACCTGCCCAATGGGGGTATCGACGCCATAGTATTCCACGCTGATGCGGTCGAGAACCTGCGCGTTGGCGCGGCCGGCGCGCACAGATCCAAAGTCTGCACCCAAAACCTCCAGGGTCTTATCCATTTTATGGCTGTATGCGCTGTAATCTGCCATCTCAAATCTCCTCCTTCACAATTGTGCCGATCTTTTCTCCCATGATCACCCGATAGATATTTTCCGGATCCTTCAGGGCGAACAGTACGATGGGAATGTGGTTGTCCATGGACAGGGACGTTGCCGTGGAATCCATCACCATGAGATGCCTGGCAAGCATCTCATCATAGGTGATGGCGTCATATTTCACAGCGGTGGGATCCTTGGCGGGATCCGCGCTGTAAATGCCGTCGATATTCTTCGCCAGGAGAATGACGTCCGCGTCGACCTCCGCCGCTCTCAGAACCGCGCCGGTGTCCGTTGAGAAAAACGGATTTCCCGTGCCGCAGCCGAAGACCACCACGCGCCCCTTCTCCAGATGCCGGATCGCCTTTCCGCGGATATAGGGTTCGGCAATCTTATTCATCTCCACAGCCGTCTGCACCCGGACCGGAACGCCGCGCTGTTCCAGGCAGTCCGCCACGGCCAGGCAGTTGATGACGGTGGCCAGCATTCCCATCTGATCGGCCCGGGTCCGTTCCATGCGGTCGCCGCCGTCCTTGATGCCGCGCCAGAAGTTTCCGCCGCCGACCACGATGCCGATTTCCACGCCGGCCTCCACACATTTCCTGATCACATCGCAGACGCCGCCGATCACGTCAAAATTCAGCCCCCGGTGCTGCTCGCCGGCCAGCGCCTCGCCGCTGATCTTCAAAAGTACGCGCTTATACTTGATCTCGCTCATACCGCTTCTCCTGTTCTCAATTACTACGGTATATTCTATAATAATTCCCCTGCGTTGAAAAGGGGGAATTTCATTTTTTGGCCTTTGTTTTCAGAATATTCACTTTTTTCCTTCCGCCGCTTTTAGCGATTGCGAAAATGGGAATATTGGTTTATAATGTCTAAACAATGATTTTACCCGCTGTAAGCGAGGATAACTGAGAGGACGAAACGTATGGCAGACGAGAAGAGACCGGCGGAGCCGAAGAATTTTATTCACGCGCTGATTGACAGCGACCTGGCTCCAGGCGGACAGTATGAAGGCATGACGGTCCACACCCGTTTTCCGCCCGAACCCAACGGTTACCTGCACATCGGTCACTGCAAAGCCCTTTGCATCGACTTCGGGACGGCGGAAAAGTATGGCGGGCTGTGCAATCTGCGTATGGACGACACCAACCCCACCAAGGAAGACGTCGAGTATGTGGAAGCCATTCAGGAGGACATCCATTGGCTGGGATTCGACTGGGGAGACCGGTTTTATTATGCCTCCGATTACTTCGATAAAATGTACGATTGCGCCGTCGAACTGATTCAGAAGGGCCTGGCCTACGTCTGTGAACTGACGCCGGAGCAGATGCGCCAGATGCGCGGCGAGGTCGGCACGCCCGCCCAGTGCCCCTATCGCGACCGCCCCGTTGAAGAGAGCCTCTCCCTGTTCCGGCGGATGCGGGACGGCGAATTCCCCGATGGCGCCATGACGCTGCGGGCCCGGATCGACCCCGCTTCCGGCAACTTCAACATGCGCGACCCGGTGATCTACCGCATCAACCACATGCATCATCATCGTCAGGGCGACAAGTGGTGCATTTATCCCATGTACGACTTCGCCCATCCCATTGAGGATGCCCTGGAGGGAATCACCCATTCCCTGTGTTCTCTGGAATTCGAGGCGCACCGCCCCCTGTACAACTGGGTGATCGAGCATTGCACGCTCCCCTCCAAACCGCGGCAGATTGAGTTCGCCCGTCTGGGGATCGATCATACGGTCATGTCCAAGCGGAAGCTCCGCCGCCTGGTGGAAGACGGGCGCGTCAGCGGCTGGGACGACCCGCGGATGCCGACGCTCTGCGGCCTGCGCCGCCGCGGCTATAC
Organism: Clostridiales bacterium; assembly: GCA_019422005.1. GTDB lineage: Bacteria > Bacillota > Clostridia > Oscillospirales > Oscillospiraceae > Avoscillospira_A. The sequence continues at coordinate 12,490 of JAHZEF010000012.1, forward strand.
GCCGCTGGCCATCCGAAACTTCTGCGAACGCATCGGCGTGGCCAAGTCCGCCTCCACCGTTGAGTACGCCTTTCTGGAGCATTGCCTGCGGGAGGACCTGAACGAAACCGCACAGCGTGTGATGGCCGTGCTCCGTCCGATCCGGCTGACGGTGACCAACTATCCGGAGCATCAGACGGAAACCTTTTCCGTGGAAAACAACCCCAACGATCCGTCCGCCGGCTTCCGGCAGGTTTCCTTCTCCCGTTCACTCTGGATCGAGCGGGACGATTTCATGGAGGAAAAGGCAGGGAAGTTCTTCCGGCTGTTCCCCGGCAATGAAGTGCGGCTCAAGGGCGCATATGTGGTGAAGTGCACCGGCTGTGTGAAGGATGACGCCGGCAATGTAACCGAGGTGCTCTGCGAATACGATCCGGATTCCCGCGGCGGCGACCCGGCGGACGGCCGGAAAATCAAATCCACCATTCACTGGGTGGATGCAGCCACCTGCCGCACCGCAGAGATCCGCCTCTATGAAAACCTGTTTTCTGCCGCCGACCCCGACGCGGGAGATCAGGACTTTCTGGATTGCCTGAATCCCGCTTCCCTGGAAGTCTTGACCGACTGCAGGGTGGAGGCCGCGCTGGCGGATGCAGGCCCCTCCGACCGCTTTCAGTTCATGCGTCTCGGATATTTCTGCACCGACAGCCGTGATTCCGCACCGGAGCATCTGGTGTTCAACCGCGCCGTCAGCCTGAAGGACAGCTTCAAGGCCGGCAGATAATCCGCCTGGCCAGGCAGGCCGCGGGCGCCCCCCGCGGGAACGGGCTGCCGAAAGGCGATCCGGGCAGATCCAATGGAAACGGGCGGGGAGCGAAGGCTCCCCGCCCGTTTTTTTGCAGCCGGCGGATCCTGAAAGCGTCTGCAGCGCGTTTCCCGGCCCGGACAACCTGAAGCAGCGGAGCCGGATGGCTCCGCTGCTTCAGGTTGCAGCAAAGGTTGGCGCCGCCGGACTCATTCCGGGTCTCCGGGATGCCAGAAGCTCAGGTTCAGATCCACATCCCCTTCTATGCCCGATACGCTGCCGGTATTGGTATACTGCCACATTTGAAAGTCGTAGTAAAATCCCGGCGCCTCATCGTACTGCGCCAGCCAGAAAACATACTCGTCCAGCGCCAGGAGGTTGTACTCCTGATAGCCAAACGCCTGATTGAAGTAGATCCCCGCCGGATACCCCGCCGCCGCGATGGTCCCGCAGAATGCGTCTGCGCACGCGGTCAGGGTCACCGGATCCATGCCGTCGGTACGCGCCTCCTGCGGAATATCTTCCCAGTCGAAGATAATCGGATACGTGATTTCCAGGCCCTCGATCGCCCGCAGGACAAGTTCCGCCTCCTCGACAGCCTCTTCCACTGTCACAGCCTGCGAAAAGAAGTAGACGCCCACCTGGATTCCGTTTGTCAGCGCGCCTTCCACATTGTCATAAAACAATTCGTCCAGCACCGTATCCCCTTTGGTATAGCCCCGATAACCCACCCGGATCATTGCATACTCCACACCGTCTCCGGCCACGGCAGACCAGTCAATCTGCCCCTGGTGGGAGGAAACGTCAATGCCCCGGCTGGCCTTCGGGCTGCCGTGATAAACCAGGTACTCGCCGTCCGCCGCAAACGCCGTCAGATCATAGCGGTTTTTTGCCAGGCCGGCGATGACGCCGTCCGGCTCCGCCGATCCCCCGCCGGCATGCAGCTCCGGCTCCGGCTCATCCTGCCCCGCAAGGCCGCCGATCCATTCAAATCCAAACCAAAGCACGGCAAACACAGCCGCCACGCAGAGAAAGATCAGGGCCATGGTTCCCAGTCCCGGCCCTCCTTGTCGTTTTCGCATCATTGCCTTCCGCCTTTCCTACTCTGCAGTATAGCACAAAGCGCGCGTTTCGCCAAGCTGTGATTTCTTTCGCGAAATTTCCCCCATTTTCAAAAAATCCGTTGTTTATTTTCTGCACTTATTGTAGAATAGGAATCAGTTACAGACAAGATAAAGGAGGTTTCGATATGGCAGATCAAGAATATGAGCGCGACGAACAGCTGCTGGAAGCGCGCCGCCTGAAACGCCTGGAACTGAAACGGAAGCGTATGATCCGCAAGCGCATCACCCTCGGCGCGATCTTTTTGGTTTTGGTCGTCCTGATCATTGTGATTTTCAAGTCCTGCGGGAAAAAAGATGATCAGCAGGCCGATCCGCCTCCCACGGAACCTGAAAATTCGCAGCAGGACGAGCTGCCGGCACAAACCGCCACAGCCACATTGTCCGCCGTCGGCGACATTATGGTTTATGACAGCCAGTTGGCGGACGCCTTGCAGTCCGACGGAACCTATCAGTTCCTGCCCAGTTTCGCACCAATCAGCACGCTGCTGACTGCGTCCGACGTGACAGTGGGCAACTTCGAAGCCAATCTGGCCGGCCCCCCCTATTCCGGAAAGCCGGATTTCCGCGCGCCGGAGTCCCTGGCCACCACGCTGGCAGGCCTCGGCTTTGACATCCTGCAGACCGCCAACACCTACAGCATCCAAAACGGCCTGTCCGGGCTCACCGGCACCATCAACGCCATCCGAAGCGAAGGGATGGATTCCCTGGGCACCTACCTCTCTGCGGATGACAAAGCGCAGAACCAGGTTGTCGTCAAGGAGGTCAACGGCATCCGCATGGCCTTCCTGGGCTTCACAAAGGGCTTGAACAACCTGACGCTGCCCGAAGGCTCCGATTACTGTGTCGATCTGTTGTACACCGACTACTATACCACCTACAACACCGTCGACCGGACCGCCATTACCCAGGCCGTGGCTGCCGCCCGCGCCCAGGATCCGGACGTCATCATCGCCATGGTTCACTGGGGAAGCGAATACGACACTGCAGTCAGTTCCACGCAGGAGGAGATCGCCGACCTGCTGTTCCAGGACGGCGTGGATGTGATCCTCGGCACCCATTCCCATATCGTCGGCCCCATGGAGATGCGGACCGTTACGGTCGATGGGAAGGAAAAGAACGTATTCATCGCATATTCGCTGGGTAACTTCCTGGCCGCCATGGAGCGGGACGACCAGACCTATCTGCGGGAAAGCGTCGTGCTGAATCTGGAGTTTACCAAATCCGGCGACGAAACGACAATTTCCAATGTGGACTACGTGCCGGTTTACCTCTTTGACAACGGCGCCGACGCAGTCAACCGCTACGAGCTCCGCGCCGTGTATGACGTCCTTGCCGATCAGCCCGACGCAGAAACCCAGACGCTGATGGAGCAGGCTTTGACGCATCTGAAGGCCAACACCGCATCCGATTATGAGCGCGGTGCGTCCGCCGACGCCCCGACTGATCCCACAACGCCCTCCGCAGGCGATACAGGAGGAACAGAATGAAGCGCCAGGATTACATTTCATGGGATGAATATTTTATGGGCGTCGCCATGCTGGCCGCCAGGCGCAGCAAGGATCCCAATACACAGGTGGGCGCCTGTATTGTCAGTCCGGATAATATCATCCTTTCCACCGGCTACAACGGCTTTCCCAAAGGATGCAGCGACGACGAATTCCCCTGGGAACGGGAGGGCGCTGAAACCAAATATCCTTTTGTGGTCCATGCCGAGCTGAACGCCATCCTCAACTGCAACGGGAAATCCCTGCAGGGCGCGAAAATCTATGTGGCGCTGTTTCCATGCAACGAATGCGCCAAGGCGATCATCCAGTCCGGAATCAGCGAGGTGATATACCTGTCCGACAAGTACGCATCCACCTCGGCCACGCAGGCCTCCAAGCGGATGATGGGCGCGGCAGGCGTGGCATACCGCCGCCTGCAGACCGGTCTGCAGGCGCTCACGCTGAACTTCCAGATTCAGGAGTAGCTGCAGGATCGTCCGGCCCCGCCGGACTGCGGCAGCTGCCAAGGCGCCGGGCAATACAAATTGCCCGGCGCCTTGATTTCTGATAACGGCCCGCAGGGGAACCGAGCCCTGCGGGGGGTGTCACGGCAGGCACGCCTGTGCTTCCCGGGAGGCCGGCGGCAGGGCCTGCAGGACAGTCCAATCGGCCTGCTCATGATACGGCGTACAAACCGATACCATCACCTGTTCCACCTCCCGCGTCTGAAAGCGGGCTTTCTCCCCCTCCACCGACGCAGCTCCGTTTTTCCAGAGCAGCACGATCTCCTGCGGGCGGCCGTTGAGGCCCTTTCCCGACAGTTTCGCCCAGGCTTCCTTCATGGTCCAAAGCTGCAGAAACGCCCGGTCGGCGTCCGGCTGCTCTGCCATCCATTCCAGCTCCCCCGGGTTCATGGTGCGCTCCGCCACGCCGCGGCGCACCGGACGCACCGTTTCCGCGTCGATGCCGATGGGATGATTGGAAATGGCGCAGAAAGCCATGGTTTTTGTATGCGACAGAGAGAACTCCAGGTGGCTGCGCAAAAAATACGGCTTTCCAAGCTCTGTCCGCACAATGGGCGGCATTGCACCGCCGGCCAGCCGCCCATAGGCATACTCCAGCAGCGCATATGCCGTTTCATGACCGTTTTCATGCACGGTCGGCGCACCATAAATATAGAGCATACGGTTTCACTTCCTGAACTGGGAATCTCCGCCTGCGGCGGCAAAAAAAGAGCTGCTGCAAAGCGCAGCAGCTCTCAGGATTGGCAATCAGCCGTTCTCCTTCATGCGAGCGAAACAATCGCTGCAATACACGGGTCTGTCGGACTTGGGCTCAAACGGGACTTTCGCCTCGCCGCCGCAGGCAGCGCAGGTGGCGGTAAAGTACTCTCTGGGACCACGGGCAGCATTCTTGCGAGCATCGCGGCAGGCCTTGCAGCGCTGAGGCTCATTCTGGAAGCCTCTCTCAGCATAGAATTCCTGCTCGCCGGCAGTGAATACGAACTCAGCGCCGCATTCTTTGCAAACTAAAGTCTTGTCTTCGTACATTGATGTTACCTCTCTTTTGCTTCAAAGTGTTTTGCCCTGACGAATTTGCCCACAAATGCTTGTTGGTCTTACTAACAGGGTCAGAATATTTGCGAACGGCTCACGCCGTTGACGCCTGGGGTTGCAGCCGCGCAATCTTTTGCCGAATGCGCTGCACAGCATTGTCCACTGCCTTTGTGGACTTGTTGAGGAACCGCGCAATCTCGCGGTAGGACAGTCCTTCCAGATATAACTCCAGCGTTCGGTTTTCCAACGGCGAAAGGATACCGGAAAGCCGACTCTGAAACTCCGCGAATTCTTCCCTGCCGATCAACAGTTCCTCAGGACTTTTCTCCGTGGGCGGTAGGTTCACTTCATCAGGTGGAGCATCCAAAGAGAATGTACAAAGCGGGACGGAGTCATTTAACAGACGATTTTTCGGGGAACCGGCTGCGCGCACTGCAGAAATCAGCCGATTCCGAATGCAGACTGCCGCAAACGTTCGAAAAGACGCTTCCCGTCCCGGGTCATAGAGAGCAACCGCATGCAGCAGGCCCAGCATCCCTTCCTGCAGCAGGTCATCAAAATCCGCTCCGGCCAGGAAATACGGCCTGGCAAATATGCGAACCAGCTTCTGATATCGCCGAACCAGTTCCTCCATTGCCTGGCTGGACTGGCCGCACGCGGTACAAAGCTGTTCGTCTGTCAGCGATTCCAAGCTGCCCTGCATGATTTGTGTCTCCCTTTACTTTGGTTATTATATGCAGACGTTCACAATTTGTCAATAGTAAATGAAATTATTTTGCAGTTTAAAAAATGTTTTGTGCGTTTTCGACACTTGCCGCCACCAGATCTGCCGCCTTCTGCGCCGTCTCCTGGGTCTCCGCCTCCACCATCACACGGATCAGCGCTTCCGTACCGGATGCGCGGACCAGAATCCTTCCGTCGCCGCCCAGCATTGCTTCCCCCTCCGCAACCGCGCCGCGCACCTGCCCGCTCTGGATGAGGGCTTCTCTCTTTTCCCGTTCTGCAGGCCCCTGGACATTCAGCAGGACCTGGGGATACTGCGGCACCGCCGCCGCCAGCTTGCTCACCGGCATCATGAAGCGGCTGACGATCTGCAGGAACTGCAGCGCCGCCAGCTGGCCGTCGCCGGTCGTCATATGCTCCAGGAAGATGATATGGCCGGACTGCTCGCCGCCCAGCACCATCCCCTTTTCCTGCATCATCTCCAGCACGTGCCGATCCCCTACGGCGCTGCACAGCAGCTGCAGGCCATGCTCTCCGGCATACCGGTGCAGCCCCAGATTGGACATCACCGTTGCCACAAACCCGTTGTTCTTCAGTTTGCCCTGGCGCTGCAGCTCCGCAGCGCAGATCGCCATCATCCGGTCCCCGTCCACGCAGGCGCCTTTTTCATCCACCACCAGGCAGCGGTCGGCGTCGCCGTCAAACGCGATGCCCAGATCGTAGCAGCCTGCCACAACCCGCTGCGACAATCCCGCAAGGTGGGTGGAGCCGCAGTCGGTATTGATATTCACACCGTTGGGCTGATCGTTCATATAGGCCACATCAATATTGAAGCGGCTGAAGATCCGGCGCGCAGTCTTCGAAGCCGCGCCGTTGGCGCAGTCAATCAGCACCCGCAGTTCCGAAATCTCCGAGGTCACCGTGCCCAGCAGATGGTACGTGTACCCCTCCAGCGCATGGTGGCCGTTATAGATCTGGCCCAGCGCTTCCCCGGTTTTCACCGGTATTTTGTCCGCAGACAGCACCATCCGCTCAATGGCCTCTTCCAGCGCGTCATTGAGTTTGAACCCCTGCGCGGAAAACATTTTGATTCCGTTGTACGGGTAGGGATTGTGCGACGCTGAAATCACCACGCCCGCGTCGGCATGATTGCTGACCGTCAGATAAGCCACGGCCGGCGTCGGCACCACGCCCAGCTGAACCACATTGGCGCCGCCGGCGCACAGTCCCGCGCTCAGCGCCGCCTCAATCATATCCGATGAAATCCGGGTATCCTTACCGACCACAACCAGCGGCCGGCGGCCGGACGTCTCCGTCAGCTGGTATGCTGCGGCCAGCCCCACCCGATAAGCCAGCGCGTTGTCCAGCGTCTCATTGGCAATGCCGCGGATCCCATCCGTTCCAAACAGTGTCCCCATAATTCAGATTACCTCCTTGCTGCAAAATCAAATCCCAAACTGCTGCTGCCCCGGGCCCTCCAGATGCAGATGCGCATACGCCGGCTGCGTCACGCAGCGGCCCCGGGGGGTTCTTGTCAAATAACCGATCTGCATCAGATACGGTTCGTAAACGTCTTCCAGCGTCACGGCTTCCTCGCCGATGGTGGCCGCCAGCGTTTCCAAGCCGACAGGCCCGCCGCCGTAATTCTGAATAATGGCCGTGAGCATCCGGCGGTCAATGGCGTCCAGCCCCAGGGAATCGATCTCCAGCTGGGTCAGCGCAGGGTCGGCCGCCTTTCTTGTGATCACACCGTCGTAGTAAATCTGCGCAAAATCGCGCACACGCCGGAGGATCCGGTTTGCAATCCGCGGCGTCCCCCTGGAGCGCGCCGCAATTTCCTCGGCTCCGTCCGGAGCGATTTCCATACCCAGCAGCGCGGCGCTCCGCGCCACAATCCGGGACAGTTCCTCCCGGCTGTAGAGCTCCAGCCGCAGCTGTACGCCGAACCGGTCCCGCAGCGGCGAGGAAAGCTGGCCGGCCCGGGTGGTGGCGCCCACCAGCGTGAACCGGGGCAGATCCAGCCGAATGGAATTGGCCGAGGGCCCCTTGCCGATCATAATATCGATGGCAAAGTCCTCCATGGCCGGATAGAGAATCTCCTCCACCGTCCGGTTCAGGCGGTGGATCTCGTCAATAAACAATACGTCGCCGGGGTTCAAATTGGTCAGCAGCGCCGCCAGATCGCCGGTTTTCTCAATGGCCGGCCCGGACGTAATCCGCATGCTGACCCCCATCTCATTGGCAATAATGCCTGCCAGCGTCGTCTTTCCAAGTCCCGGCGGGCCATACAGCAGGACATGGTCCAGCGGTTCCCCCCGCCGGCGGGCCGCTTCGATATAGACGGAAAGGTTTCCCTTCGCCTTTTCCTGGCCGGTATAATCCGCCAGCGTCTTGGGGCGGAGCGAAAACTCCCCCTCATCCTGAGGCGTCAGGGAAGCAGTCACCAGAGGCGCTTCCAGATCCTGTGAAAAATCAATACTCAATCCGCCGCCTCCTTACTGTGTCACCATGGAACGCAGGCACTGCCGTACAATTTCTTCCACGCGCATGGAGTCCACCGGGATCCCGCGCAGCGCAGCCCCGATCTCTGCCTGGGAGTATCCCAGCGCCGCCAGCGCCGCGGAAGCCTCGGCCACTTTTCCTCCTCCGGATGCCGGCGCGGCCGGGCCGGGCGTTTCCAGCTGCATCTGTTCGCCGGCTATTTTATCCTTCAGCTCCAGGATAATCTTCTTCGCCGTCTTGGGGCCAATCCCCGGCGC
>JAHZEF010000012.1:20929-34082 GCA_019422005.1 Clostridiales bacterium
GCCGTCAGGGACTTCTCGTCGCCCGTAACCACAGCCAGCGTAAAGCGCTCCGGCGTGGAAACCGAGAGGATTGCCAGCGCTGCCTTCGGCCCGACGCCGGAAACGCTCAGCAGCCGTTCAAAGCACACCCGTTCCTCCCGCGTGGCAAAACCGAAAATATCCACTGCATCCTCCCGGATACTGCAGTAGGTATAAAGCTTATGCTGCTGCCCGACACGCAGCTGGGACTGCGTATAGCCGGTGGTATAGCAGGCATAGCCCACTCCGGCGCAGTCCACAACCGCCAGGTTGGCCTCCAGCGCCGTAACCGTTCCGTTCAAATAGTAAAAGAGCATGGTCCCTCACCTTCCCGCCAGATCCAGCCCCGCCCGGTGGAGCAGGGACGTATGCGTCCGGCCATGGCACAGCGCCAGCGCCAGCGCGTCGGCGGCGTCGTCCGGACGGGGAATCCGTTCCATTTTCAGCAGGCGCCGCGTCATATCCATAACCTGCCGCTTTTCTGCCTTTCCATAGCCCACCACAGCCTGCTTCACCTGCATGGGCGTATATTCAAAAAGAGGGATGCCGGCTTTGGCAATTGCCAGCAGGATCACCCCCCGCCCGTGTGACACGCCGATGCCGGTGGTCACATTATGCCCCCAGAACAGTTCTTCCACCGAAACTGCCTCCGGCTGCAGCGTCTCCAGCAGGCGGGTCATATCATCATAAATCACCACCAGGCGCTGGGCAAATTCCAAATCTGCCGGCGTTGTCACAGTGCCATACTGCAGCAGCCGGTGGACGCCCCGCTCCGATGAAATCAGTCCGAATCCGATGGTGGCAAAGCCCGGATCAATTCCCAGAATCCGCATCAGGCCGTCAGCTGCCAGTAGCAGAGGTTTGCAATCCCCAGCAGGACAATGGCAATCAGGACCCACGCCATCACAATCTGCCATCGCGGACGCGGGACATATTCCTGCTTCTGCGCCTGCCGTTCATATTCATTCCGTGCGCTTTCCAGCGCCTCCGGCGTCTGTTCATCATGCATTTTGGATTCACCTCATTTTTTATTGTACCATAGATTCATCCCAAAGGACAGTAAAACTTTCAGGCGGGCTTTCCGCGGTTCTGCCGGAGCCTGGCAATGCCCCGCGGGCAAAACAGGCGCGCAGGGGGGCGGAACCCCCCTGCGCGTATCTTCCGCCATCCCGCGGCGGAAGCGGCTTTTCTCACTTTGGACAGTCTGCGGCGGCGCGTCACACTTCAAACATCAAATCGCCGTAAGTCGGCACAGGCCACATGTCCTTGTCGACCAGCAGCTCCAGTTCATCAATGGTACTGCGCAGTTCTGCCATGGCAGGCACCACTTCGCTGTGGAAGGCGTTCGCCATGTCCTGCACCGCCTCTATGGCATTGGTCCGTTCCGTCACGCATTCCAGCCGGGTCAGCGCCTCCCGGGCAGACGCCAGGAGCGCAGAGCAGCGCAGCAGGAGCTCCCGCTGTGCAGAGATGTCCGCTTCTGCGCAGGCCGCCCGGACAGCGTTCACAGAATTGGCCAGACGGGTAACATAGTGAATCACCGCCGGAATATAGTGCTTCCCAGCCATGTGAACCATGGTCTGGGCTTCAATATTTACGGTCTTCGCATAGGTCTCATACATCACTTCCGCCCGGGACTCCAGCTCCGCCCGTGTAAAAATGCCAAACTTTTCAAACAGGGCCACAGAGCGCTCTGTCGTCAGCGCCGGAATCGCATCCACCATGGACGGCAGATTGGGCAGGCCGCGCCGCGCCGCTTCCCGCACCCATTCCTCGGAATAGCCGTTGCCGTTGAAAATAATGCGGGAATGGTCAATCATATACTGCGCCACCAGCGTTTTTGCGTCGTGCTCGAAGTGCTCTGACCGCTCCAGCACATCCGCCGCTTCGCAGAACGCCTCCGCCACGATGGTATTGAGCGCTGTGTTGGCGTTGGCAATGGAATCGGAGGAGCCGACCATGCGGAATTCAAATTTGTTGCCGGTGAAGGCAAAGGGCGACGTGCGGTTGCGGTCTGTGGCGTCTTTCCGGAGCACAGGCAGCGTGGAAACGCCGGTATCCAGCTTTCCACTCTTGATGACGCCGGCTGCAACGCCGCTGTGCGTAATCTGGTTCACCACGTCCTCCAGCTGATCGCCGAGGAAAATGGAGATGATGGCCGGCGGCGCTTCCTGCGCGCCCAGGCGATGGTCGTTCCCCACATTGGCCGCCGTCTGGCGCAGCAGGTCCGCATGCTCGTCCACCGCCTTCATGATACAGGCCAGGATCAGCTGAAACTGCAGATTTTCGTTGGGCTTGGGGCCCGGATCCAGCAGCCGCAGGCCATCGTCGGTATTGATGGACCAGTTATTGTGCTTGCCGGAACCATTCACGCCGGCATACGGCTTTTCATGGAGCAGGCAAACCAGGTCATGCTGCGTCGCCACCCGCTTCATGGTCTCCATCGCCAGCTGATTCTGATCCACCGCCACATTGGCGTCGGAATAAATGGGCGCCATTTCATGCTGGGCCGGCGCCACTTCATTGTGCTGCGTGGTGGCGGTGATCCCCATTTTCCAAAGTTCCTCGTTCAGATCCCTCATGTAAGCGCCCACCCGCTCGCGGATCACGCCGAAGTACTGATCGTCCAGTTCCTGCCCTTTGGGCGCTTTTGCGCCGAACAGCGTCCGCCCCGTATAAATCAGGTCGCGGCGCTTGAGGTATTTCCGGCGGTCCACCAGGAAATACTCCTGCTCGGCGCCCACAGAAGGAATCACTTTCCGGGAGGTTTTGTTGCCAAACAGCCGCAGCAGCCGCAGCGTCTGCTGGCTCAGGACCTCCATGGACCGCAGCAGCGGCGTTTTGTTGTCCAGCGCCTCGCCGGTAAAGGAGACAAAAACGGTGGGAATGCAGAGCACCGCCCCGCAGGACTGCTCTTTGATAAACGCCGGAGACGTCATGTCCCACGCCGTGTATCCGCGGGCATAATGCGTGGCCCGCAGCCCGCCGGACGGGAACGACGAGGCATCCGGTTCCCCCATAATCAGCTGCTTGCCGGTCAGCTGAAGCAGCGTCTTCCCAGCCACGGGGACCGTCAGAAACGAGTCGTGCTTTTCCGCCGTAATTCCGGTCAGAGGCTGGAACCAGTGCGTGTAATGGGTCGCGCCCTTGCTGACAGCCCAATCCTTCATCGCTGCGGCAACCACATCGGCGGTGGCCATACTCAGCTGGCCGCCGTTTTTCAGCACCTCCATGACCTCAGAAAACTCTCTGGTCGGCAGCCACTGCTTCATCACCGCCTCACTGAAGACGTTGCTGCCAAAGATTTCTGCAATATTCATCGGTTCCTACCTCGCTTCTCGGGGGCGGCTGTTCCACAGCCGCAAAATTCGTTCGAAACGCGAACCAATCTCCGGGATCTATCCGCTTACTCCGCAAACTCCGAACTTTCCCGCACTATTTCATAACAGGTATACGATACTGTATTTTCCGTTCAATTGCAAGCGCTTCTTTCACGTTTCAGGCGCGTTCCACGCATAATCGGCACCATGATGCAGATACTGTCTTCGGGAGGTGGATTCTATGTTTATTTCTTACATCCGGTCAATGATCCTGTATCTGATCCTGATCCTGGCGGTCCGCCTGATGGGAAAGCGGCAAATCGGCGAACTGGAACCCTCGGAGTTCGTCGTGGCCATTCTGATTGCCGATCTGGCTTCCGTCCCCATGCAGGACATCGGAATCCCCCTGCTCTCCGGCATCCTGCCGATTCTGACCGTTCTGGCCATTGAACTGATCCTTTCGGTGCTCTCCATGCGCTGCAGGCGGCTGCGCAGATTTTTCAGCGGCAATCCCATCATGCTGATGGAAAACGGAAAAATCCTGGCCGGAAACCTTTCCAAAACCCGCGTCACCGTGGATGAGCTTCTGCAGCATCTCCGGGAAAAGGGGATTGTGGATCTGAGTTCCGTCCAATACGCCATTCTGGAAATCGACGGGCAGATCAGCACCATTGTGCATCCCAAGCATCAGCCGCCCACCGCCATGGACCTGCATGTCCAGGTGGATCAGGCCGAACTCCCGCTGACCATTATCAGCGACGGCGTTGTGCTGGAGGAATACCTGCAGGCCAGCGGCCATGACCGCGCCTGGCTCAACCGGCAGCTCCGGCAGCTCAACTGCCGGCCGGAGGATCTCTTTCTGCTCACCGCCACCAGGGGCGGGAAACTGTATCTTTCGCGGCGGGAGGTGCCGGAGACATGAGATATTTCTATATCGGCCTGGCAATCCTCCTGCTCTGCCTGGCGCTCTGCTTCACCGTCACCGCCGTTCTGGACCACTATACTGAAGAAGCCGCGTCCCTTTTGGAGCAGGCTGCCGAACGGGCAGACCGCGGCGACTTTCAGGCCGCCGCGCAGCTGGTTGCCCGGACCCGGGACTTCTGGGAGCAGCATCACGGCTTTTTCGGAATCGCACTGCGCCATGCGGAATCCGATACGATCAACAGCACCTTCCGCGAGCTGCTGGAATACGCAGAAAACGAATGCACGGAGGAGTTTGAACCCACCTGTGCCGATCTGATCGCACAGATCCGCCATCTTTCCGACATGGAGAAGCCCTATTATTACAATATTCTGGCCGCCGGAACCCCTGCCGTCCCATAAAAGGCAGCCGGCGCACAGCCCTTCCGGGCCGTGCGCCGCAGGCAAACCGCAGTCCGGTTTACTTTTCCTCCAAAATCTTGTTCAATTCCTGCATGAACGTATTAATATCCTTGAATTGCCGGTACACGGATGCAAACCGCACATACGCCACTTCGTCCAGCGGCTTCAGGCGTTCCATCACCAGTTCGCCGATATCCGACGTACGGATTTCCCGTTCCAGGGAGTTCTGGATGATCTGCTCAATTTCATCCACCGCTTTCTCCAGCGCGCTCATGGATACCGGACGCTTTTCACAGGCCCGCACCATGCCGTTGAGCACCTTATTGCGGTCGAAGCTCTGGCGGCTGCTGTCCTTCTTGACGACCACAATCGGCAGGCTTTCCACCGTCTCATAAGTCGTAAACCGCTTGCCGCAGGCCAGGCACTCCCTCCTCCGGCGTATGCTGGATCCATCCTCAGAATGGCGGGAATCCACTACCTTGCTCTCCTGATAGCCGCAATACGGACACTTCATCGTCTTTTCCTCCCTGCTCAGCAATGCCGCCGGCCTGCATGCAGCACGGGCCGGCAAATCGATTATAGCAAATCGCCGGATTGATGTCCAGTTCTTTATCCTGCCCACGGCAGGAAGCAGCGCCCCGCGCGCGCCGTCCCTCCGGACGGCCGCCGGCAGCAGCAATGGCGCGCATGCGTCTTCTCAAAGCCGCATGCGCGCCGGATTTTCTTCTATGAAATTCGCTCTCCGCCAGTGCGCTATAAAATATCCTCCAGGATTTCCCTTACCGTGGTCGGCGTAACGGTTGCTTCGGCCAGAATCCCGATGATCCTGATCATGCAGCTGGCCAGCGGGGTAATATAGGCCACCGTACATCGTTCGTCCAGCTTTCCTCTCTGCATCACGACCTCCACACCATACTGCTCCAGTCCTGCTGCATCTTCCGCCAAAAGATAATAATCCAGTTTCACACTCCGCCCCACTTGGTCCATTGTTAAAGCCGTTCGCAATAATGTACGCGTCATCCACTCTCCCCCTTCTGTATGTTATTACAGCACATGCGCCGTGAAATGGAAAGAAAAATATTTCGCAAAAATCGGCATTTTCTCCTATTCTTTTCGGTTTCCAGCCGTGTTTTCAGTCAAAAATAATACAGAAATTACATTTTTTGTAAAAAATATCAATTTATTGTCGAACGGTTTTTTGCATAAACCGCTCTGCCGCGGCCATACACCGGTATCAAAAAGGGGAGGCCTGCGGCCCCCCCTGGTTTCCCGGAGCATCGTACACGCTACATGCTCTGCTGCACATCCATATTTTTGATCTGAAGCTGCAGTTTATCGGCAATCAATGCAATGAATTCCGAATTTGTCGGTTTTCCCTTGGTATTGCTGACTGTATACCCAAAGAATCTCTGAAGCGTCTCCAGGTCTCCGCGGTCCCACGCCACTTCAATCGCATGGCGGATCGCGCGCTCCACACGGGACGGAGTCGTGGAAAACGTCTTGGCAACCTGAGGATAGAGAACCTTCGTAATGGCGTTGATCACTTCCATGTCATCCACGGCAATCATGATCGCTTCCCGCAGATACTGATACCCCTTAATATGTGCCGGGACGCCGATCTCGTGAATGATCGAAGTCACCATGGCCTCCACGTTGATCTCCTGGCGCTTTCCGGGAACCGCCGCCGGTTTGCGCTGACGTTCCGCCTCGCACATTTCCGCCACACGCTCGGCCACGGAAACCGGGTCGCACGGCTTCATCATAAAATACTGTACGCCGAGATTTGTCGTCATCAATGCCACATACTCAGTCATAAAGCTGGAAGTCACCAAAGTAACCGGACGCTTCTCCAGGGCTCCGGCCGCCTTCAGTACAGACATTCCATCCAGTTTCGGAAGCGCCATATCCAGAATCAGCACGTCGGGCAGCTGCTCTTTCAAAAGGCTGACCGCCCGGATTCCATCCTGTGCCGTTCCAACAACTTCGCAGCCGCATTCCCTCTCCAGCGTCACACGAAGATGTTCACAAAATTCCTCGCTTCCATCCGCAATCAATGCTCTCATTCGGTTTTCCATCTGCGTTCCTCTCCTAATTTGGTAAATTATTGTCCTCCGCGAAAGCCGCTGGAAGATCCATCCAAACAGCACCTATAATTTACCATATGCGCCAAATTTTTGCAAGCCAAAAGAGACAAAAAATGGAAGTTTTTGCTCGACAGATTTCCGTCGAAATTGCCTGAATAATCAGTATTATGCACAGTTTTCCAAAAAAACTTTGGGAAACTTCCACAGTTTCAGGGAAGTCCACTTTCAGAATCGCGGCGCACTTTCCACTTTGCGATTTCCAGCCTGTCCCCATTCGGCGCTGCGGCGGTTCCCGGCCTTCCGCGCGGTTTCCCCCGGGCGGCCGCGGCGCGGCCGCCCGCCCGGCGCACCCGGCTGCGCCGCTCTCCGCAAACCGCGGCGCAGATACCTTGACAACCGGAAAAAACCTGCTATAATAAGTTCCAAATATCCGGCTGTGAAAGGAACTGGCATTCCATTATGGACGAAGCGGACAGCAGCGACGCAGACCGAACTGAAGATTGTATGATGAACCACAGGGCATGGCTTCCCGGATCCAGTTGCGGGAGGCTGTGCCTTTTTGCGCAATTTCAGCCGTCTTGCGCCGCTTTTCCCCGTGTGTACGCTGCCTGCAGCCGCATGAAAACTGACAAGGAGAGATTTTTTTGAATAAGATCCCCCAACAATTGATTCTTCAGCTTTTTCTGATCCTTTTGAACGCTTTTTTTGCCATGACGGAAATTGCCGTCATCTCCCTGAGCCCTGCGAAGCTTCGCAAGCTGGCGGAAGAAGGCGACAGGCAGGCTCCCAGGCTGCTGAAATTGGTGGAGGAGCCCGCCGGCTTTCTCTCCACCATACAAATCGGCATCACTCTGGCCGGTTTTCTGGGCAGCGCCTTCGCCGCCGACAACTTCTCCGAACTTCTGGTCAACAGGGTCTATTATGACCTCGGGTTTCAGGCGCTGCCCGTGCGCGTGCTGGATACGCTTTCCGTCATTCTCATCACCATCATCCTGTCCTACTTCACGCTGGTTCTGGGTGAATTGACTCCCAAACGGATTGCCATGCAGCGGCCGCTGGAGGTCGCAAAGTTCTCCTGCGGTGTGGTTACGGCGCTGTCGGTCGTCATGCGGCCGGTGATCTGGCTGCTGTCTGCCTCTACCAACGGGCTTCTGAAGCTCCTGCACATGAAGACCGAGGCGGAGGAGGAAACCGTCACGGAAGAAGAGATCCGCATGATGGTGGATTTGGGAGAAGCCCGCGGTGCAATTGACCGTGAGGAGCGCGAATGGATCGACAATGTCTTTGAATTCGGAGACGCCATGGCGCGGGATGTGATGATCCATGTTTCAGACGTAACCGCTTTTTCCGTCCGGGCCGACGACCGGGAAATCGAACGGACCATCCGCGAAACCGGATTGTCCCGTTACCCCGTCTACGACGGGGATATACACAACGTCCTCGGAATCCTCAACGCCCGCGTATTCCTGCTGGACCGGATGAACGCACAGCCGAAGCCCTTGACCGAGCTGCTGCGGCCGGCTTACTTTGTACCGGATACGCTGAAAGCCGCCGCTCTGATGCAGGATATGCAGACAAAGAAGGTACATATCGCCATCGTAGTCGATGAATATGGCGATACTGCCGGCCTCGTCACCATGGAAGATCTGCTGGAAGAAATCGTCGGCAATATTTACGACGAATTCGACCCGTCGGAGCCGGCGGAGATTGAGCAGCTCACGCCCGGCCTGTGGCGCGTCAGCGGCGGAGCCGACATCGAGGAAGTTGCCGAAACCGTGGGAATCGACCTGCCGGCAGATCTGGATTTCGACACGCTGGGCGGGCTGGTCTTCAGCCGCCTGCACACCATCCCGCAGGATGGAAGCGTGCTGGATGTGGAGGCCTATGGGCTGCACATTCACGTCGAGCAGATCTCTGAGCGGCGCATTGTGGCCGCCACCGTCCGGAAATGTTCCGACACCCCTGCGGCAGACGGCTGAGCGCCGGAGCCGTTCCCCGCACAATCGGGATGGACTGCATCGAAAAAACACTGCGGAGGCTGCCGGATCCGGCAGCCTCCGCAGTATTTCACCGTGCGCATCCCCGCCGCGGAGCGGCCATCCGGGGCCATGCTCAGCGCATCTGCAGGCTGTATCTGTCCGTCCTGCGGTGCTGCAGCAGCGGCAGCTGCCGGCGAACCCGGTCCAGCTGCTCCAGATCCAGTTCTGTCAGCTGCCTGCCGGGCCCCTCCTCCATCTGCGCCAGCACGGCCCCCCACGGATCCGTCACAATGGAGTGCCCCCAGGAATGATAGGCCGCCGCCGGATCACGGGCAGGCGCCGTCCCCACGGCAAACACCTGATTGTCCAGCGCACGGGCGCGGAAAATCAATTCCCAGTGGGCCGGCCCTGTGGTCATATTGAACGCCGCCGGCACCAGCAGAATCCGGGCGCTTTCCAAGGCCATCAGCCGCGCCAGCTCCGGAAAACGGAAGTCGTAGCAGACGCACAGCCCCATCATCCCAAACTCCGTTTGAAACACGGTGACCTGGCCGCCCGGCGTCAGGGTCTCCGACTCCCGGAAACGCTGCCCGCCGTCCACGTCAATATCAAACAGGTGCATTTTGCGATGCCTGGCGATCTGCTTTCCCTGCCGGTCAAAGACGTATGCCGTATTGTAGATCTTTCCGTCCTCTCCCCGCTCCGGCATGGTGCCGGCCGACAGGTAGACGCCGCAGCGCGCCGCCAGTTCGGCGCAGGCAGTCCAGACCTCTCCGCCCTCCGGTTCGGCATAGTCCGGGAAGTTTTTCGCCTCATAGGGGCAGCAAAACATCTCAGGAAGCGCCACCAGATCCGCTCCGCTGTCAGCCTCCGCCTCCATCCGTTCCCTGAGTGCGCGTAAATTCTCCCGCTTATCTGCTGCAACAGGGAGCTGCAGCTGCAGGATCCGAAGCTTCTTCACCGATGCTCCTCCTTTTCCGGCCGGGAAGCCCGGCCTGCCGCCGTTTTCTTCATCATACATGACCCGGCAGCCGGCCGTCAAGCCCTCCGGCAGCAGACGGCCGCCGGTTTGTCGCCGCCCGGTTGACGAACTGCGGCGCGGTATGATACAGTGTAATAGCTTCCGGGCCTCTGCATCCGGAAGCGCTTTAGGAGAAGAGAAAGGAAGAGAACATATGGAATTATTGAAACGGCTGCGCCGGGGCAGCACCCGAAAAGTGCTGCTGCCGTCGCTCATCCTGCTGGCCGCGGCCGCCGCAGTATTTTACTTTTTTCACTGCCAGGCCGTATTTCAGACGCTCAGCCCCAAGACGCTCGCAGAACTGACGCCGGAGACACTGGAGGGCGCCTATGTGGAGGATGACATTTCCTTTTTTTATGCCCAATATGTGGAAGAAGAGGAATACCGCAACCATGTCCCCACCGGCAAGATCACAGGAGCGCAATACGTTATCGATTTCGACGAGACCTACTATATGGCGCTTTTTGTCCATGAGTCTGATCTGGACGCCGCCGGCGATCTGATGGAGGCCAGTTACCAGTATGCCTCCGGCAGCCTTGCAGGAAGCGAGCTGCCCGTCCTTCATGTCAAGGGGACGGTCTGCGCCATGGACGATGAAGTGCGGGGCTATTACCACCAGCTGGCCGGCGGCGACACTGCAATGGAAGAAATTATGCTGCCCTACTACATCAATGCAGGCCGCATCGGCGACAGCCTGCCCATTACCGTGTGGCTGGCGCTGCTCGGTTCTCTGATCCTGCTGGCCCTGGCCCTGGTTCCGCTGATCCGGGCGCTGAGCGGCTGGTATCAGAAAGATCTCCGCCGGAAGCTCGCCTCCATGGGGGAAGAGTCCGTGATGCTGGAAAAGCTGGAGCAGTTCTACGAGGACACCCCTGCGGTCTGCGGCGTCCGCATGAACCGGGATTATGTCCTGTTCCATTCCGGCCCGTCCACTGTACTGCTGCGCCCCTGGGATCTGGCGTGGGCGTATCAGAGTACAACCCAGCACCGCACCAACGGCATTCCCAGCGGCAAAACCTATGCCGCCATCCTGCGCACCATGAACGGGAAGCAGTATACGCTGCCCATGAAGGAACCGCAGGTCCAGCAGCTTCTCTCCGCCATTCACGACACGCTGCCCGGCACGGTGCTGGGTTATGACAAGGATCTGGAAACCCTGTACAGGCAGAACCGCGACGCCTTCCGCGCCCGCTGGGAGGAAGCGGCCCCGGGATGCACATCCCGTTCCTGAGGCGAAACCGCGCCGCTGTACCCGTTCCCCTGCATCGGCAAGCCTGCCGGAATCCAAACGGTGGATTCCGGCAGGCTTGTTTTCATCCCGGCGCGCCGTCTCAGCTTGCCCGCGGCGTCTGCCCGGCCAGCGCTTCCACGGCGTCATGGAACGCACGCATATTCTCCGGGCTGGTACCGGCCGGTATGTCGCATCCTCCGGCCAGGATGATCCGGTTATTCGTCTCGTCAAAACGCCTGCGCACCGCGGCGGCAAACGCCTCCGGCGCGCCGTGCAGAATCTCAGCGGACGTATCCAGGTTCCCGCAGAAGCACTGCTCTTTTCCCAGCAGATGGGCAACCTTTGTCAGATCCACCGCGGAATCGACGTCCAGAATGTGCGTCCCCGTTCCCAGGGTATAGGGCATCAGCAGCGAGGTATCGCCGCACACATGCAGGCGCGCAAAGCCGCCGTCCTTCTGAATCAGTTCCACCATTTCCCGGTGCAGCGGCAGCACATATTCTTCATAAAGCTTCGGCGAAATCAGGGAGCAATTGGGTTCCACAATCTGAATGCCGTCCGCACCGGCCTCCATCTGCGCCCGGATAAAGTTCATGCCGTTTTCAAAAAAGAGCCGGATCCCCTGCAGCATCTTTTCCCGGTTTTTCTTTTTCACGATATCATACATGGCATCCTTGACGCCCCGGGCATTGCAGTATTCTGTAAACGGCCCGATGCAGATTCCGAAAATATACCGGCTGCCCTTCTCTTTTTCTGCAATTCTCCGGAGCACTTCAATCCGGTTCCCCTGCCTTGTCCCGGGGCGGATCTCCGGAAGCCGCAGGCTGTCAATCTCCTCGAGGGAACGGAGGATCGGCTCCGTTTGGAAGCCGGCGCTGGTCCATTCCGGCTTCTGTCCAAAATCCTCCAACTGCTCGGAAAAGTCTGCATCCGGCAGGATGCAGTCCAGGTCAAACTCCTTGGCAATCCGAAGATAGGCGTCCGCCCGCAGCTCCGGCCGGTACACGAACTCCGGGTATTCCAGGCCGCACTGCCTGGACACCCATTCAATCACCAACGGCATAAAGGGCGGCCTGTCCACCGGCTGCCCCAAAACAAATCTGCAGGTACGTTCATACCCGTTCATAAAATCACTCCCCGTACGTTACGTTGCGTTTCCCAGCCTGCAGGATCCGGAACTGCCGCAGCAAGATTGCTGCGGCAGCAGGCAAATTCCCAATTACTTCATACGCTCAGGCTGTCCGCCGGCAGCAGCGGCACTTTGGATTTGTCTCCCCGGCGTACCCCCGTGAACCCCGCCTCAGCCAGCAGGCGGCGGCAGCGTTCTACGGAAAACCCTCTTCCCTGCGCAGTCTCTGTCTGTATATCCCGCGGATTCGCTCCGGATTCTGCCATGACCACGCTGGCGCCGGACTGCAGTCCCAACAAACTCGGCTCATGCGCACACACAAACGGATGCCCTGCAGAAGCAAACGCCAGAGCAATACAGGCGGTGATATGCGCCAGTCTCTCTTCACTGATTTGCCCCCGGCCGAACAGCGGTGATCCCGGCACACATACCCGGGGCATCGCCGCATGGATATACGCGCCATATTCGATCCCCAAAAGAATGCTGTCTGCCAATTCATCAAGCGTATGTTCCGGCCCAATGGGTTCACAGCAGGTAAAAAGCTTTAAGCCTTCTTCCACAGCTTCTTTCATGGTACGCAGCCGTTCCTTTGGCTGCAGCGCAGTATCCACGCCTTCCCGCAAGCGGCAGGCATGATAAATCCCCTCGACGCCGGCCGCCTTCAATGCCCGCAGACCTGAACGGTCGGTATCGCCCACATTCACCCAGATTCTTGTCTGTCCGTCCGCCGTTTCCCGGACGCACTGTATCATATCCAGCAGCCTCTCCATCCGGTAATGATGCATCGTCTGCAATACAATGGCATACAGATCACCGCCGGCGCAAAAGGCCGCGGTTCGGCGCCGTACCTCTTCCCTGCTCAAATACACAGGCTGAATGTTCGATCCGGAAAACCCAAATGTGCAGAATTTGCAGCCGCCGGCACACGGTCCGCAGTCGATCCCGATCTCTCCCAGAAGAACGCCCGTATTTTCCGTCCACAGTCTTGTCAGCGTTGAAGCCGTCTGCCGGACAAACCTGGACTCCAAACTGTTCTCCGGAAGGCTCA
>JAHZEF010000120.1 GCA_019422005.1 Clostridiales bacterium
AAGATTTGAATAACACGGGGAGGTTTTTTTGATGGAATATCGCAGATTCGCCGACACATGGGTGGTTCGGATGGACCGCGGCGAGGAAATCGTCGGGCAGCTGCAGGCCCTGGCCTCCCGTGAGCAGATCCGTCTGGCAGAGGTCAGCGCCCTGGGCGCCGTGGGAGAATTTACCGTCGGCGTTTACCATCCGTCCGAACGGCAGTACGCCTCCAATACGTTTACAGGCGATTTTGAAATCGTCTCCCTCACCGGAACCGTCACAGAGATGGACGGCCGCGCCTACCTCCATCTGCACATGAGCGCCGGAGACGGCCAGGGACGCGTGTTCGGCGGCCACCTCAACCGCGCAGTGGTCAGCGCAACGTGCGAGCTGATCGTGCGCTGCCTGGACGGCCACGTGGGCCGTCGGCCAGACCCCGGGATCGGTCTGAACCTGTTTGCCTTCGACTGAGCGGCATTCCGCCTCCGGTTCCCGCAGAATCACCAGACGCCCCGCCGGTTTTTGAACCGGCGGGGCGGTTTGCAGCTGGGCCGGGGCGCCGCGTGGTTCCGCGGCCCCATACGGTCAGGTATTGCCGATGGTGATGCTTTCCACAATATCCGCCACATCCTCGCAGGCGTCGAAGCACTTCTCAAAAAAGTCGTAGATTTCCCGCCAGACTACAATCTGAAACAGATCCTGCACCCCGGCGTGCAGCTGCCGCATACAGGACATATACAGCGCGTCCGCCTCCTCTTCAATGTGGTTGATCAGGATAATGTATTCCGCCAGCTTTTTGGATTTTTTGAAGTTTCGGAACTCCTGCAGCATCTGCCGCGTAGCCTCCACGCATTTGATCAGCAGCTCCGCCAGATCCGCCGTATCGCTGCGCAGGCGCCGGACGCCGGTGATATACAGGCGGATCAGAATATCCTCCACCGAGTCGGTCACCTGATCCACAGCCTGGCTCAGCGTCATGATGTCGTCCCGCTCCAGCGGTGTGATAAACGCCCGGGAAACCTCCTCCACCAGCGCATGCTTGACCTCGTCGCCGCGGTGTTCTATGGCATGCAGCTCCTTCAGCCGCTCCGGCAGCTGCCCGGCATCGTAGGAGGCCAGCACGTTCCGCACCAGATACGCCGCGTCACAGGCGGCGTCGATCCCCCGGACAAAGGAGTCAAAGTAAAAATCCTCGGTCTTTTTCGCCATGGTTCCTATTCCTCTCCTCAAAACAGCACAATAAACAGCTTCGCCATACCAAAACCGATCAACCCGCATCCGGGGAAGGTCAGCACCCAGGTCAGAACCATATCCCGTACCACAGAGAAGTTGATCGCCGACAGCCTCCGGGACGCGCCCACACCCATGACCGCGGTGGTCTTGGTGTGCGTCGTGCTGACCGGCAGGCCGAATACCGAAGACAGCAGGAGGCAGAATGCGCCCGCCAGATCCGCCGCAAAGCCCTGATAAGGCTGCAGCCGCACCATATCCATCCCCACGGACTTGATAATTTTGTAGCCGCCCAGGGATGTCCCCACCGCCATGATGACGGAGCACAGCAGCATCATCCAGACCGGCAGCTGGAACTGCCCCGGATTCCCGCTGCCGTTTGCCAGAAATACGCCCAGCATCAGCACCCCCATGAACTTCTGCCCATCCTGCGCGCCGTGCATAAAGGACATGGCTGCGCCGCCGAAGATCTGTGCGCCGCGGAAAAATCCGGCCGTCCTGCGGCGGTCCATGCCGCCGCACGCCAGTTCCGTCAGCCGTGCAAAGGCAAAGCCGCTGCCGAACCCCAGCAGCGTGGAAAGCAGCAGCCCGTAAATCACCTTGACCCACTCTGCGCCGTTGATTCCCGCCGGGCCTCCATGCAGCGCAATGGCGGCGCCGGAAAGGCCCGCGATCAGCGCATGGCTCTCACTGGTGGGGATTCCGAAATACCAGGCCGCCACCGCCCAGAGGATAATGGCAACCAGGGCCGCGCACAGAGCCGTGACCGCCTCGCCGGTATCCCCGCCGAAGTTGACCATGTTGGTGATGGTAGCCGCCACCGTGGCGTTGAGCAGCGTCATGACCAGCACGCCCAGAAAATTAAACACCGCCGACATCAGAACGGCAGCCCGCGGCGCCATACACCGGGTGGCGACGCAGGTGGCAATGGCGTTGGGCGCATCCGTCCATCCATTCACAAAGATGACGCCCAGCGTCAGCAGTACCGTAACCAGCAGCAGCGGGCTGGAGAGCGCCTGTTCCACAAACCAGGAAAGCGAAATTTGCACTGTATTGTCCTCGCAGTCTCATGGGGTTTGGCAGCACGCCCCTCCGGAGCCCTTCGCCGCCATGATCAAGCATAGCGGAAATCCAGGTTAATTTCCGTTAAATTCTGTCGAAAATCCGTAAAAATCCCGTTAAGGCCCCACCGGCATTTCCGCTTTCCGCCTCTGCATACGCATAAAAACAGCAGGGATCTGCAGCCTCACAGACTGCAGATCCCTGTTTCCGTACTGTCCCGCGTTCCTTTCCGGGCCGTAACGCCGCGGCAGGCGCGGCCCGCCCTTATTTGCGGCTTCCCACAACCTCGACCTTCAGGAGATTGGTGCTGCCCGGCGTGTCCAGCGGAACGCCCGCAGCGATCACCACCAGGTCGCCGTCCTCCACCACATCGATCTGCCTGGCGCAGTCCACCGCATGAAGCAGCAGCTCGTCAGATGTGTTCTGATCCCGCGCCATCACCGGGTAAACGCCCCAGCACATCCCCAGCTGATGATAGGTCTTCCGCACATGCGTGGCGGCAACAACCGGCTGGAACGGCCGGAATTTGGACATCCTTCTGGCCGTGTGGCCGTACTTGGTCAGGGCGATGATCGCCTTGGCCCGGATATCCCGCGCCATGGTGCAGGCCGCGTCGCAGACGGCGTTGGTGTTGTCCGACAGCTCCACATCGTACCGGATATCCCGGTACGCCTGCATCTCAAAGGCGTCCTTCTCCGCCTGCTCGGCAATCGTCGCCATGACCTTGACCGCTTCCACCGGGTACTTGCCGGCAGCCGTTTCACCGGAAAGCATAATGGCGCTGGTGCCGTCAAACACGGCGTTGGCCACATCCGTAATTTCCGCACGGGTCGGATGCGCACAGGAAATCATGGAATCCAGCATCTGCGTCGCGGTGATGACCACCTTGCCGGCCTGGTAGCACCGGCGAATAAACCGTTTCTGCAGGCCGGGCAGCCGTTCATAGTCGATTTCCACGCCCATGTCGCCCCGCGCAACCATAATGCCGTCGGCACAGCGCAGGATCTCATTGAAGTTCTCCACGCCCTCAATATTCTCTATCTTGGCGATGATCCGGATCCCATGGCCTCCGTTATAATTGATAAACTTACGCAGCGCGATCACGTCTTCCTTGCTGCGGGTAAACGAAGCTGCAATATAGTCCACATCCTGGGAGATCCCGAACAGCAGATCCGATTTGTCCTGCTCGCTGAGATACGGCAGCTTCAGGCGCGAATTGGGAAGGTTGATGGACTTCTTATTGCTGACGACGCCTCCGTGCACCACCGTGCACCGAACCTCTGTCCCCCCGCAGCTGTCCACGCGCAGCTCCAGCTTGCCGTCGTCAATGAGTATGGACTCTCCGCCGGACAGCTCCTCCGGCAGGTTCCGGTATGTAATGGAGGCGCGGGTTTCGTCCCCCAGGATCTCGTCCGTGGTCAGAATGAATCCGGCGCCGTCCTGCAGGACCGCGCTGCCGCCCTGGAAATCCCGCAGCCGGATTTCCGGCCCCTTGGTGTCCAGCATAATCGCCAGAGGGACGCCGAGACGCTCACGCACGCTGTGAATCATCCTGATTCGTTCGGCATGCTCCTCATGGCTCCCATGGGAGAAATTCAGGCGCGCAACGTTCATGCCGCTGCCGACCATTTTCTCCAAAATTTCTTCCGAATGACATGCCGGCCCCATGGTACAGATGATTTTCGTTTTTCGCATAAGTTCCCGATCCTTTCCACATTGCGTCCGCCTGAGCGGGCTGCGGGAAAGATCCCGCCGGTTTTTATCTTATCAAATATTTCTCCGGATTTCCGCAGGAAAAGCGCACAAAAATATCAGAAATCCCCGTCATATTTCCGTTGTCCCGCCGGCCGCCCCGTCAGTCGCCCTCGATCATCCGGTAGCCCACGCCCATCTCCGTAAAGATAAACTTGGGCGCTGCCGGATTTTCCTCAATCTTCCGCCGGATATTGGCCATATTGACCCGGAGGATCTGATTGTCGCTGCTGCCGTTGGGGCCCCAGACCGCCTTGAGCAGCATGTCGTAGGTCAGCACCCGCCCCGCATGCTTGGCCAGCAGCGCCACAATGCGGAACTCATTCTGCGTCAGCCGCGCATCCGCGCCGTCCAGATAGACGCGCCGCTTGTCAAAGTCCACCGTCAGCGGGCCGGCTGTGAACCGCCCTGTCTGGGCCACGGCCTCGTCCACGCCGCTGCTGCGGGCATGCCGCATGGCTGTGCGCACCCGTGCCAGCAGCTCGCTGGTGCCGAACGGTTTGGTCACATAGTCATCCGCGCCCAGATCCAGCGCCTCCACCTTGTCATGCTCCTGGCTCCGGGCCGACACCACAATAATCGGCATCTGCGTCCACTGCCGGATAGCCCGGATAATCTGCTTGCCATCCATATCCGGCAGGCCGAGATCCAGAAGGATCACATCCGGACAATGGGATGAGGCCAGCATCAGCCCGTCCGCGCCGTTGCCGGCCCGCAGCACCGTGAAGTCGTTGGCCGTCAGGATGGTGCTCATAAAGCTGGCAATATTGGGCTCGTCCTCAATAATCAGGATTTTAGGCTTTACATTCATACGTTTGATTCCTCCAGAGGCAGTGTAAATTGCACGGCGGCCCCGCCGGCAGGCAGGTTCCGGGCGGACATTTTTCCGTTGTGGGCGCGGATGATGGTATTGCAGACTGAAAGTCCGATGCCGAGGCTCCGCTTGCAGTCGCTCTGCTCTTCCTCCCCGTGGCTGATGGTGCGCTCAAACAGCACCGGCAGGATCTGCGGGTCGATCCCACAGCCGTTATCCCGCACTTCGAATACGGCCGTGCCGCCTTCCAGCGTCACAGTCAGTTCAATGCTGGTGGCGCCCTCTGCATGGATCACGGCGTTCTCCAGCAGGTTCAGCAGCACCTGCTCGATCAGCATCGCATCCATGGGCACCAGCAGCAGCGCATCCGGCACCCGCACGCGGACGGTCTGCTCCGGGAACCGCTTTTTCAGCCGCACCACCGCGGCGCTGACCAGTTCCTCCGCCGCCTCCGGCCGTTTATAAAGCCTGGCGGTCCGGCCGCCGTCGTCCATCCTCGTGATCGACAGAAGGTTCTCCACCATGCGGATCAGCCATTGAGAGTCGTCCCGGATCTCCCGCGCCAGCTGCAGCCGTTCCTCCCCGGTCAGGCGCGCGTCATTCTCCAGGATGGCGGAACTGGCGCCGAGTATGGAAGTCAGCGGCGTGCGCAGGTCATGGGATACGGCCCGCAACAGATTGCCGCGCGTTTTCTCCCGCTCAGCCTCAATGCGCAGGTCTCCCTGGCGTTTGATCTGCGTGGTCATGGCGCTGGTCACCACCGAAACCACCAGCATGCAGAGTATGGTCAGCGGGTAGCCGGAGATCGTGAAGTTAAACGCCAGATACGGGAAGGTGAACAAAAAATTCACCGCCAGCACGCTGAGAAGCGCCGCGATAATCCCGTAAAAATACCCGCTGGTAAACCGTGAGATCACAAATACCGCCAGCAGGAACAGTTCCGCCACATATACGTCGCCGTCGTCAATGCGCCGCAGGAGCAGGCAGACCCCCGTCGTGGCCAGAAGCACCGCAGCGGTCACCCCCGTGTCCTTCCAGGAAAGGTGCATCTGTTCCCGCAGGCGGCAAACCTTTTTTCCCCGCATTGTACATCACCCGCGTCTCAGTATAACAGGAACCGGGCGTAAAATACAGAGGATGCCCCCTCTTTTCTGTCGTTAAGAAACCGTTAAGTTTTTTCAGAATCTGTTAAGAATTCACAAATTTCTCCGCCTCCCCCTTGTCATTTCCCGGATAAACCGATACCATGAGCGCGTTATCTTCAATAAAATGGAGGAGTATCGATTTGGAGGCATTATACGAAAACCTTCTGAACCTGCAGTGGCAGCACGTGGTCATGTGGTGCATCGGCGGATTGCTGATCTATCTGGCCATCGGCAAAAAGATGGAACCGGCGCTGCTGCTCCCCATGGGCTTCGGCGCCATTCTGGTAAACCTGCCCATGTCCGGCGCTGTTACGCAGATCTACGAGGGCGCGGAGGAATTGGGCGTCATCGATCTGCTGTTCAACGCCGGAATTGCCAACGAACTGTTTCCCCTGCTTCTGTTCATCGGCATCGGCGCCATGATTGACTTCGGCCCCCTGCTTTCCAATCCCAAGCTGATGCTGTTCGGCGCCGCGGCACAGTTCGGCATTTTCTTCACCCTGAGCCTCGCGGCGCTGCTGGGCTTTGAGATGAAGGACGCAGCCTCTATCGCCATCATCGGCGCGGCCGACGGCCCCACCTCCATTTTTGTGGCGAACTTTCTGAAATCCAATTACATCGGCGCCATCATCGTGGCCGCCTATTCCTACATGGCGCTGGTTCCCATTGTTCAGCCGCCGGTCATCCGGATGATCACCACCCGGAAGGAACGCCTGATCCGGATGCCGTACCAGCAGCGGAACGTCTCCCGGCTGACCAGGATCCTGTTCCCCATCTTCGTCACCACCGTCACGGGTCTGGTGGCGCCGCGGGCCGTGGCGCTGGTAGGCTTCCTGATGTTCGGCAATCTGATCCGGGAATGCGGCGTGCTGGGAAGCCTCTCAGAGTCCGCCCAGAATATGCTGGCCAACCTGATCACGCTTCTGCTCGGAATCACCATTGCCGCCCGGATGCAGGCCGACGCCTTCCTCAATACCCGAACGCTCCTGATCCTGGGTCTGGGATTGGTGGCATTCATTTTTGATACGGTGGGC
>JAHZEF010000121.1 GCA_019422005.1 Clostridiales bacterium
CGGTGCCCAGCCAGAGCGCCGCAGGATACCAGGGCCGGGCAAATCCCTCGCAGGTCCAGTTGGTGATATCCGCCAGCGCCATCGTCAGATTCACAAGGCACATGCTGTTAAAAAAGGTACGCAGCCTGTTCCGTTCTCCCCGGGACCGAAACAGGGATCCCGCCAGAACCAGGCAGACCACTGCGCTGTATAAATCCAGCGCCACGTTGACTGTCCGCATAGTAAACCCCTCCGCACTGTTCTGTGCTTCCGGTGCGTCTGCCGGATCTCCGTTCAGCGGCGTACCGCCGGCAGCGCACCGGCCAGGCGCATGCCCCACCCTTCCGGCATTCTCTGTGCGCCGTGCGCCGCCGGATGCAAAAAGAGCGGGTTCAGGGCTCTCCCAAACCCGCTCCTTGCAGCAGGGCCGGCGGGCGGCCTTTTCACGCCCTGGCGAAAGCCGGATCCCCTGTTTGGTGGAATCTGCCCGCACCCCCCGCCGCGCCGCTGCCGGGAGCGCCGTCAGCCGCCGTCAATTGAAGGATCCCAGCTGTTTCCCGGCTAAAACATGGTAGTGAATATGATGGACTGTCTGCCCGGCCGATTCACCGCAATTTGTAACCACGCGGAAGCCGTCGGCAAACCCCATCTCCCGGGCCAGGCCGGCAATCACCTCATAGATGTGGCCAATCACCGCGGAGTTTTCAGCGGTCACCTCAGCGGCTGAAGCGAAATGCTGCTTGGGAATCACCAGAAAATGGGTCGGCGCCAGCGGCGCAATGTCGCAGAATACAAGGCACTGATCATCTTCATAAACTTTTTTGGAGGGGATTTCCCCGGCAATGATTTTACAGAACAGGCAATCAGACATAATACTGCTCCTTCCTATGGTCGCTCGATCCCGAGCACATCGTAATATTGGCTGGTAAACCGGATCGTATCCGGAGAAAATGCGGCCTGCATGGCTTTGACCGGGCCGAAGGGATCGGCCGGCCCGACCCCGTAAGCGCGGGCCAGTGCGTCCAGCGACCGCTGCTTCCGCCGGAAATCGTCCCCGCAGCCTTCCCATGCCGCCGCGTCCTCCGCCAGGAGCCCGCGGTACTGGGCCTCCGTCATCCAGGAAATCTGTGAGATGGGGTTTGCGTCCCGGCAGAAGAGGACGTAGGACGCAAACGTCCGCAGGTCGGACGCCACCGGCAGGACGTAGGTCCCCGGCTCCCCCATGGCCGGATCCACACAGTAGACCCGCTCGTCCTCCGGCAGAAGCACAAAATGAGCGCCGCCTGCCCCGACGCTGCCGAGACGCTCAGCCCCCTTCGGCGTGCAGAAATAAGCAGCGCCGTCCCGGCCGCGCCATTCCAGCCCCAGGGCGCCATGGTCTATCGGAAGCCTCCGGAATTCGCGGATCTCCCGACGCATCAGCCGCCCAGCTTCCCGGAGACGAAATCATCCACAGAGGCCAGGGCGTCGTCCACCTTCATCAGATCCTTGCCGCCGCCCATGGCGCTGTCCGGCTTGCCACCGCCGCTGCCTCCGGCAATTTTGCAGACGCTGCGAACCAGGTCGCCGGCCTTGACGCCCCTGGCCACCGCCTCCTTGCCGCAGACGGCCAGGAAGGTAATCTTTCCGCCGCTGACCGAGGCCAGAACCGCCACAACCGCCGGTTCCTTGTCGCGGAGCTTGTCGCCCATCTGGCGCAGCGCGCCTGCATCCATGTTGGGCCGGTTGGCCGTCAGGACCTTCAGGCCGCCCACGGTTTTGGCAGACATCAGGAAGCCCTCCGCCTCATTCTGCGCCTGCCTGGCCTGAAATTTCTCTATCATATGCCGCGCGCTGCGCAGTTCGCTGATCTGCTGTTCCGCCTTGGCGGCCAGCTCGCCGGGCTTGGCCTTCATAATCTCCGCCACATGGAACAGCATCTCCTGGTTGCGGTTCATGGTATCCAGCGATGCGCGGCCCACGGTGGCTTCAATGCGGCGGACGCCGGAGGCGACGGAGAATTCCGCCTTGATGCGGAACGGGCCGGCCTTGGCCGTGTTGTCCAGGTGGGTGCCGCCGCACAGCTCTTTGGAATAGTTGCCCATGGAGACCACACGGACCGTCTCGCCGTACTTTTCGCCGAACAGGGCCACGGCGCCGGACTTCCTGGCATCCTCAATGGACATGATCTCCGTCTCCACGGCGTAGCCTTCCAGAATGGCGTCGTTGACCATGCGGTCAATCTGGGCCAATTCCTCGGGCGTCACCGCAGAGAAATGGGTAAAGTCAAACCGGAGATAATCCGGCTCCACCAGTGAGCCCGCCTGGTGGACATGGTCGCCCAAAACACGGCGCAGCGTCTCATCCAGCAGATGCGTCGCGCTGTGGGCGCGCATAATGGCCTTGCGGCGGTCCTGATCGATGGAAGCGGTCACTGCATCGCCGACCTTCAGCGCGCCCGCTTTCATCACGCCGTAGTGCAGATACTTCCCGCCCTTGTTTTTCTGGACGTCGTGCACCTCGAAAACTCCATTGTCGCTCTCGATCAGGCCATGATCCGCCACCTGGCCGCCCATTTCAGCGTAGAGGGGCGTTTGATCCAGTACAAGGATGGCTTCCACGCCGGAAACGGCTTCCTCGCGCAGCGCTTCCCCGGCTACAATGGCCAGAAGCTTTGCCTGGGACGAGACCCGGTCATATCCCACAAACTCTGTGGCGGGCACTTCCTTTCCGAACTCAATGCCGGCCCAGCCCAGATCTCCCAACGCTTCGCGGGCTTTGCGGGCGCGCTGGCGCTGCGCCTCCATCAGCTTCCGGAAGCCGTCGTGATCCACAGCCATGCCCTCCTCCTCCAGCATCTCTGCGGTCAGGTCGATGGGGAAGCCGTACGTATCGTACAGCTTGAACGCGTCCTCTCCGGAGAACGTCCGGTCCAGCCGCGCCTTGTGGGCCGCCAGCAGTTCGGAGAAGATCCGCATGCCGCCGTCAATGGTCTTGGCAAAGTTCTCTTCTTCCACCTTGACAACCCGGGTGATATAGGACTGCTTCTCCCGCAGTTCGGGATACTGGCACTCATTCTCATGAACCACCGTGTCCACCACCTGATAGAGGAACGGCTCGTCGACGCCCAGGAGCTTTCCGTGGCGGGCCGCCCGGCGCAGCAGGCGGCGCAGGACATAGCCGCGCCCTTCGTTGGAGGGCAGGACGCCGTCGCAGATCATGAAGGTGGCGGAACGGATGTGATCGGTAATCACCCGCAGAGAGACGTCCATCTTCTGGGACTTCCCATAATATGCTCCGGTAAACTCGGAAACCTTATGGGTGATGTTCATGACCGTATCCACGTCAAAGAGGCTCTCCACCCCCTGGCAGACCACGGCCAGGCGCTCCAGCCCCATGCCGGTATCAATATTTTTCTGGATCAGTTCCGTGTAATGCCCTTCCCCGTCGTTGTCAAACTGGGAGAACACAATGTTCCAGACTTCCATATACCGGTCGCAGTCGCAGCCCACGGTGCAGCCCGGTTTGCCGCACCCGTATTCCGGGCCGCGGTCATAGTAGATTTCAGAGCAGGGGCCGCAGGGGCCGGAACCATGCTCCCAGAAGTTGTCCTCTTTGCCGAACCGGAAAATGCGCTCCTCAGGAATGCCGATTTCGTCGCGCCAGATGGCAAACGCCTCCTCGTCGGCAGGCGTCGTCTCGTTCCCGGCAAAGACAGACGGATACAGGCGGTCCGGATCCAGGCCCACCCAGTCGGGGCTGGTCAGGAATTCCCAGGCCCAGGCAATCGACTCGTGCTTGAAGTAGTCGCCGAACGAAAAATTGCCCAGCATTTCAAAATAGGTTCCGTGGCGGGAGGTTTTTCCGATATTTTCAATGTCGCCGGTACGGATACACTTCTGGCAGGTGCAGACGCGGCTGCGCGGCGGCTCCACTTCGCCTGTGAAATAAGGCTTCATGGGCGCCATGCCGGAATTGATGAGCAGCAGCGACGCATCGTTCTGCGGGATCAGAGAAAAACTCGGAAGCCGCAGATGGTTTTTGGACTCAAAGAACCGGAGAAACATCTCCCGCAGCTCGTTGAGCCCGAACTTTTTCTGTTCCATTGAACTCTCCTCCAACGATTTCTTCTGCGGCAGCGCGCAGCGGGAAACGAAAAGCTCCGCCCCGGTACAGGGGCGAAGCTTGCTTCACGGTACCACCCTGATTGCCGGGAACCCGGCGTCTCAGCCATCGGATATCGGGGATGGGCCGGGCCGTTCCTCACGACCTGCTCGGAAGTGGCTGCCGCGGCTTCCGGCCAAGGGGCTTCCACCTGCTTCCCCTCTCGCTTCAGGCCTTTCACCAGGCTCGTTTCCTCATCGCGCTGCATGATTTCCCATATATTTTAACACAGCTTTCATCATTGTCAACACCTTTCCCCTCTTTTATGACCAGAGAAGCAGGAAGATCCTGCACAAATCCGCTGCAGACATTTTTGGGCTCCTTGTGGGCGGATGGCCTTCTCATCCCGGATGTCCTGCGGCAGTTCTTTTGCATCGGGAGCGCGCTTTGCGTCAAACGTTCTCCGGGTCGAGAACGTCTCGCTGCCTCCCAGCCGCCGTGCGCCGGCACTGCCGGCATAAAATTTCTGAAACCGGCTGTTTTCCCGCGCCGGGAAATGTAGTAAAATAAAGTAAACTCCACGGATATCAGAAAGGTCGTCGCAAGCTATGAGCCAACCGTCCGGAAAGAAAACAGGGAGAAGAATTTTCAATCTGCTCCCCGCAGGGAAAAAACTGGCTTTTCCTCTGATAATTGTTATACTGGGTGTTTCCGCAGTTTTAAGCCAGCTGACGCCGCTGGCCGTCGGGTATCTGACCGATCATGTGCTGGCCGGCCAAGCCGTTTCCTTTGCCGCCGTATTCCCTGTTTTGTTCAGCATCCTGCTGGTAAATATTGCAAACGAGCTGATCAAAGTGGCGCGCCGCCTGATCGTGGAAGACGCCGCAACCCAGGTTGAGAAAAATGCCCGCCAGGCAGCCGCATTGTCTTTGTTGTCCGCTCCGCTGTCATATTTCCGCAGCCATATGACAGGCAATATCCACGGGCGCTTAAACAGAAGCCTGGAAGGAACGGTCAAATTAATCAAGCTGGTCTTCATGGATTTCGCACCAGCCATTGCAACTGGCCTTGCCGCGGTCGTGACGATTTTTCTGCAGCTTCCATTTTTCATTGCGTGCATCGTAATCCTTGTCATCCCGATTGGTACTTTGATTGTTCTCCGCCAAATCAGCACGCAAAAGGGAATCCGCGTGGAACTGATGGAGACAAAGGCCGGCATGGACGGCACAATGGTGGAGCTGCTGAACGGAATCGAAACCATTCGTACATTGGACAGCGCAGAATCCGAAGGAGAAAGAATCCGGCTTCGGTCTGAGCGGCTCAGGAAAAAAGAAATGCGGCATCACAAAGCAATGGCGTTTTACGATTGCCTCAAGTTTGTCAATGAAGCCGTTTTCAGCGTTTTGGTGATCGGCCTTTCCGTTTTGCTGGCCTGGCAAAAGGTCATTTCAATCGGTACCGTTCTGACTGCATACCTCTGCTTTACACAGCTGACCGGCCCTCTGCGGGAACTGCATCGAATTCTGGATGAATTTTCTGAATGCTCCATTCTGGCCGGCGACTATTTTCAGCTGCTGGATCTTCCTCTGGATTTTTCTTACCGGGAACCGCATAATCCGGCAGCCGCCCATCCCACATCCAACGATATTCAGATCCGCAACCTCAGCTTTTCCTATCCGGAAAAACCGCAGCAGGCAATTCTTCAGGACCTCTGTCTTTCCATTCCTGCGGGAAAGTTTATCGGTATTGCCGGTCCAAGCGGATGCGGCAAATCCACATTGATTAAACTCATCGACAAATTGGAACCGGCTCAGGGACAGATCTGCCTGGGCGGGATGGAGCTGGATGCATTTTCAAGACGGGCTCTGGCCGACTGGATCGCTCTGGTCCCTCAGACGCCTTTCCTGATTGCAGATACCATTTATCACAATATCTGCTACGGCTTGAACCGCAAAATCCCGCTGGAGGAAGTAAAGGAGGCAGCCCGAAAAGCAAATATCGCATCCGATATTGAAAAGCTTCCGGAAGCTTACCAGTTCAAACTCTCGGAAGGCGGGGCCAATTTGTCCGGGGGGCAGCGGCAGCGGATCGCCCTGGCGCGCATTTTCCTGCGGAAGCCGCGGATTTTAATTCTGGATGAGGCAACTTCCGCACTGGACAACACTTCGGAAAAACTGATACAGGCTGAAATTGAACGGCTGAAGGAGGAATACGGAACAACAATCCTCTCAATCGCGCACAGATTGTCCACTTTGAAAAACTGCGATGAAATCATCGTCATGGATCAGGGACGTATTGCGGAAAGAGGCACATACCGGGAACTGGAACAAACGCCTGGTATTTTTCAAAATATGGTACGCGGCATCTTGAAATAATTTTTCTGCGCGGAAAACAAACGTGATATGCGCCCCCGGCGAAGCGCATATCACGTCTGCCACAGGCCATGCAGCACAGTGCCAATCAGGCGCCGCACCATGCCAGAAGGCGCACCAGAAGCGGCCAAAGCTTCGGATGGTGCAGACGCAGGAATGCTTCCACCTCGGCGGCAGCGGTATCCCGCCGCAGCAGCATGGTATGGATGCCGTCTGCGTCTATCCCTGCAGCTGTTTTTGCCGCTGCGGCGCCTCCGACTGCAATCTCCTTCCCCACCGCCGCACCGCCGGCAGCATACACGCCCAGAGCGGAGCCTCCTATCGCCAGCACGCCAATCGCCACGCCTCCAAATGCGGCCAGGCCCATGGCGACTCCGCCCAGGGCCAGCAATCCCACTGCAATCATGCCCAGCGAAAAGGCTCCCACAGAGATCAGCCCCACGCTGACAACGCCAACAGCGAAGTTGCCCACTGCAAGGATTCCCACGGCCGTGCTGCTTCTTGTCGGGCCCCGGTCACGGGAAAAGCGCACACATAC
>JAHZEF010000122.1 GCA_019422005.1 Clostridiales bacterium
TCAGCGTTTCCAGCACGTCCACGTATGCGCAGCCGCCATAATAGCGCTTGCCGGGGAGGCCTTCGGCGTATTTGTTGGTCAGTACGCTGCCCATGGCGGCGATCACGGCCTGGGAGGCGATGTTTTCAGAGGCGATCAGTTCGATATTCCGGCGCTGGCGGAACAGCTCCTGATCCATGATATCCGCGACCTCGGGGTCGAACTGGCGGACAAAATCGATGGATTCGTTGGCTACATTTTTCATGGCGACTCTCCTGTAATCTTGAATAATAAAAATGAGCGAAACCGTCCGGTTAGGCTCAGATGCTGCGTGCAGAGGCACGCACTCCACAGGATTACGGAAATGCGCCGCCTCTGTCCTTTTGCCTGAGAGATTCGGCTTTCGCCTTGCACCTTCGGCACTCATACACTGAGCTTCTCCAGAGATTCCTCTGTTTTTCAGTCCTACCCAACCAAGGGGTTCCTGAGAGTATTACTCCTTCGGCAAGCCTTGCGGCTACTTTCCTGAAAAACTTCGCGGGAATATAAAATTTATTTTATTATATGACATCCCGGCGGGAAAGGCTATTGGCAATTTTCATAGAATTTAGAGCTTTCGACGAAGTTCTTCTTCGTAATTCGCCCAAAAATCGTGAAACCTCACAAACCGGGCGGCCTGCCTGCCGCTGGATCGCGGCGGGCGTTTCGGAACGCGGCGGGCCGGAGGCGGGAACGCGGCCGTGTGCCGGGAACCAAACGCGCCGGAAATTCGTCTGCTGATCATGAGGGCACTGCGGCCGGGATTCCGGCAGGGGTCGGGGATTCCGGAATCTGCCGCAGAAAGTTTGACTTTTCCGCGCTTTATTTGTATGATATCCATAAATCTGCCGTAACGGCGGAGAAAAAAGATATTGAGAGTGTAATAAAGAATGGAAGAGATTGTACGGCAGTTTCAAATCCAAGGCGCGCCGGTGGCCCTGGAGCCGTTTGGCACCGGCCATATCAACCGGACGTACCATGTGACCTGTGATTCCGGCAGAGAGTATACCCTGCAGCGGATCAGCCGCGTCGCCTTTCACCATCCGGAGCAGCTGATTGCCAATATTGCGGCTGTTACGGCTTATCTGTCCCGGTTCGCCGGCGAGGGCGAAGAGGTCCTGCAGCTGGTGCCGGCGCTGGACGGCGGCTTTTTTTACGTGGACGCCCAGGGGGAATACTGGCGGCTGTATGAATTCCTGTCGGGGGGGATCTGCCTGGATCAGCCCCGCAGCCGGGAGGATTTCTATCAGTGCGCCCTGGCGTTCGGGCGGTTCCAGGAGCTGCTGGCGGATTTTCCGGCTGATACGCTCTATGAGACGATTCCGGATTTCCACAATACGGTGAAGCGGCTGGAGACGTTCCGCGCCGTGGTGGCGGCGGATCCGCTGGGCCGGGCGGCGGAGGCGGAGGCTGAAATCGAGTTTTGCCTGTCCAGGGAGCAGGAGGGCGGCTGCCTGTGCCGGATGCTGGAGCGCGGCGAGCTGCCGCTGCGCGTCACCCACAACGACACCAAGCTCAACAATGTGCTGCTGGACGGAGAAAGCGGGAAGGCCCGCGCCGTTCTGGATCTGGATACGGTTATGCCGGGGCTGGCGGTGCTGGACTTCGGCGATGCCATCCGCTTCGGCGCGTCCACAGCGGCGGAGGATGAGCGGGACCTTTCCAGGGTGTCCATCGACCTGGCGCTGTTTGAGACGTACACCGAGGGGTTCCTGACTGCCTGCGGCCGCAGCCTGACGCCGCAGGAGCTGGACTGCCTGGTGCTGGGCGTGAAGGTCATTTCCCTGGAGCTGGCCAGCCGCTTCCTGGCCGACCATCTGCAGGGCGACCGGTATTTTGCCATCCACCGGCCCGGACAAAACCTGGACCGGGCCCGGGCGCAGTTCCGGCTGGTGGCGGATGTGGAGAGGCAGTGGGATGCCATGCAGCGGATCGTACGGGACACGGCGAAGCGGCACGGCCTGTAGCGCCTGACGGAGAAACGCCGGTTTCCATGGGACAGCCCGGACATATCCATTGACAAGTACGGCAAAGACTGTTATATTGTCTGTACTAGAACAAGCAATACAGAAAACCGGAGGCAGGAGGTCAATTATGGAAGAGAACGGCGTGAAGAAGGAACAGACCGGCGGCGGTATCGATACGCTGGAGGCGGACCGCGCCCGCGCCCTGGAGGAAAAGAAGGCGCGCAGGGAGGCTTCCGCCAGAGCCAAGAAGCGGAAAATCCGCCGGAAACGGATCATCACGCTGGTCGTGGTGCTGGCGGTCATCGGCGGGATCGCGTTTGGGATGTACAGCCTGCTCCATGACGAGGAGCCGGAAATGACCGTCTGGAGCCAGCCGGTCATGCGGGGGGAAATCTCCAGCATGGTGGAGGGCAACGGCACCACCAAGGCCAAGGATTCTGCAACGCTGACGCTGGCTTCCGGCGGCACGGTGCAGGAGGTCTTTGTCACGGAAGGCCAGTTTGTCAATCAGGGAGACCCGCTCTATACGGTGGACAGCTCCGAGGCGCAGAAGGCGGTCGAAGATGCGCAGGAGACGGTCAACGACTATCAGAAGCAGATCGACGCGCTGAACAAGTCCTATGCCGACCTGACGTTTACGGCGCCGTTTGCGGGCAAACTGATCGACGCGCCGGAATTGAAGCTCGGCGATGAAATCAGCAGCGGCACCAAGATCGGCACGCTGGTGGACGACAAGACCATGAAGCTGTCCCTGTATTTCAGCTATGCCTATGAGAGCGAATTTGCAGTGGGCAAGACGGCTACCATTTCCGTGCCGTCCATTATGACGCCGCTGACCGGGAAGGTAGAGACCATCAACAAGGTCCGGCGTGTCAGCCCCGAGGGATCGACCCTGTTTGAGGTTGTGTTTTCCATGGTCAATCCCGGCACGCTGACGGCGGATATGGGGGCGACGGCCTTCCTGACCAACGCCGCCGGGGAGGCGATCTATCCCTATGAGCCCGGCGTCCTGGAATACAACCGCAGCCAGGAGCTGGTGACCAGGGCCGGCGGGGAGCTGCAGTCGGTTCAGCTGATCAATTATGCCGACGTCGCTGCGGGGCAGGTGCTGGTGCAGATGAAGGGCGACAGCAATGACGACCAGATGGCGGCGCTGAACACCTCCATGAAAACCGCCCAGGAGAATCTGAAAAAGGCGCAGGAAGCGCTGGCCAACTACAACGCCGTGGC
This sequence comes from Clostridiales bacterium, assembly GCA_019422005.1. Lineage (GTDB taxonomy): Bacteria > Bacillota > Clostridia > Oscillospirales > Oscillospiraceae > Avoscillospira_A. The sequence goes on from JAHZEF010000122.1 coordinate 3,216, forward strand.
GCCGATTTCCGGTACGGTCCTCTCCTGCGGACTGGTGCCCGGGGAAAAGGTGGACTCCGGTTTTGCGGCGATGACCATTGCGGATACTTCGGTGATCACGGTGGAGGCCCAGGTGGACAGCATGAACGTCTCCTATGTCCAGCCCGGCATGCCCTGCACCATAACAGCCTGGGGCCAGGGCGGCGAGACGCAGTATTTCGGAACGGTAAAATCCGTCAGCCTGGAGGGCAAGGCTGAGAACGGCCTGAGCTATTTCCCGGCGGTGATTGAAGTGGACAACTCCGACGGAAGCCTGCGTTCCAACGACTATGTCAGCTATTCCATGGTGGCGTCGGAATCCAGCGATTGCCTTCTGGTTCCGGTACAGGCGGTCAAGTACGCCGCCACCGGCGACGTCTGCCTGTTTGTCAAGGCTGACGAGGCGCCCGCCAACGCGCTGAACGCAGAAGAGGTCGGGCTGGAAATCCCCGAGGGATTCTATGCCGTGCCGGTGACGGTGGGCATCTCGGACCAGAGCAATGCGGAAATCACCGAGGGCGTGGAAGAGGGGCAGGAGGTCTTTATTCAGTACATGGCCAATGAGGGCAACTCCTGGGATACCGGCGGCATTATGATCGGTTAAGGGGAGCGCCTATGGATACGACAAATACCAGGCTGATCGACATCCAGGATGTCTATAAAATTTACAATGAGGATCAGGAGAACGAGGTCCGGGCGCTGGACGGCGTGAGCCTGGACATCGAGCGGGGGGAATTTGTGGCCATTGTCGGCGCATCCGGTTCCGGGAAGTCGACGCTGATGAATATACTCGGCTGCCTGGATGTGCCGAGCTACGGCGAGTATTACCTGGACGGCCACGATGTCAGCACCATGACGGATCAGGAGCTTTCCAAAATCCGCAACCGGGAGATCGGCTTCATTTTCCAGGGCTATAATCTGATCCCGGCGCTCAATGCAGTGGAAAATGTGGAACTGCCGCTGATTTATCAGGGGGTTCACGGCGAGCGGCGGCACGACATTGCACTGGAGGCGCTGGCGCGCGTGGGGCTGGAGGACCGCTTTGAGCGCAAGCCCTCCGAGCTTTCCGGCGGCCAGCAGCAGCGGATCGCCGTGGCCCGCGCCATTGCAACCCAGGCGCCCATTATCATGGCAGACGAGCCCACGGGCGCACTGGACTCCAAGACCGGCGAGCACGTGCTGGAAATCCTCCACACGCTGAACCAGGAGGTGGGGACCACCATTATCCTGATTACCCATGATGTAAAAATAGCCAAGACCGCCAAGCGGATCGTGCAGATCTCAGACGGCAAAATCATTCAGGATTGCCCGAGAGAGGAGGCTGTGCTGTGAATTTACGACAGTCTTTCAAGATGTCCATGCAGTCGATCACGTCCAACAAGATCCGGTCGTTTCTGACCATGCTGGGAATTATCATCGGCGTGGCGGCAGTTATGATCATGGTCAGCGTGGTGCAGGGCGGAAACAAGGAAATGAAGGAGTATTACGAAGCCCAGGGCAACAACAAAATCAACATCTACGCCTATAAGTACAACGGCCTGGATGTGACGGAGGATCTGTATCAATACTGCCTGAGCCTGTCGGAATTCGTGGTCGGCGTCACGCCCAGCACAACGACCTGGGGGACGGTGAAATACCTGACCACCAACTGCGACAACAATCAGGATCTGGGCACTCCGCAGATCTATCTGGGCAGCGACCAGTTTTCCGTGTGCAACAACTACAAGCTGGCCCGCGGCCGGGACATCTCCTATCTGGACTGCAAGAAGGCCAGTAAGGTCGTGGTGATCGGCAGCAAGCTGCAGGAGTATCTGTTCCAGGCGCAGGATCCCATCGGAAAGAAAATCAGCATTGGCGGCGAAAACTTTGAAGTCATCGGCACCTATGCCTCCATGGGTGAGGGCGGTCAGTATGCCTGGTCTTATGACTATTTGAACTATATTGCGGTGATTCCCTATACTGCAAACCGTTTCCTGGACAACTACAGCATTTCCCAGCAGTTTACGGCCAAGGCGAGAAGCGCAGAGGCCACGACAGAGGCCATTACCCGGATTACCGGCTTCCTGGCGGGGGCGATCCCCCAGGGGAGCGGCGATTACCAGGTTTATTCCGACAATGCTTGGCAGCAGGAATCGGAGAAGCAGAATACGATGATGAGCCTGATCCTGGGCGGCATCGCAGGAATTTCCCTGCTGGTCGGCGGCATCGGCATCATGAACATCATGCTGGTCACGGTGACGGAGCGGACCCGGGAAATCGGCATCCGCAAAGCCATCGGCGGCAGCCGGCGGTCCATTATTGTGCAGTTCCTGATCGAAGCGTCGGTGCTCTGCGGCGTCGGCGGCCTGTTTGGAGTGGTGCTGGGGTATCTGGGCACGCTGATTGCAGGCAAGCTGATCCTGCAGACGGTGCTGCTGCCCAGTGTGCCCATGACCATCGGCGCTGTGGCATTTTCCGTGATCCTGGGCGTCGGATTCGGCATGTATCCTGCAGTCAAGGCCTCCGGCCTGCAGCCGGTGGACGCGCTGCGTGCGGATTAAAGGAGAGATGAAGATGAGAAAACTGATTTGCCTTGTATTGGCTGCGGCCGTTCTGCTGGCCGCAGCGGTGCCGGCCGGTGCGGCGTTTTCGGATATTACCGACCAGACGACGCAGCAGGAGGTGGCGGTGCTGCAGATGATGGGCGTCATCAACGGTACCTCCGACACCACCTTTTCGCCCGGCGGGACCCTGACCCGGGCGCAGTTCTGCAAGATGGCTGTGATCCTTATGGGCCGCGGCGACGAAGAACCGCTTTACCGGACCCGCACGATTTTTCCGGATGTGCGTTCCGGCCATTGGGCCAGGGGTTACATCAACCTTGCGGTATCCATTGATATCGGGGCCGACGAGGAGGGCGCGGGCGGCACCAAGCTGATCCGCGGCGTGGGCGACGGCACGTTCCGGCCGGACCGCAGCATCACCTATGCCGAGGCCGTCACCATCCTGCTTCGCCTGCTGGGCTACTCGGACGCCGACGCCGGTATGAACTGGCCCAACGGCTATCTGGAGCTGGCGGCCAAGATCGGGCTGACCGACGGGATGGGCTTGGGATCCGGCCAGTCGCTGACCCGCGCGCAGGCGGCGCATCTGTTTGTGACGATGCTGACCACGGCGCAGAAGAGCGGCAGCGCATATTATCATCAACTGGGCAGCGTCCACAACAATGTGGTTCTGATGAACGGCAATGCCAAAGCCGAGGACGGGACGCTGGGGGCCATGGGGACCTCTGAGGGTACGTTCAAGCCGGCCAGCGGCGTGGTTCCGGCAGAGCTGGTGGGCACCCGCGGCACGCTTGTGACCAATGAGGCCGGCAAGGCCGCCGCGTTTATCCCGGCCGGCGAACATAAAAGCCTGACCGTGGGAACGGCGCAGGCCGGCTGGGTGACGGATCAGAGCGGTGTCAAATATGAAATTCCGACGGAAGCGCCGGCCTATACCACCACAGAAAGCACAACCTATGACAAGCTCTGGGTGAATCTGCGCGCAGGCAGCAGGATTACGCTGTTCTATTCCGAAGCCGGGAAAGTGGACGGCGTCTATATGAGCACCGCAACTGCCGATACGGCGATGGTGGCGCGGACGGTGGGCAGCGGCAATCCGTTTGCTTCCATTCTGGACGGTGCATCCAGCTATACCATTTACCGGGACGGAAACCCTGCGTCTGTCGGCGACATCTGCCTGTATGA
>JAHZEF010000123.1:0-6677 GCA_019422005.1 Clostridiales bacterium
TGTGGACGGAATACGTCTGGCTGAAGGAGACGCAGGAGTCCGGGATTTACGGCCGGGTCCTGGCGGGGACGTTCAAGCGCGTCAGCTCCCGTCCCACCTGGGCCAGCGACGGCTGGCTGGACGATATCACCCGCAGCGGCGGCGTGGCGGTGGACATGCATGTGCACGACGTGGACTATGTCCGCTATCTGCTTGGCGAGCCGGACCGCATTCAGGCGCAGGCGTACCGGGATGCGGAAGGCAGGATCCAGCAGATCTTTGCGCTGTATGGGTACGGCAAGGATGTGGGCGTTTCCATCGAGGCGTGCTGGGATTACCCGCAGAGCTTCCCCTTCAACGCCGCGTTCCGCGTAAAGTTTGAAAAGGCGGTCGCCGTGCTGGACGGCGGCGTCCTGACCGTGTATCCGGAGGAGGGCGAGGCCTTCCATCCCGAGCTGCCGGAGGAATTCAAGGGCGATAACGATATCGGCGGCAATATTTCCTCCCTGGGCGGCTACTACAACGAGCTGAAGTACTTTGTCGAGGGCCTGAAGGGCGAGCATGATCTGGCCATTGCGCCGGTATCGGAGGCGATCAAGTCGATTCAGCTGGTGCTGAAGGAAGTGGAAATTGCCGGCGGGCTGGTTGCAAAATAAGGAGCGGCTGAAGCGGTTCTGTTTGACGCCGCCTCCCCATTTGGTGGGGAGGCGGCGTTTTCGTACAGCAGTCAAGAAAAGATTGTTGTTTAAAATGTAAAAAATGATCGAAATAAATTGTGCAATAATAACAAAACGCTGAAAAACGCTATGAGATTTTATGTAATTTCACAAATAATTTGTAAAAATAATTTAATAAATGTTGTTGACGGGAAAACCCTTTTGGGGTATGATGGTTCCAAGAAAAGCGCCGGATTTCCCCGGCCGTGTTTCGAAGATCAGAACTTTGAGGTGAACCAAGATGAGAGTATTAGCGATCGGCTGTCATCCGGATGATCTGGAGATTGCCTGCGGCGGCACTCTGCGGAAGTATGTGGAGCAGGGCGCGGAGGTCTATATGTGCCATGTCGCCAACGGCAATCTGGGCCATGTGGTGATTGAGCCGGGCCCGCTGGCGGAAATGCGCACCAGGGAAGCGGAGAACGCCGGCAGGATTATCGGCGCCAGGCAGGTCTTCAACATCAACGTGGGGGACATGCGGGTGGACAGCCATGACCAGGACGCCATCGACGCAGTGGCCGACGTTGTCCGGTTCGCGAGGCCCGATGTGATCATCACCCACAACGATGACGATTATATGCAGGATCACACTGAGACCAGCCGGCTGGCCACCAACGGCAGCTTCTGCTCCGGCCTGAGCCATCGCCCCAGGCAGTATGAGCCGTTTTCCAGCTTTATTCCGGTATTCTTCATGGATACGCTGGCGGGCGTCAACTTCCAGCCCACGCACTACGTGGATATCACAGAGCAGATCGACACGAAGATCAAGGCCCTGGAGTGCCACGAATCCCAGCTGAAGTGGATGTTTGAGCATGACCATATTGATTTTGCGGACATGGTCAAGACCTGCTCCAAGTACCGCGGCTACCAGTGCGGCGTGCCGTTCGCCGAAGGGTTCCGGCCCTATAATGTTTATCCGCGCTACAGCACCAAAAACTTGCTTCCCGATTGATAGGAGTTTGGTACATCTATGAAAATCAGCGCAGGGTCGGTGGTGATCACCGCTCCTATCGGCGTGCCCCTGGCGGGCAATGGCCGGGAAGACGCCGCCTCCCGGGGCGTGCATGACGATCTCCGCGCCAACATCATCTATCTGGAATCCGGCGGGCAGAGGCTGCTTCTGATTGGTATGGATCTGCTGGGGCTGCCGAGAAAGCAGTGCGGCGCCATCAAGCGCAGCGTCCATGCCGCCACGGGAATCCCGGTGGAAAACATCAGCATTATGGCGACGCACACCCATTCCGGCCCCAATACCATGCGGATTTTCGCCAACTTTCTGACGGAGGACGATCTGCACAGTTGCGACCGGTATCTGGAATGGCTGGTGGAGACAGTGTCTGCAGCCGTTCCGGACGTGGTTGCGAAGGCGGAGGACGGGATGCTGGGGTATGGCCATGACGTGGTGGAAGGCTTCTCCTTCTGCAGGCGGATTGTTCTGAAGGACGGCAGCTTCAGGATGATTTTTGAAGACTACGATCCGGATGATATCGACCATCTGGCGTGCCCCAACGGAAATCCGGTGATGAGCGTATTCGTGTTTACGGATCTGCAGCGCCGGGTAAAGGCGGTCCTGGTGCATTACACGAGCCATCCGGCCGTGGTGTGCGGCGAGGACTGGCTCTATACGAGAGACTACATCCACGCCCTGACGGTGGAGCTGCAGAAGCGCTACGGCCGGGACACGGTGGTGCTTTACGCCAACGGCGCGCAGGGGAATCAGGTTGCAGCCGATCCCTATCGCCCGTTTGTCACCGGCTGGGCCGAGGCGGACCGCGTAGGCAGCGGCCTGGCGGAAGGGGCCAAGCGCATTGCAGACCGGATCCTGATGGAGAAGCGTCTGAAGCGGGAGGTGGAGATCCAGGCTGCGGACGGATCTGTGACGCTGCCGATTCGCCGGATTGCCGCTTCTGATGTTGACAGGGCCCGGGAGATGCTCCGTACCGCAGAGAAACGGGTTCAGCTGCACGGTTTGGATCCCATGGCGGAGGCAACCAGTATTTTGGAGATGGCAGAGTATCCGGAGCGGGAGGAGACGGTGCCCATTCAGGCGATCCGGCTGGATGAGCAGATTATTGTGACGTTCCCCGGCGAGGTGTTTCTGGAGTTTGCCCAGCAGGTCATGAACAGCAGCGAAAAGGACGTCATGGTGTTTGGGCTTGCCAACGATTATGTGGGATACATTCCCACAAAGGAGGCTTTCTCACAGGGCGGTTACGAGGTAAAGACCTCAAAGGCGTCCAGCCGGTTTGCGCCGGAAGCGGGAGAACTGCTGGCGGCGGCGTGCTGCAGGCTGGCCGCGCAGGTGGGGGCATAGCGCTCCTTATTATAATAAGGAATGCGGGGCATCCGATCAATCGGATGCCCCGGGAATGAAGCCTGTTGTCAGACGGTCTGAAAGATCCGCTCCATCATCAGCATGACGGCGGCCTTTCGGCTGGATTCGTAATCGTCGTCGAACAGCTCCAGCGTCAGCTCGTGCGAACTCGTGAGAATATGGAAGCGGGTGCTGAGGGTATGCCGCAGCATCTGTGCAAACCGGTCTCCGAGGATGCGGACGGCGCCCCCGATATGAACGGAGCGGACGGCGAACAGATTGACAATGCTGGTGATGCCGCAGCAGAGCGCATAGACATAGTCTTCCAGCACGGCGATCACCGCGCCGTCTTCCGCCTCCAGCGCCCGGGCGACCTGCTGCATGGCGGCGTGGTTGCAGTCGGCCCCGTAGGTCTCCTGAAAGTCCAGGCGCAGGCCGGTCTGCTCGTTGATCCGGCGGAAGAGGGCCGGCGTGGAGCAGAAGGTTTCCAGGCAGCCGCGGTTTGAGCACTTGCAGAGCGGCCCGTCCTGCTGGATGATGATATGGCCGGCCTCCACCGGCATGCAGTTCCGGCCGCCCATCACAACGCCGGCGTTGATCCCTTCATGGATGGTCATGGCCAGCAGGGGCGTTGCGGAGTCCGGGGCCTCGGCCACGAACTCCGAATAGGCCACCATGGTGGCGTCATTGCTGATCATGATGTGCGTCTGGGGCAGGCGGCCGCGCAGATAACCGACCAGGTCGCGCTGAGCCATGTCGGGCTCGTCGATGACTGCCGAGAAGCCGAGAAGCCCTGTTTCCGCGTCGAAAAGGCCGGGATACAGCACATGGACGCCGAGAAGCCGGCTGTGGGTGATCCGCTTGGAGCGGGCAAGCCCCAGCAGCGTATCGCAGATCTGCTGTGCAGAGGGGGCGCGGTCGCGGCTTCGGATTGCGGCGACTTTATTCAGCCGGATATCGTAGATGCTGCAGATATAACCGCGGCTCAGAATTTCCACCGTGGCGACAAAGCCGCGGGAGGCGTTGATTTCCAGGAGGATCGGCCGGCGGCCGCGCTCCCCGTTGGGCTGTGCGACGGCGTCGGTTTCACAGATCCACTGATTGCGGATCAGTTCTTCCGCCAGCAGGGAAACCGTGGCGGGAGAGAGGCCGGAGCAGCGGGCAAGGTCTGCGCGGGAAATGGGCGCCCGCCTGCGCACCAGGTTGAACAGCAGCATGGTGTTCTGATCCTTGATAACCTGCTGGGAGGACGTGCTGCGGTGCTGGCTTTGCGGTTGTGTGTTGATGATCATAGTCGACACTCCAAATGACAGATTCCTGAAAAACCATGTTTTGTACATTGTAGCATAGATCTGTATTTTTTCAAGAAAACAAGTGATCCGCAGACGGCGGTATGGCTTGAAACAAAAGTTGTTTCCGTTTGGGCGGCCGGCGGCTCCGGTGGTCTGAACCGTTGATAGCGAGGGAACAAATCGCACACACCAATATGTTCAGGAGGAATGAAAAGGTATGAGTACAAAAAACAACACACTGTCTGAAAAGACGGGAGTCATGGGCACCGTTAACCGGTTTTTGAAAAACTGGATGTCCCTGGTGGGTATCGTGCTGCTGATCGTCATTTTTTCGATCGCTTCGTACGCGAAGTTTGGAGCGCAGTATTTCCTGACGGTCGACAACTGGAAGAACATTTTGCTGCAGGCATCCACCGTGGCCATCGTGGCGCTGGGCCAGTCCATCATTCTGCTGACCGGCAACTTTGATATGTCCCTGGGCCGCATGGTATGTTTCACCAGCTGCGTCGGCGCGGTCCTGATGAAGAACCATGATATGGCTCCCGGGCTGGCAATCCTGATCATGTTTGCTCTGGGCATTGTCCTGGGCTGTGCCAACGGCGCGATGGTCTCCTATGTCGGCATCCCCGCTTTTATTGCAACACTGGGTACGCAGTACATCAGCTATGGTATTGCCAAGCTCATTACGCAGGCCACTCCCATTCCCAAAATGCCGGAATCCATCGGCTGGCTGGGCCGCGGCTACATCATCCCGGGCGTCCTCCCCATCTGCGTGGTTTTGATGGTGGCGCTGTATGTGATTGCGCAGTTTGTCACTTCGAAAACCCGTGTGGGCCGCAACCTGTATGCGGTCGGCGGTTCCCGTGAGGCGGCGTTCTTCTCCGGCATCAACGTAAAGCGCTATGTGTTCGGCACCTTTGTGCTGTCCGGCATTCTGGCGGCGTTCGGCGGCCTTGTCCTGATGTCCCGTCTGAATTCTGTTGCCGTTACCAACGGCCAGAACTATGAGTTTGACGCTGTGATCGGTTCCATCATCGGCGGCGTTTCCCTGGCGGGCGGCAAGGGCCGCGTCATCGGCACCATGTTTGGCTGCATCTTCCTGATCGAGCTGTTTAACGGTTTCTCCCAGCTGGGCGTTGATCCGTTTGTGCAGGACGTCCTGAAGGGCATCGTCCTGGTTATCGCTATCACGCTGGACGTTCTGAGCAACAAGAAAAAGGCGTGATCGACCTTGCCAAAACCGATTGAATAAAGGAAAGGTTGGATTCAGCAAATGGAAAAAGATTATATCCTGAGCCTGAACGGCATTACCAAAGAGTTTCCCGGCGTCAAGGCGTTGGACAATGTCACGATCAATGTTGAGCGCGGCACGATCCACGGCCTGGTCGGTGAGAACGGCGCCGGCAAATCCACGCTGATCAAGGTGCTGGCGGGCATTTACCAGCCCAACGCCGGCGAGGTGGTTCTGGAAGGGAAGCCCCGGCATTTCTCCAGCCCGATTGAAGCGCGCCATGCGGGCATCAGCGTCGTCCATCAGGAGATCAAACTGGCGGAGCCCCTGTCTGTGGCGGAAAACATGTTCCTGGGCAACGTCATGATGAAGGGCGGCCTGGTAGACTGGGCGGGAATGCGCCGCCGTGCCCGTGAGATCGTGGATGAACTGGGGATGGACATCGATATCAATGCGCAGGTTTCTTCTCTGACGGTTGCGAAGAAGCAGGTCGTTGAGATCATGCACGCGATCAACAACAACTCCAAGATCCTGATCATGGATGAGCCGTCGGCAGTTCTGACGGACCGTGAACTGGAAGTGATGTTCCGGATTGTCAAGCAGCTTCGCGAAAAGGGGATTACCATCATCTATATTTCCCACCGCCTGGACGAGGTGTTCGACCTGTGCAACAATGTCAGCGTCCTGCGCGACGGGCAGCACATCAAGACCATGCCCATCGGCGACGTGGACCGCCAGGGCCTGATCAACATGATGGTCGGCCGTGAGATGGGCCAGGAGTATCCCAAGGAGCCCGGCAATATCGGCGAGACGATTTTGGAAGTCAAGCATCTGAACTGCGGCATTCTGAAGGATATCAGCTTTGAAGTCAAGGCCGGCGAGGTCTTCGGCATCTCCGGGCTGGTCGGCGCCGGCCGTACGGAGCTGGCGCGGGCAATTCTGGGCATCGACCGCATGCAGTCCGGCGAGGTGTTTGTCCGCGGTAAGAAAGTGCATTATCGCACGTTTGCCGATGCGATCCGCGACGGCATGGGCCTGATCCCGGAGGACCGCAAGCTGCAGGGCCTGGTTCAGATCATGACGGTTCGGGAGAATACCACGCTGGTAAATCTGCGCGGCGTGATCAAGGGCGGCGTCATCCGCAA
>JAHZEF010000123.1:6687-6925 GCA_019422005.1 Clostridiales bacterium
CAAGAAGCTGCGGGTCGTCACGCCTTCCGTGGAGACGGAAGTGCAGAACCTGTCCGGCGGCAACCAGCAGAAGGTGGTCATTGCCAAGTGGCTGTTCCGCGGTTCGGAGATCCTGTTCCTGGATGAGCCTACCCGCGGCATCGACGTGGGCGCCAAAGCAGAGATCTATCGCCTGATCAATCAGCTGGTCAAAGAGGGGAAAACCGTGATTATGATCTCCTCGGAGATGCCGGAGATA
>JAHZEF010000124.1:0-1596 GCA_019422005.1 Clostridiales bacterium
TGGTTCCGACCGGCTTCCACGGTGTGGAACTGGCGGACGTACCGTTTGGAGATGACGTCTGTGTGATTGGAATCGGGCCGGTGGGCCTGATGTCCGTGGCGGGAGCCGCGCTGCGGGGAGCGGCAAAGCTGTTTGCCGTGGGATCGCGTCCGGTCTGCGCCGATGCCGCGCGCTTTTACGGCGCGACCGATGTGATCAATTACCGGCAGGGCGACATTGTGGAGCAGATTATGGACAAAACCGGCGGAAAAGGCGTGGATCGCGTCATCATTGCCGGCGGAACCGCCGAAGAGACCTTCGGCCAGGCCATCAAAATGCTGAAGCCCGGCGGCCGCATCGGCAATGTAAACTATCTGGGCAGCGGCGAGAACGTCCTGATCCCCCGGGTTGAATGGGGATGCGGGATAGGACACAAAACCATCGCCGGCGGACTGATGCCTGGAGGGCGGCTCAGAATGGAAAAGCTTGCGGCGCTGCTTTCCACAGGCCGCTTGGATACCTCCAGACTGATCACACACCGCTTCCAGGGCTTCGAACATCTGGACGAGGCGCTGCTGCTGATGAAGGATAAGCCGAGAGATCTGATCAAGCCGGTTGTGACCTTGTAAACGGCGCCCCATACGGCGGCCCCCGGTACGGCTGAGATGCCGGCGCCGGGGGCCGCTTGCTGCCCGGGAGCGCGCTGTGCCGCAGCCGTTCGGGCATGGCGGGCTTCCGGCAGCGGAAGGCGCAGTGCGGCTGCCCCTGCCGGTATTGCGCCAGGTGGGATTTGCGGTGAACAGCGGGCGGGACGGGAATTGGGCTTGCACTTTTTACGGTATCCGGTATACTGGAGACAGAAAAAGCGGCTGGCAAAAAGGAGGTATCCTATGAAACGATGGATGCAGGGTGTGATGACGGCGCTCCTGTTCTTGGCTGTGTCTGCCTGCGGCGTGCAGAAACCGCCTGCGGATGGACTGCCTGCAGCGGATCAGGCAGGACAGGGACTACAGGCGGAGGATTCGCAGCAGACAGGGCCGCAGGCGGGGCAGTTTGTGTTTACCAGGGAAAACTTTCCGCGTTTGGATGGCTCCACCTCCACCGCACCGCTGGCCCGGGCGGCCGCTGCGGTGCTTTTGGCTGAGGAGCCGGCGCAGGTGGAGGATCTGGTGCAGTTTTCCAGGACGACCCAATCCTACCGGAATCTGATACAGGGAGAGGCGGATCTGCTGCTGGCGGCAGAGCCGGCGGAAGGGATATGGGAGGAAAAGGCGCAGGCCGGATACGAGTGGGTGATGGAACCTTTTGCACTGGATGGGCTGGTTTTTGTTGTCAGTTCGGAAAATCCGGTGGATTCGCTGACGGCGGAACAGGTTCGGAACATTTATGCCGGGGAGATCACAAATTGGGCTGAAGTCGGAGGCGAAGACCTGCCCATCGCGGCGTTTCAGCGCAATGCCGAGGCCGGAAGCCAGACAATGATGCAGAAGCTGGTTATGGATGGTGTGCCCATGGCAGAGCCGCCAATGGAATATGTGGTGGAATCCATGTATGGGCTGATGGAGGCTGTGAAAACATACGACGGCTCTGCCGGCGCCATCGGCTATTCTGTGTATT
>JAHZEF010000124.1:1668-4968 GCA_019422005.1 Clostridiales bacterium
ATGGCCGAAGGGCTGAAGGTTCTCCGGATTGAAGGCGTGGAGCCGTCCGCGGCGTCCTTCCGGGACGGCACATACCCCTTTGTCAATCCTTACTACGTCCTGATGCAGGCCGGGCTTCCGGAGGAGGATCCGGTCAGCATTCTGTTCCATTGGATCCTCAGCAGGGAAGGGCAGAGGCTGGTGGCGGAGATGGGCTATGCGGCCGTCCTGGAAACGGAGGGATAGGATGAAGCGGATGTTTGCATGGCTTCTCCTGCTGGGGCTTCTCTGCGGCTGCGCGCCGGCGGAGCAGCCCGAAGCGCCGGGAGGGCCGGATGGGCAGGGCGCCGGGGAGCAGCGGCCCGCGGCAGTTGAAAATCCGCCGGCCCCGGTATATGCCGACTGGTCGAAACTCCCTGCGCCGGAGCAGGGCCAGGTGCTTTGCAGGCAGTATTGGGGGGAGCCGCAGCAGGAACTGAAGCCGGACGGCGGCTACGGGACGCTGCTGCCCTATCGGGGAGAGGAACTCCATGTGACCACCGCGCTGGACGGTGACGGCTGGGACCGGTACCGCTATGGGCTGGCGACGGCTGAAGGCCTTGTGGCGGTTGAGCCGGTGTATGACGGCGTTTACCCGCTGTATCTGTACCGGGAAGACCGGAGCGGCGGGGTGCCGCTGCCGGTTTATGTGCTGGAGCAGACGCAGCGCGGGGAGGAAGCAGACGCCCGCCTGATTGCTGTGGCAGCCCGGGACGGCAGCTGGTGTACGGAAGCGCGGTATACGGCGGCATATGCAGTGGGGGAGGAGCGCCTGCTGCTGATCGACAGGGACGGCGGGAGCTGGTTCTGCGATCTCCGGGGAAGGGTGACTGCAGCCGGGCTGAAAAAGCCGGTGGCGGAGCTCTGGGGGCCCTGGTGGAAAGAACTGATGGGAATCAGCAGCGAGACGGTCTGCATGTCTGATATTTCAGGAAGCGGATGCCGCCTGGCAGACTTTGAAAGCGGCCTGGAACGCTATCTGCCGGAGGTGCAGTACTGCAGCCGGTGGCTGGCAGGCAGTGAACTGGCCGCTGCCGGCGACGGCCAGAGGAATGGCTATCTGGACCGGCAGGGGAACTGGGCGATTGCGCCGCAGTACGAGACGGCAAACGAGTTCCAAAAAGGGCTGGCTCTGGTCAGGCGGGGAACGGATGATCCCTGGCAGCTGATTGACCGGCAGGGAAATCCGGTTCTGACCTTTCCGGGCGCGTCGGTGAACGTGCTGCAGATCGGCGAGGCGCTGTATTACCTGAATACAGATGCGGACGGTCGGATTCTGGGGATCTGTGATGCGGCGGGAAATCAGCTGGAGCATCCTGCCGTGGGCGGGACATACCGGAACGGCTGGCCGATGCTGGAATGGCTGGACGGCCGGGGAACGCATTGGTGCTGGAACGGCCGGGAAGCGGTACAGCTGCCGGCAGGGTTCCGGCTGTCGGATGCGGAGGGGGATCTGGCGGTATTGCAGCAGGAGACAGAGGACTGGAGCGGGGCCTGCGGCGCGTACAGCTTCGGGCGGAAAACGTGGATTCTGCCGCCGGAACAAAGCGTGCTGGTTCTGCTCCGGGATACCGTCACGGACGAGGTATGGCTGATGGACGGCTATGGCGGCGGTACGGTTTGGGATCAGAATGGAGAAAAGCTGTTTTCAGCAGCGTCGCTGGATGCGCCTGCAGACGGCGTGTTTTCTGTGCAGAGCGGCGTCTGGACGGGCCTGATGAACCGGGATGGGGAATGGCTGCTGCGGCGGCGCCTGCAGACGGCAAATGACTGAGGCGGGGGGACGCTGCAAACGGAACGGCGCAGGCGGCAGGCGCCCGGATGTGCCAAGGGCGCACCGCAGACTGTGAAAGTCTGCGGTGCGCCCATATTGATTGCCGGCACAGGCTTCCCCTGCAGGCGCGGGGAGCGTGGGGCTACAGTGTATAGGCCGGCCGGATATACCGGGCTGCAGAGTCCGGCGCCGGCCGCATTCGGATGCCGGAGACAATGCCCATGGCGGCAAACATGGTGACGATGGAAGTGCCGCCGTATGAGATGAACGGGAGCGTCAGGCCGATTACGGGAAACACGCCCATGCACATGCCGACATTGACCATAATCTGAAAGACCAGCATGCCTGCGATCCCGATGCAGATCAGCCGGTTCATGTAGCTGCCGGACTGGATTCCCACGACGATGCAGCGGATGACGATTGCCGTCAGCAGCAGCAGGACAAACAGGCAGCCGATCAGGCCGAGCTCCTCGCCGATGGCGGAGAAAATGAAGTCCGTATGCTGCGCATTCAGACTGCCGGCCTGGGTCTGGGTTCCGTGATACAGGCCCTGCCCCGTCATGCCGCCGCCCTGCAGGGAGATCAGGCTGCGGGCTGTGTGCCACCGGACGTCCAGCCCTTCCGGATCGATGGTGGGGTCAAAAATCATCAGGATCCGCTGCTTCTGATCCTCCCGGACGAATCTGGTCCAGACCAGCGGCGCCGCCGCGGCAACGGCCGCAAAAGCAGCCAGAAACCAGCCGAAATTGACGCCGCCCACATAAGCCATGACAAGAAAGATGAACACATAGGGGAGCGCCACGCCGGCGTCGTCTGAGGCGACCAGAATCAGGCCGACCATAATGGCCAGCAGCCCGGTCATCTGCAGGATCGGCATCGGCGCAGAGACCCGGTTCCGATAGATGCTCATGGTCTTTGCAAGGATAATGATGAAGGTAATTTTACAGATTTCCGCCGGCTGGATGCTGAAGGGGAGCCAGCTGAAAGAGAGCCAGCTCCGGTTGCCGGTATTTCCCTGAACACCCCAGATAAACAGCGTTGAAATGAAAAGGATGTTGAAAATCAGGAGGACCTCGCGCCGCTCGGCAATAATATCGATATCAATCAGCGTGAGCAGAATATAGAGTACGATGCCGATCAGCAGTGCAAGGGACTGGAGCAGGATAAACCGGTCGGCGCCCATCCAGGCAGTGGCGCTGGAGATGACGACAATGCCGAAGCCTGTGGCGGTGACGCAGAGGGCCAGCAGCAGCATATCTGCTTTTCGCAGGAATTCGCCGAAGGCGGTAAAGACCCTACGCAAGAGAATCCTCCTTTCAGGGGAGCGGGATGTTACCCGTTATTCTACCATTTTGCGGCATGGAAGTAAACATAAAACGGCAATCTTTTTTGGATGCGGCGAAAAGCAACCCGTTGCGCCGGATTTCAATTCGTGCTATAGTAAGCAGGAACGGGAAAACGGACTGGCGCGGGAGGTACGGAATGGATCTGGGACGGCGTGTTGCCTT
>JAHZEF010000124.1:5006-6813 GCA_019422005.1 Clostridiales bacterium
GTGTGCGCTGCAATTCCGTGCGGCAGGGTGGCGAGTTATGGCCAGATTGCCGCGCTTTGCGGCCGGCCGCGGGCGGCGCGCCAGGTCGGCCAGGCGCTGCACCGCGGCGCATCCGACACTGCACACCGTGTGGTGAACAGCCAGGGGCGCCTGTCGGGGGCGGCCGCTTTTTTGGTGGCCGGCCTGCAGCGCAGGCTGCTGGAGGCCGAAGGCGTGGAAGTCCTGCCGGGAGAACGGGTGGAATTGAAACGGTTCGGCTGGAAACCGGATGAAGCGGAAGTGGCCGCGCTGGACGCCGCGTTTGTGCGGGAAGGGATCTGAGGAAAGCGTGCGGCCGGGCAATCCGGATCCGGCTTTTGGAACACAGCGGTTTGAAACCATGAATATCAATCCTGGAAGGGAAGACCTGCATGCTACAAAAGAATGCGCCCATTGCGGTGTTTGACTCCGGGCACGGCGGGATCAGCGTGCTCCGGGAGCTGATCCGGCTGATGCCGCAGGAAGACTATCTGTATTTTGGAGATTCGGCCCATGCGCCGTATGGGCCGCGCACCCCGGATGAAGTACAGCGCCTGACATGCGCCAATGCCGCTCTGCTGCTGAACCGGGGCTGCAAGGCTCTGGTGGTGGCCTGCAATACAGCGACGTCGGCTGCCATCGACATACTTCGGAAAACGTACCCGGAGACGCCGGTTATTGGGATTGAGCCGGCGCTGAAGCCGGCGGTGACGGAGCATGACCATCCGACGGTGCTGGTGATGGCGACGGAAATGACGCTGAAGGAAGAAAAGTTTCGGCTCCTGGTGGAGTCCTACAGGGAAGAAGCGGTGATTTACCGCCTGCCGGCGCCGGGAATCGTGGAAAGCGTGGAGCGCGGCGCAGTGGATGGGCCGGAACTGGATGCCTACCTGCAGCAGATTTTCCAGCCCTACCGGCAGATCCGGATTGATGCGGTCGTATTGGGATGTACGCATTTCCCATTTGTCCGATCCGCCATTGTTCGGAACATCGGCCAACCGGTCACCATTTATGACGGCGGCCCGGGCACCGCGCGGGAGACGCAGCGCCGCCTCCGGGAAAAGGGCCTTCTGACGGAACGCAGGACGCCGGGACATGTGGAACTGACCAACAGCCGTCCGGAGGCGGCTGCGATTTCCGGGAAGCTGCTGTCCCTGTAAGCGTGCCGTATCTCCGCGGCCTGCCTCCCGGCCTGTGGGATTCTGAAAAAGGAGTTTGGATATGCTTGTGATCCGGCCTGCTGCGGAGCGGGATTATGCCGCCATTGTCCGCTGGAATCAAAATCGGAAGGAGCCCTACCTGCGGCAATGGTCGGGCCCCGACGTCTATCGGTATCCTCTGACGGAGGGGCAGATTGCGCGGCAGGCGGGCAGGGACGGCGTGCATCTGTATATGGCCTGCGACGGGGAGACGCCCATCGGCACCGGGGAAATCAGCGGCGTCAGCGAGGCAGAGGGGACGGGGAACATCTGCCGCCTGCTTTTTGCGGAAGAAGCAAGGAACAAAGGCTTCGGGGAAGCGTTCCTGAAAGGGCTGTCCCGCATTGCCTTTGCGCAGATGGGGCTGTCAGCGCTGAACCTCCGGGTTTTCTGCTTCAACATTCCCGCGATCCGGTGCTATGAAAAGGTTGGGTTCCGCGTTAAGGCGTTTTTTGAAGAAGCCGACCCCCATTGGAACAATTACTGGATGGAATACCGGAAATAGCCGGTTCAGCGGTTTTTGCAGGCATGCCCGAGTGAATTGTCAAACTAAGTGCAACAGGAGTTGAGTTCGAAGTCCCATAATTCCT
>JAHZEF010000125.1:0-4351 GCA_019422005.1 Clostridiales bacterium
CTTCCCCGGGATGCGCCGCCTTCAGCTCTTCATAGCAGGCCTTTGCCGTTGCCAGGGAGTGGTTGCCGTCTCCGACGGCGAATACCATGGGCGTCCCGGGCAGACCGCGATATTTTTCTCCGACGGCGGCAGAATATGCCGTCAGACGGGCATTGAACGCATCTGCTTCCGCCCCGTCCACCAGCCAGCCGGCAATATGCCCGCCTCCTTCCATCAATTCGAAGGAATACAGCTGCTTCAGCCGCCCTTTATTCGCAGAAATCGGCTCAATCAATACTTTGTCGTGGTCATCCGCCAGCATCAGAATATGCGGAAGTTCCATGGGTGCGTCGCGGCGGACACGCATTCTCGGCGGAATCCGCTCCACAACGGTTTTTTCTGTCGCGCGGATCTGCGAAACGGATCCCTGGGTATAGTCGTACGCCTCCAGATCCACCATCCCCACAAGCCCTTTTCGAATGGCGCCGCTCTCCAGTTCACGCTCCACATAGACAAGGCTGGATGCATAGGTGCGGAAAATCCCCGCCTTCAAATAAGACGCCATGGTCTCATTGATTTTGGCCGTGTGCGCAGCTTCCTGCTCCGTACCGAGCTCCGCCTCCGGCAGAATCAGATTGATGGTGGAAGGCTCACTGCCGGCATAAGCCCGGACACGCTCCCAATAGGCCGGTTGGGAAGAAAACTGATCGCAGGCGATAACCGCCCATTTTGACAGATCCTCCACCTGAGGAATCAGGATATCCGCGGGTAAAAAGCAGTTGCTGGACATGACTGTTTACCATCCTTTCCTTATTTTGTCTGTTCAAACAACATTCCCATTAAACGAGTGCCATCCGGCACATAGGGCCCTTTTTCGCCGTTCGCTTCCGTATAGCTGCGTCCGGTCGGTTCCGGCTTTGTGCTGTCATAGATCAGGAAGGGAACGGGGTCGCCGTCGTGGGTTCTGGTGGAGGTCAGCGTTTTATGGTCGCTGAGCAGCAGGATGCGATATGCAAATCCCGCCTCATCCAGCTTCTCCATCAGAGGCGCCACCACACGGCTGTCCAAATATCCAATGGACAGGATTTTCTCATCCAGTTTTCCATTGTGTGTCGCCTCGTCCGGCGCTTCAATATGCAGGCAGACAAAATCATCGCCGCCGGCAAGGCAGTCAACGGCAGCCTGAACCTTCCCTTCGTAATTGGTCTCCGTCTCCCCGGTGGCGCCGTCCACATGAACCATGCGCAGCCCCGTCAGCGCGCCGATCCCATGGACCAGCGGCACTGCACTGATGACCGACCCGCGCTTTCCGTAGGTTTCCGCAAAATTCGGAAGCTGTACAGCCGTCCCCTCTGCCCAGAACCAGATTCCGTTGGCCGGAAGCTTTCCCTCCGACCGGCGCCTCTCATTATAAGGATGATGCTCCAGCTTCCGGTTGGCCAATTCCATCAGCTGCCAGAGCTGATCCGCATTCCGGCTGCCATGCAGCGCATACGCGCCGATCTTCCGGCCAAGAATATCATGAGGCGGCGTCGCAGTCATACCGCGGGTGTCGCCGCCGGACTGAATCGCAATGTGGCGGAAGGACGGCGTCGGTTCCACCCGCATATGGATCGCCTCGGCAGCCGCACGGAATTCCGGATCCGAAAACAGCCATGTAATGACTTCCATGGAATCCTGCCCCTCGATGGAGCCGGCATTATGAGAGAAAATCCGCTTTTCCCCAAACGGCATATCGCCGTCCTCCAACGTCACCATGTTGCACCGGTAACTCGCATCCCCCGGATTGACCCGGATACCGCTTCCGGCCGCTTCCAGCGGGCTTCTGCCTGTGAAATACCGATTGGGATCGCAGCCGAAAATTGAAAGGATCGCCGTATCGCTTCCCGGCGGCTGGTGAACCGGCACCGTCAAAACGCTTCCCAGGACCGATTTTGCCGCCACCGCATCGATGTGCGGCTTCTGCGCCGCCGCCAGCGGCGTGCGCCCATCCAGTTCCGGTACCGGATTGTCGGCCATCCCGTCGCCAATAATCAGAATGTACTTCATTAGATATGCCCCATTTCCAGCTTTCATAAAAATAATTAGCTATGCTTACATTTTTTGTTATTGTATCACACTCGGCCCCGAACGAAAAGCCCCTTTTCCGGAAAATCGCATAAAATCAGGCCGGCGTGCGCAAACTATCCCATAACCAGATGATAGGAGGTTATGGAATGGACACAACAGCATGGATTCTTGCGATCATCGGCGCGATCAACTGGGGCCTGGTCGGCCTGTTTCAGTTTGACCTGGTCGCCTGGATTTGCGGCGGTCAAACCGCGTGGCTGAGCCGCGTTGTTTACGGCATCGTCGGACTGGCGGGCCTCTGGTGTATCACCCTGTTGTTCAAGCGTGGGCATGACACAGACCGTGATATGCAACACAAACCCGCGACCTGATGCAACCGGGCGGATGGAAAGCTTCCATCCGCCCGGTTCTCTTTCCGCTTCCCCGCCTCTTCCGGAGCCGTCAGGTGCAGCGGGGTTACTTCACGCGGACGATACATTCCAGGCGCTGGCCGGCCACTGTGGTATAGACCGACGCCGTCCCGGATGACAGCGCAGAAACGATCCCGTTGCCGTCCACGGAAATGACGGAGGCGTCGCTGACGCTCCAGCCGCCGGACACGCCGCCGACCACAGAAATTTCAAAACTTTCCCCCACACCCAGCGTCACGTCCTGATGGTCCAGCGCATATCCGCCCGCAACTTCCGCATTGTCATCCGTCGCCACCACAGAACCTTCAATATTGCAGCGGACAATACACTCCAGCTTTTTTCCGTTTACATCGGCAGTCACGGTTGCGGTTCCCGCCTTGACGGCCGGCACCACACCGCCGCTGACCGTGCAGACATTCGTATTGGAGCTGCTCCAGGTTATGGACGCGCCCTCCGGCGCGTTCAGGACGCTGATGGTCGCCTGCTCCCCGGTGGAGAAAAGCGTAAAGTCCACCGTACTCAGCGACGCATTGTTTTCCCGGCTGTTGGCAAACTCACAGTTCACCGTTACCTCCGCCGTATACCGGCCGCAGGCTGCGGTCACAGTTGCCGTTCCGCCGTCCACGGAAGTGACAATCCCATCCTCATCCACCGTACAGACCGCCGGGTCTGATGTGGACCAGGTAATTGCCTCCGTACAGCCGGCCGGCTGCGCGCTGGCAGAAACAGCAGCGGAGATCCCCGCCGAATCCAGACGGATGGAAGCCGGCGAGACCGTCAGGCCGGTGCACAGCACTTCCCCGGAGTCCTCTTCATCTGTCGGCTGGGGCGCTTCCTCTTCCCCCTGATCCGGCGCCGGATCCTCCTCCGGCGTAATCGGCAGCGTCAGAGAGGGCTGGTCAGGGTCTGATTTTTTCGGGGACAGCATTCCCAGCGCATACATGGCATACAGGGCGCCGATCACCACCGCAATGCCAAGAACCACACAAATTAAAATACTGAGCCATTTCGGAATTTTATCGCTGTTCGGCGCCGCATGGGCTCCGGCTTTTCTTTGTCTGTTTCGCTGCCGGTCCGGGCGCTCTTCCCGCGCAGGCTCTTCCTCCGCAGCCGTCTCGTTCACCGTCCCGCAGAGAGGGCACCGCTGCATGGTGTCGTCATATTCCGTACCGCAGTAATCACAGATGATCCGTGCCATAATTTCCTCCGTTCCAAATCCCGGAATCCGGTCGCTTTTTGTCATCCTGTGTATTTTACCACAACTGCGAGGAAATTCCAATGGTCAAAGATGGATATCCTGCAAGATAATCTTGCAATTTGCAAACAGATGACATAAAATACAAGATGTGAGAAAAGGAGGCGAGAATTTTTGTCTGAACTCAAGCTCATTTCCCCGTTGCTGGACGGCCTGGAGATTGTAAAGTGCGTACAGTCCGGCGGCGGAACCTCCGTTTACCTTCTTCGCAGCGCGCATACCGGACAGCAGTATATGCTCAAGCATATTTCCGTTCCGGAATCGCAAACGCAGGTGGACGCGCTGCTGTTTACCGGGGCGGCTGCTGATGAGGCGGCTGCGCAGGCATATTACGAGCAGGTTGTCAACGATTACCGGGACGAACTCACCGATCTGGAGCTGCTGCGCGGCAGCACAAATTTCGCCGCCTATCTGGACTACCAGATCTGCCCAAAAGAAGAAGGCATTGGTTTTGAGCTCTACCTGTTGTCAGAAAAATGGCCGACGCTGGTGGAATATCTGAGCGAAAACGCCATGACGCATTTGAAGGCGCTGAACCTGGCGCTGGCTCTTTGTACCGCCCTGACCCATCTGCGGGCGCAGGGCCTGATCCATCGGGACGTCAAACCGGAAAACATCTATTTCAACGGCCTGAACG
>JAHZEF010000125.1:4361-6768 GCA_019422005.1 Clostridiales bacterium
CCTGAACGGGTTTATGCTGGGCGATCTGGGCGTGGCGCGAATCGACAACCTGAAATACTGCGCCATGCCGGAACGGATGGTCACAGAATATACCGCGCCGGAGATGACCGACATCTTAAGCGTGTTCAACACCACCATCGATATCTACTCTGTGGGCATGGTGCTCTATCGGATCCTCAACGGCAATCACGGCCCCTTTGAAGATGAAAAAACTTCACCGAAGGCAGCCAATAAGCTCCGCATCAGCGGCGAACCGCTTCCTGCGCCGCTCTACAGCGATTACGAGCTGACCGAGATCATCCTGAAGGCTTGTGCATTTGAGCCCACGGATCGATACCAGACTCCGGAAGAGCTGATGCAGGAACTGGTTCTGTACATGAAGCGCAACAGCGTCACCGATTCCCTGATCGTTCCGCCCATTGTTGCAGACCCGGAGGATGAACTGCCGCCGGATCTGCAGGAGGAGGAAGTCGAACCGGTTCGGTTCGCAGACGTGGAGAAGATGGACGAAGAATTCGTTGCGAATTTTTCACCGGATACGCAGAGCCTGGGCGCTATCATCGATGAGGTGCGGCGGGAAGCCGAAGCAGACGGCGGAAGCGGCACCCCGGAGCCCAGGCAGAGCGGTTCTTCGCCGCCTGCGGACGGGGCGCCGCCCGGGCCCGCATTTGCGGCGCCGCACACCACGGCACGCCCGCCTTCCGAAGAGGACGATCCTCAGAAAACCGATGGTGAATCGCCGCCGCCCCGGAAAAAGAAGCCGAAACTCTGGATCCCCATTTCCGTCGCGGCAGGGCTGCTCTGTGTCATCGCCGTCAGCCTGTACTTCCTGGTATTCGGCGGCCCGCCGCTCCACATCCACGCACTGGAAATTACAGACCGCGGAATTGACTTTTTAACCGTTACAGTAGACGCGGAGGCAGGCGGCACTGCTCTGGAATTGCGCTGCACCGATACGTACGGCAACACGCAAACTGCCTCCTATACCGGCGAAGCCATCACATTTTCCGACCTCACATCCGGCGCGCAGTACACCATTTCGCTGTCCTCGCCGGGCCGGAAACGTTTAACCGGAGAAACCTCCTTTATGGCTTCCACCGTTGCCGCCACGGAGATTGTAAGCTTTACCGCCGCCTCCTCCCTGGCGGGAGAAGCGGATCTGAAGCTGGTCATCAGCGGGCCCAGCCCCGAGGAATGGACCGTCCGCTATTCGGCTGAGGGGGTGGAGCCCAAAGAGGTTTCCTTCGCCGGCAACTCCGTTTCCATTTTCAATCTGGAGGTCAACCGGGTATATCTGTTTGAACTTCTGCCCCCCGATGGGATTTCTCTGAGCGGGGAGACAAAATTGGAGTTCAGCACCGGGCCGGAAATCGAAATTACAAACCTGGAGGCCGCCTCTTTGTCCAGGGACGCCGTTCGCGTTACCTGGGACTGCGGAGAGAACTTGCCGGAAAACTGGAGCGTCACCTGCACCGGTACCGACGGCCTTGTAAAAACACAGACCGTGACAGACTGCGAGGCGGAATTCACAGGCCTGACAACCGGCGAAACCTATACCATATCGGTCACTTCCTCCGGAACGCTGACTCCTGCCGTGATCACGGTCACCCCAACGGCCGCGTCGATTGACAGCCTGGATGCAGCGCTGCAGGAGGATGGTACGGCCCGGGTATCCTGGTCCGCCAGTGCCGACGGCGCAGCATGGCAGCTCTTCTACACCGTCCAGGGAACTGAATTGTCCGACCGGATGGAGGTCACCGGGAGCGAGGCCATCCTGACCGGGCTGATTCCCGGGAGAACCTACGAGATCGAACTTCGCTCCGGAAACGGCGAAAAGCTTGCAGGTCCGGCGACCGCGGAAATCACGGTTCCTGCTGCAGAGCAGTTTCATTCCTACGGGGCCTCCCGCTTCTTTATGGGGCTGTTTCTCCGGCCTGACCGGGACAACTGGACCGGGAAGGATCTGGCAGCCGGAACAACGGAATTTACAGCTGCGCAGCGCATCGCTTTTGCTGTGGAAAGCCTGACCGGACGCAGCAGCAGCGGAGATGAAGTATCCATTGTCTATGTTGTGGAGGATGCTTCCGGGATACCGGTGCAAACCGGCTCCTCCACTGCTTCCTGGAACGACATGTGGAACTCTGATCTGTTCGTCGGGGAGCTGGAAGAAACGCCGCAGGCCCCGGGCTCTTACACACTGCGTCTGTATTTTAACGGCCAATCCGTTGCATCCAAGGAATTCACCATTCAAAGCTGATGAAAGACCGGCCTGCATTCTGCAGGCCGGTCCTTTTATACTGTGGACAGACGCCGTTCAGCAAATCCCGCGCGCACCTTATCGCACCAGACGGTTCAGCCACTCAACATAATAGGAATTATTGATCATAAACGGGTAATTGATCACCAG
>JAHZEF010000126.1:0-2278 GCA_019422005.1 Clostridiales bacterium
AGTGACGCGCACCTCGGTTAAGTGGGTTTTGGGGATGGCAGCGTTGTAATCCAGAAATTCGCCTTCCAGCAGCCGGGTAATCACCTGGTAGCCGTTCATTTCCACCACAATGTGCTTGCGCGATATCCAGATAAACACATTCTGTTCGTCATCGTCGCCCAAAAGCTTTACAATTTCGCTTAAGGTTTTGGAAGGCACAATAAAGCTGACTTCCATATCGGTTAAAATGTTTTCGCGGCGCAACGCCAAACGGTAGCCGTCCACCGCCACCACCGTCATGGAATCATTGTCCACTTCGAACAGGCAGCCTGTGTGAATCGGCCTCGCCTGGTTCTCCGAGACGGAAAAGATCGTTCCGGAGATCAGCTCTTTCAGCGCCCGCTGGGGCACGGAGACTGCGTTGTCGTACTCCACATCCGGCAGTTCCGGGTAATTCTCCGCATCCGTCGCCGTAATGGAGAAGGAGGAGATGCCGCAGCGGATGGAAACCTGGTAATTGTCGTCCACCGCAATGCTGACTTCCTCATCCGGCAGCTTGCGGATGATGTCAAAGAACAGGCGGGCCGGCATGATGCATTCGCCGTGCTCGGAGATATCGGCGGGAATGGAAACCGTGATTCCGGTTTCCAGGTTGTAGCCGGACAGCTGCAGCTTCATCCCCGCCTTGACGTGGATGCCCTCCAGGGCCGCAATGGCGCTTTTTTGAGCGACTGTCCGGGACGCCACGGAAATGGCGGATACCAGCAGAGCTTTTTCACAGACAAATTTCATGGAAGCTCCCTCCGTATACTCTTTTTTAGATAGAAAGAAAGAATCTTTTTAGTAATAGTAGTCGTAGTAGAAACTTATGTGGAAAACCGGGTCGAGCCCAGTCGTATCAATGGTTTTTTCTCCACAGGCGGGTGTGCAGTCCACAGGCCTTTTTCACAGTGGATTGTGGAAAAGCGGGAAGGCTGCGGAACGGCGGCGGTTTTCCACAAAAAGTTCTCCACATTCCACAGCGGGATGTGCAGAAAATCAGAGCTTGTTGTTGATGTTTGCAGTGATGTCGCGGATTGTGTCCTGCAGATTGTTGCCCGGTTTCTCCAGCGCCTGCACCACTTTGCGGATGGCGTAGATCACAGTGGAGTGATCCCTTCCGAATTCCCGCCCGATGTCCGGAAGGCTGAGGTTGGTCAGCTGCCGGATCAGGTACATGGCGATCTGACGCGCTTCCGCCGTCCCCTTGTTTTTCAGTGTGCCGCGGAGGGTGCTCTCCGGAATGGAATAAAAGCGGCTGACCTCGGAAATGATGAGATTGGGCGTGGGAAGCGCTTCCGTTTTGCCTTTATACATGTCCTTGATTGCCCTGGAGACGGACGGCACGTCCACAGTCATGCCGTTGAGATCCCGGTATGCCATGATTTTCTTGACGGTGCCTTCAATCTGCCGGACGTTGGCCGTCACGTTTTCAGCGATATAGGCGCAGACGTCGTCCGGCATTTCCAGGCCCAGGGAATCCGCTTTGTTCTTGATGATTGCCATGCGGGTTTCATAGTCCGGCGGGATGATATCGGCCACCAGGCCCCATTGGAAACGGGTCTTCAGCCGGTCCTCCAGCTTGAGCATTTCGTCCGGCGGCCGGTCGGAAGTCAGGACAATCTGTTTTTTGGCCTCGTAGAGGTTGTTGAAGGTATGGAAGAATTCCTCCTCAGTGGAGGCCTTTCCCGCGATAAATTGGATATCGTCCATCAGAAACAGGTCTGCGCTGCGGTATTTGCTGCGGAATTCCACATTGCGGCCTTCCTGCAGGGCCTGGATCAATTCATTGGTGAACTGGTCGCCCTTGATGTATACGATATTGTAATTGGGATGCTTTTTGTGGATTTCCGCGGCAATCGCATAGAGCAGATGGGTTTTGCCGAGCCCGGAGGGCCCGTAGATCAAAAGCGGATTGTATGCGCCGGCAGGGTTGTTTGCCACAGCCACGGCAGCCGCGTGGGCGAACCGGTTGGAGGAGCCGACCACAAACTTTTCAAAGGTGAACTGGGGATTGAACTCGACGAACTTTGGCTTTTCATTGCGGCTTTTGTACTCGGCCAGCTCTTCGTCGCCCAGGACGATCAGATCCACCGAAGTTTCAAACACGTCCTGCATGGCGTCTTTGATGTAATCGGCGCAGCGCCGCTGAATGATATCCTTGCGGAAGGGCGAGGGCGTATACAGGATCAGCTGCTGCTCGTTCAGCTCCACCACCTCGGCGTCGTCAAACCAGGTGGATGTGGCCGCCGCGCCCATC
>JAHZEF010000126.1:2288-6677 GCA_019422005.1 Clostridiales bacterium
GGACTCCATATGCCCCAGAACCTTGGCCCAGACGTAAGCGGAAGAATACATGGCCCGCTCCTTTCAGGCAAAAAATGGGCATTCATAGACAATTTATTATATCATAAAAGTGGATTTACTTCAAGCGGAATCGGCGGATACATTAAATATAGAATTGACAGAATGCACAGATTACAAACAGCTTTTTGGTGAAACCTGCAGACGGGAGGCAGCAGATTCCCGGACGGAAATCCGGGGCTTCCCCGGCGGGGAACACCGTCCGGCTGTTGCAATTCCTAGCGGATTATGGTAGAATAAACAAAACATGTCAAGAAAATGAGGAATCCAAGATGTTAGAAATCAAAAACCTCAGCGTAACCGTTGCCGACGAAAGCGGGACGGCGAATATTCTGAAAAACGTCAGCCTGACGGTGGAGGATCGGAAATTTGTCGTGATCACCGGCCCCAACGGCGGCGGAAAAACGACGCTGGCCAAGGCGGTTATGGGCCTGGTCCCTGCTTCCTCCGGTTCGATCCTCTGGAACGGGACGGAACTCGCGGGAAAATCCATTGCCGAACGGGCGAACCTGGGCGTCTCCTATGGATTTCAGCAGCCGCCCCGGTTCAAGGGGATGAAGGTGTCGGACCTTCTGGCCATCGCCGCGGGGAGGAAGCTGTCTCACGATGAATCCTGTTCCTATCTGACAAAGGTGGGGCTCTGCGCCAGGGATTATCTGGACCGGGACGTGGATGCCAGCCTTTCCGGCGGCGAAGTCAAGCGGATCGAAATTGCAACCATTCTGGCCCGGAAAGGCCAGCTGATGATCTTTGACGAGCCGGAGGCGGGAATTGATCTCTGGTCCTTCGCCCGCCTGACGGAGACATTCTCGGAAATTCACCGGAAGCATGAGGCGACAATCCTGATCATCTCTCATCAGGAACGCATCATCCGCCTGGCGGATGAGATTGTGCTGGTTTCCAACGGCGAAATTCAGGACCGCGGGCCGGTGGAAAAAATTTATCCCAAAATTCTGGCCGATACCGTGACCGGCTGCAATCTCCTGGAGGTGGACGGGACATGTTGAATGAGATTCAGAAGCATATTCTGGAGGTTGTCGCCGGTATGAAGGACGGCGAAGCCAAAGGCGCGGTCAATATCCGGTCCGACGGGAAAAAGGAATACCGCACCAATTCCGAGCATATAACCATCGAATCCAAGGCCGACCGGGACGGCATTGACATCCGTGTCGCGCCCGGTACGAAAGGCGAGCAGGTTCATATTCCCGTGGTGCTGACGGAGTCCGGGTTTCAGGACCGGGTCTACAACGATTTCTTCATCGGAGAAGGTGCGGATGTGACCATTGTGGCCGGCTGCGGAATCCATAACTGCGGCGACTGCGACTCCCGGCACGACGGCATCCATACCTTCTATGTGGGCAAACACGCCCATGTGGTTTATGTGGAGAAACACTACGGCGAAGGGGATGGCGCCGGCAAACGGATTTTGAACCCGCAGACCATTCTCTACCTGGAGGAAGGGGCCAGCGTGACGCTGGAAACCAGCCAGATCAAGGGTGTGGACGATACCAAACGGTATACCAAGGCCGTGCTGGGGAAAGGCGCCGAAATCGTGATTCAGGAGAAGCTGCTGACCCATGGTGCGCAGCAGGCTGAAAGCGAAATGGATGTATTTTTGAACGGGGAAGGGGCCAGAACCAGAGTTGTTTCCCGGTCTGTAGCCCAGGACGACTCCGTGCAGATCTTTTATCCCCGGGTGGAAGGCAACTGCCCCTGCTTCGGCCATGTCAGCTGCGACGCCATTATCATGGGCAAAGCAAAAGTGCGGGCCATTCCGGAAATCACCTGCAACCATGTGGACGCCGGGCTGATCCACGAAGCGGCCATCGGCAAGATTGCAGGTGAGCAGATCCTGAAACTGATGACGCTGGGCCTGACTGCGGAACAGGCGGAAGAAAAAATTTTGGAGGGCTTCCTGCGGTAATCGCAGGAGGGAGCTGGTAAGACGCCATGTTTTCCATCACCATTCTGGCTGTGGGCAAATTGAAGGAGGCTTTTTATCTGGAAGCCTGCCGGGAATATCAGAAGCGGCTGTCCGGCTTCTGCAGGACAGAGCTTGTGGAACTGCCGGAATACCGCCTGCCGGATCGGCCGACGCCCTCGGAAATTGCGGCGGGGCTCTCCCGGGAGGCGGAACTGATCCGCGCCCGGATCCCCAGGGGGGCCTGGGTCTGCGTGCTGACGCCGGAAGGGACGCTGCAGTCTTCGGAGCAGCTGGCCCGGACGCTGTCCGCGGTCAAGCTCTCCGGAAAATCTGCTGCCTGCCTGATCCTTGGGAGTTCGTTCGGGTTGGACGATACCGTAAAGCGCGCTGCAGATCTGCGGCTTTCCATGTCGCCCATGACGTTTCCGCATCATTTGGCGCGGGTGATGCTGCTGGAACAGCTTTACCGGGCGGAAACCATCCAGGCCGGCAGCCGGTATCACAAATAATCCACATGTTTTCCACATTATGTTGACAACTTGTGTATAAACTGGAAGGGAGAGATCTGTTTGATCCATTATAAACGGGAGATGCCGGAAGGCCTGGAACGGGAGCCGGCCGGCGGCAAGGGACAGATGACGTTTCTGACGCTGTTTCGTCCGGAGGATCTGGAGGGGAAAACGGGCATGTTCGCAGCCGTGACGCTGGAGCCCGGCAATACCGTGGGGGAGCATGTACATGATACGGATTCCGAGGTCTTCTACGTACTGGAGGGGGAAGCGGTCATGATTGAAGACGGCAGACGCTATCCGGTCTCTGCCGGCGACATTGAATACTGCCCCAAGGGGCACAGCCATGGGATTGAAAACCTGTCGGATCGCCCCATGACGTTTTTGGCGCTGCAGTTTAAATATTAAAACTGTTCCATCCGGGCGGGATCCGGCAGATCCCGCTTTCACTGCCGGCAGGCCGCAGCGCGGCCTGCCGGTTTTTTCGGAGCTGGACGGAGGAAAGGGGAAGGCTTCTCAGGCTGCGCGCCCGCCCCGTCCGGTTCCCGGCTGTTTCCCTGCAGATTCCGGTTCTAAGAAGAATACCGGCCGCATACAATGATGCAGGGAGTGATTCCATGGGCAGCTACAAAAGAAACATTCAGCGATTGTCGGCGGCATTTCTGATTCTGGCCTGCATGATCCGGGTGGTCACAGTGACCGGGCTGGATCTGAAAATCGGACAGGCAGTGAAGCGCGCGGTCCGTTCACCGGAGCTTGCCAGTTTCCTGCTGTATCTGGAGCTGGGCCGTGTAACGTCTCTGTCGGCGTCGGACACGCTTCCGCCGCAGGAGCCGGAAATGCCTGAAGCACCGGAGGAAACGGAGCATCCGCCGGAGGATCCGGGACAGGGACCGGAAGAACCGGCGGATGCTCCGGAGCAGGAGACGCCGGATCTGCCGGCGGAACCGGCTGATCCCGAAATCCCGCCGGAACAGCAGGCCGGATCCGATCCGGCGTCAGATCCAACGCCGGACCCGCAGCCTGCAGAGACGGAAGACGGGCCGCTGCAGTTTACACAGGCCGATGCGGACGGCATTGCCGTCGGCGGGAAGTGTACATATTCTGTGGATACGCTGGCGCTCCTGCAGCAGGAAACCCGGTTGGATTTTGATCAGGAAGGGCCGACGGTGCTGATCGTCCATACCCATACTTCGGAGGCGTATACCCAGGAGGCCGGCTGGGAGTATGAGGAGAATGACACAGCCAGGACGCAGGATCCCAATTATTCCGTGATCCGTGTGGGCAATGAGCTGGCGGAAACGCTGGAAAACCACGGCATTTCCGTGCTGCATGATACCAGCTTCAATGATTATCCCAGCTATAACGGCGCATACAACCGGACGCTGGCAAAGATCGAGGATTGGGTGGAGCTGTATCCGTCCATACAGATGGTCATCGATGTGCACCGGGATGCGGCGGCCGACTCCGACGGCAATCCGGTCAGCCATACGGCGGAGATCAACGGGGAGCCCACGGCGAAGCTGATGCTGGTCATGGGCACCGATGAAGGCGGGCTCAGCCATCCGAACTGGCGGGAGAACCTCAGCTGGGGGCTGAAACTGCAGGCGGTTTTGAACCGGATGTATCCCGGCCTGTGCAGAAATCTGGATCTGCGGACAGAGCGGTTCAATCAGCATGTCACAGCCGGCTCCATGCTGGTGGAGGTGGGATCGTCGGGAAACACGCTGAAGCAGGCGCTGGCTGCGGCCAGAGACCTGGGCGAAGGCCTGGCCGCGCTGATTGCCGGAAGCTGATGGAAAAAAGGAAACCGCGGCGGGCTTTGCCCGCCGCGGTTATTTCGGTTCTGGTGAATTATACTATCAAGTGCAACACTTTAGGAAAATAAAAAGAAGATCA
>JAHZEF010000127.1:0-3980 GCA_019422005.1 Clostridiales bacterium
ACGCCTGTTCCATCCACGTTCCCGCCGTGGTGGACGGTGAGGAGCAGGACTGGCTCTTAATGTTCAAGAACGAAACCCACAACCATCCCACAGAGATCGAGCCCTTTGGCGGCGCGGCCACCTGCATCGGTGGCTGCATCCGCGATCCCCTGTCGGGCCGCGCCTATGTCCATCAGGCGATGCGCGTCACCGGCGGCGGGGATCCCCGGGTGTCCTTCGGCGATACCATCCCCGGCAAGCTGCCCCAGAGGAAAATCGCCCAGACGGCGGCCGCCGGTTATTCCTCCTATGGCAACCAGATCGGTCTGGCCACCGGCCATGTGGCCGAGGTGTACCACCCGGGCTACATCGCCAAGCGTCTGGAGTGCGGCGCGGTGGTGGGCGCGGTTCCGGCCGACCATGTCCGCCGGGAAGTGCCCGCACCGGGTGATGTGGTGATCCTGCTGGGCGGCCGCACCGGCCGCGACGGCATCGGCGGCGCCACCGGTTCCTCCAAGAGCCACAACAGGAAGTCCCTGACCACCATGGCCAGCGAAGTTCAGAAGGGCAACGCCCCCGAGGAGCGTAAGCTCCAGCGGCTGTTCCGCAACGGCGACGTGACCCGGCTCATCAAACGCTGCAACGACTTTGGAGCCGGCGGCGTCTCCGTGGCCATCGGCGAGCTGGCCGACGGCCTGACCATTGATCTGGATGCCGTGCGTAAAAAGTACGACGGTCTGGACGGTACGGAGCTGGCCATCTCCGAAAGCCAGGAGCGTATGGCCGTGGTGGTGGCGCCCGAGGACGCAGCGCAGTTCATCGCCTGTGCCCGGCGCGAGAACCTGGAGGCATACCAGGTGGCCACCGTCACCGAAAGCCCACGGATGGTCATGACCTGGAAGGGCAGGACCATCGCCGACCTCAGCCGGGAATTCCTGAACACCAACGGCGCGGTCAAGCACGCCGCCGTATCGGTTCCCAAAGCCGACCGCACCGCGCTGGGCGTTCCCGCGTTCCGCTCCCTTCGGGAGATGGCCGGAAGCCTGCAATGCGCTTCCCGCCGCGGCCTCACCGAGCGGTTTGACGGCTCCATCGGCGCGGGCAGCATCCTCATGCCCTTCGGCGGCAAGCGTCAGCGCACCCCGGCGCAGGCCATGGCCGCGCTGTTCCCGGTGGAGCCCGGTCAGGAGACTGAGCAGGCCAGCGTCATGGCCTGGGGATTCGACCCGGAGCGCATGAGCCGGGATCCCTACGCCGGCGCGCAGGAAAGCGTCATCGTTTCCATGGCCAAGATTGTAGCTGCCGGCGCCGATTACAAAAAAGCCTACCTCACGCTGCAGGAGTTTTTTGAGCGGCTCCGCACCGAGTCGGAGCGCTGGGGCAAGCCCTTTGCCGCGCTGCTGGGCGCGCTGGACGCGCAGCTCGGCCTGAATGCCGCCGCCATCGGCGGCAAGGACTCCATGTCCGGCTCCTTTCTGGATCTGGACGTGCCGCCCACGCTGATCTCCTTTGCCATTGTTCCCATTTCGGCAGGCAGTGTTCTGTCGCCGGAATTCAAGGCCGCCGGCCACAACGTCTACGTGTTCGGCAGCACGCCTTCCCTGGCCAATGGCTATGACGGCTGCAAGCAGGCCTGGGAAGCATTTCACGCACTGTGCCGTCAGGGACGGATCCGGGCGGCCTGGGCCGTGGAGCACGGTCTTGCCGAGGCTGTCATGAAAATGTCCTTCGGCAACGGCGTGGGCTTTGCCGCCGAGGGCTCTGCGGCAGGACTGTGGTATCTCCCCATGCCCGGCGTTATCGTCGCCGAGGCGGAAGGCGAACTGGACAGCCCCTTTGCGACAAAGCTGGGCGTCACCACCGCCGATGGCCGTATCACCATCGGTGAGGACAGCGCCTCCATTGAAGAGCTGCTCTCCCTCAATGACGGCGTTCTGGAACAGGTTTATCCCACCGCCGCCGGCCGGGGCGGAGCGGCGGAGCCGGTTTCCTATACCGCCGGCGCCCCTGCCGTCTGCACCCGCAAGTCGGCCCGGCCCAGGGTGGTCATCCCCGTGTTCCCCGGCACCAACTGCGAATACGACTCCGCCCGGGCCTGCATCCGCGCCGGGCTGGATCCGGAAATTCTGGTGGTTCGCAACCTGACGGCCGAGGATCTGCTCCAGTCGGCCCAGGCGCTGGAACGCGCCATCCGCAGCGCCCAGATTGTGTTCCTGCCCGGCGGCTTCTCCGGCGGCGACGAGCCGGAAGGCTCGGCCAAGTTCATCGCTTCGTTCCTCAGAAGTCCCCGTTTGGCGGACGCGGTACACGATCTTCTGAACAACCGCGACGGATTGATGCTGGGCATCTGCAACGGCTTCCAGGCGCTCATCAAGCTGGGCCTGGTGCCCTACGGACAGATCCGCACCATGGACGGCGGCTGCCCCACCCTGACCTGCAACACCATCGGCCGTCACCAGTCCTCCATTGTCCGCACCCGGGTATGCACCAACCAGTCCCCATGGCTGCTGGAAACGCAGGTGGGCGAGATCTTCTCGGTGCCCGTCTCCCACGGCGAGGGCCGGTTCCTGGCGTCGGAGGACGTGCTCAAAGAGCTGGCTGCCAACGGGCAGATCGCCACCCAGTACGTGGATCTCTCCGGCGCGCCGTCCATGGATACGGCGTTCAACCCCAACGGTTCCCTCTGGGCCATCGAAGGCGTCACCAGCCCCGACGGGCGCGTGCTGGGCAAAATGGGACACAGCGAACGCGTGGGCAGGGAGCTTTACAAGAATGTGGAAGGAAATTACGATATGGGCCTGTTCCGCAGCGCCGCCCGTTATTTCCGCTGAGCGAGAAGGAGGATTTTCATGGCGTACTTTTATCCCGAACCGTCCCGGACGTTCAGCGAATACCTGCTGATTCCCGGCTACACCGGCCCGGACTGCATCCCTGCCAACGTGTCCCTGCGCACGCCCCTGGTCAAATTCCGCAAGGGGCAGGAGGAATGCCCCATCCAGCTGAACATTCCGCTGGTGTCGGCCATCATGCAGTCGGTGTCCAACGACACCATGGCCGTGGCTCTGGCCAAGGAGGGCGGCCTTTCGTTCATCTTCGGCTCCCAGCCTGTTGAGAGCGAGGCCGCCATGGTCGAGCGGGTCAAGGCCCACAAGGCCGGCTTGGTGGTCAGCGACTCCAATGTCACCCCGGACAACACGCTGGGCGAGGTGCTGGCCATCACCCGCCGCAGCGGCCACTCCACCCTGGCTGTCACCGACGACGGCACGCCCGACGGCAAGCTGCTGGGCGTGGTCACCGGCCGGGACTACCGCGTCTCCCGGATGCCGGAGGATCTGCCCGTGAGGGCGTTCATGACGCCCTTTGACCGGCTGATTACGGCCCCGGCCAGCACCAGCCTCAAGGAGGCCAACGACATCATCTGGGAACACAAGCTCAATTCCCTGCCCATTGTGGATGAGGACGGCCACATGTGTTACTTTGTGTTCCGCAAGGACTACGCCGACCACAAGGACAATCCCCTGGGCCTCCAGGACGACAAAAAGCGCTATCTGGTGGGCGCGGGCATCAACACCCGCGACTATGCCGAACGTGTGCCCGCCCTGGTGGAGGCCGGCGCGGACGTCCTCTGCATCGACTCCTCCGAGGGCCACTCCATCTGGCAGAAGAACACCATCGACTTCATCCGCGAAAAGTACGGCGGTGCCGTCAAGGTGGGCGCAGGCAACGTGGTGGATCGGGACGGCTTCTTCTATCTGGCCGAGGCCGGCGCGGATTTTGTGAAGGTGGGCATCGGCGGCGGTTCCATCTGCATCACGCGGGAGCAGAAGGGCATCGGCCGCGGACAGGCCACGGCCCTGATCGAAGTGGCCGCGGCCCGGGACGAGTACTTCAAGAAAACCGGCATTTACGTTCCGGTGTGTTCCGACGGCGGCATCGTCCACGACTACCACATGACGCTGGCCCTGGCCATGGGCGCGGACTTCCTGATGCTGGGCCGGTAC
>JAHZEF010000127.1:3990-6623 GCA_019422005.1 Clostridiales bacterium
GGACGGCGTATACCGCAAGGAGTACTGGGGCGAAGGCTCCAACCGCGCCCGCAACTGGCAGCGGTACGATCTGGGCGGCAAGGCCGGACTGAGCTTCGAGGAAGGCGTGGATTCCTACGTCACCTACGCCGGCCCTCTCCACGACGGCCTGGAAAAGAGCCTCTACAAGATCAAATCCACCATGTGCAACTGCGGCGCCGTCACCATTCCCGACTTGCAGCGGGACGCCCGCATCACCCTGGTTTCCGCCACCTCCATCGTGGAGGGCGGATATCATGACGTCATTCTGAAGCAGTGATTCCCCGGGCGCAGCATCGCGGCCCGCCTGAGAAGGCGGGCCGCGATGTTTTCTGCAGATGCGCTTGCCGGCGGAACCGGCCGCAGGACGGCCAAGGGAGGGCCTCCCGCAGCGGAGCATACCGGAAAAGCCCGGCAGGGGAAAATTAGTCTGAAACGGGCCCGGAGGACAGTGCCAGCCGTTTTTCGAACAGGGGAAGATAGGTCAGCCGCCCGTTCCGCCGCTCGGACTGCATCAGGCAAATACCGTTTACCTCCATGGTGGTTTCCGGAATCTGCAGGCGCGGGAGGGACGGACCGGAGGCCTGCCGGGCCAGCGTGATATGCGGGCGGAAGGGGCGCTGCTCCGGAGCAAAGCCGTGTGCGCACAGGGCGCTCTGCAGCGAACGCGCCAGGGCCTCCAGCGGACGGCAGGGCCGGACGCCGGCCCAGTACAGATTGCCGAACCGGCCGCTGCCGGCTATGGTGAGGGAAAACGGTGCGGCGGCAATTTCCGACATTGCCTGCCGTGCCGCCTCCCAGCGGTCAGTTTCGCCTAAAAATGCCAGAGTCAGATGCAGATTCCCGGGCTGGGAATAGTTGGCGCGCATGCCCTGCGCGCGCAGCTGTTCCTGCGCATCCAGCAGCACGGAGCGCACCTCTTCAGAAAACGGAATGGCGATAAACAAACGCATGGCGGCCTCCGGAATGTTTTCCCTGCACAAGGAAGCGCATCCGCCGGAAAGCGCGTGTCTCCGCATCCGGCGCGTGCCGGCGGACAGGCTGGCAAAATGCATGCGGCAGGGGTGGTTTTCTGTATGGTATCATACGGCGGAGCAAAATCCAAGAGGCGTGCAGCTTTGGGTGAGAATTTACAATTTTTGGGACTTTCACAAAAAAGGCAATGAAATGCTGCGAAAATATTAGAAATACTTGACCTTTTGGCCAAATACACATATACTATTCTGGCATATCGTGTGCGAAAGACGTGAAACTGAGAGAAGGGAGAAACCAGTTTGAAGAATCAAGAGTTTAAACCGTTTGTTCCCGCGGACAAAATTATGCCGGAATTCACCGTGACGGCGGTGATCATCGGCGCGCTTCTGGCGATTGTGTTCGGCGGGGCCAATGCGTACCTGGGCCTGAAGGTCGGCATGACGGTTTCCGCGTCCATTCCGGCCGCCGTCATCTCCATGGGCATCATCCGCAAAATCCTGCGGAGGGATTCCATTTTGGAGAACAATATGGTGCAGACCATCGGCTCGGCGGGCGAGTCCCTGGCGGCGGGTGCGATTTTTACGCTGCCGGCGCTGTTCATGTGGGCCAACGAGGGCCTGACGTCGGTGCCGTCCCTGGTGGAAATTGGCCTGATCGCCGTGTGCGGCGGCCTTCTGGGCGTGCTGCTGATGGTGCCGCTTCGCAGCGCCCTGATCGTGCAGGAGCACGGCACCCTGCCGTATCCCGAGGGGCAGGCCTGCGCAGAAGTTCTGATTGCGGGCGAAGAAGGGGGCGACAAGTCCGTCACGGTATTCAAAGGCCTGGGGATTGCAGCGCTGTACAAGCTGATTGCGGACGGCCTGAAGCTGTTTCCCAGCGAGGTGGACTATGCCATTCCGGCCTATAAGGGCGCGGGGATCGGGATGGACGTGCTGCCCGCGCTGGCCGGCGTCGGCTACATCTGCGGGCCGCGGGTTTCGTCATATCTGCTGGCCGGCGGCACGGTGGCCTGGTTTGTCATTATGCCGCTCATGGCGCTGTTCGGCAGCGACCTGGTGCTGTTTCCGGCTGAAGTCTCCATTTCCGAGCTGTTTGCCGAGGCCGGGCCCATGGGGCTTTGGAAAAACTTTGTCCGGTATATCGGCGCCGGCGCGGTGGCCTGCGGCGGAATTCTGAGCCTGATCAAATCCCTGCCGCTGATTATCCGGACGTTCCGCGACGCCGTCGGCGGCTACGGAAAGAAGACCGGAGGCACGCTGCGCACCGAGCAGGACCTTCCCATGCCCTTCCTGCTGGCCGGCGTTTTGGCCATTGCAGTCTTCATGTGGCTGATCCCGGCTCTGCCGGTGTCGCCGCTGGGATCTCTGATCATTGTGGTCTTCGGCTTCTTTTTCGCCACCGTGTCCTCCAGAATGGTGGGCCTGATCGGTTCTTCCAACAACCCGGTCTCCGGCATGGCCATTGCCACGCTGCTGATTGCAACCTTTCTTCTGAAGGTCACCGGTTCCACGGGGATAAACGGGATGGTGGCCGCGATTGCCATCGGTTCTGTGATCTGCATCGTCGCAGCCATCGCCGGCGATACCTCCCAGGATCTGAAAACCGGCTTCCTGGTGGGCGCAACGCCGAAAAAGCAGCAG
>JAHZEF010000128.1 GCA_019422005.1 Clostridiales bacterium
AATCCCCCAGTCCGCAAATATCGCCAGCATGGAGCTGCCGCTCTGCTTCACCGCATGGGCCTCGCTGACCCAGTCCAGCCGCGGCATCAGCAGATTCACCGTCAGGCCCAGCACAGCGCAGAGGAAGCTGAATACGGCCGGCGTCACCAGAAGCAGCACCGCCGACAGCGGATCCGGCAGCAGTACCAGATTCAGGACCACAGAGCACAGCAGCGCCGGTGCGGCGGTAATCAGCATATGCAGGCGCAGCTTGCTCCTGAGCACCTGCCATCCGCTGACCGGCAGGGACTGCAGCAGCCAGATGCTCTTTCCCTCCAGCGAAATGGAGGGCGCCGTAATGATATTCATGGCGGCAAGCAGACAGATCGCCGCACAGCCCACAATGGGCATCCAGCGCAGCAGCTGCGGGATCTGCCCCAGCAGCTCCAGAAGCCACCGCCCCTTCACTGCCGCCAGGACCGCGCCCACCACCAGAAATACCGATCCGAATCCGCCGTTCAGCAGATACATGGGGCTTCCCCAGAGATGCCGCAGCTCTTTCCCCAGCAGCGCCCGGTCCGGTGAACTGACCCGCAGCGTCTTTTCACGGTAGCGGATTTTGGCCGCGCCGCGCCGCGCGGTGGCAATGCGCAGAAAGCTCCGCGACAGGATCCAGTACATCAGCCCGAACGGCGCCGCCACGCACAGCAGGAACCATACAAATGCGCCCCCGTCTCCCTGTGCCGCCAGCCCCATCTGATACAGCGGGAACAGCGCCCTGCGCACCGCTTCACCGACCGCCTCGCCGTTGGCGACCAGCAGCTGCAGATAGTCGTTCAGCTTGGAATAAAAGTAGAAGTACGCCCCCAAAAATGCCAGAGACAGCAGGACCGTAATCAGGCTTTTATTGCGCATCCGGGAAGAGACCAGCGCCACCAGCCACCCCAGGATACACGTCAGCGTCAGCGACAGCAGCGGCAGCAGGAACAAGATCAGCACATAGAAGACACAGGCGGCTGCCGAAGGAGAAGCCACAATCAGATACGCCGCGGCCGACGGCAGCAGCACAAACGCGCCGAACAGGAAACTTTGGCCGTACAGCGCCAGCATCCGGCTGCCTAAAATGTAGGACGGAGGAACCGGCATGGCCAGCAGCATCTCATTGTCCCTGGCCTCGAACAGCTGCGTCTGTGCGGTAAACACGCTGCCGATCACCGCCATCGCCACAGCCATCACTCCGGTCAGCGCAAAATACAGCCATCCAAGCCCCGCCTCCAGCAGCGGGCCGCAGAGCTGCACCGCCATCATGAAAAACAGGAAGAAAAAACAGACCGCCACATAGAGCATCAGCAGGGCGTAGCCGGCAATGCCCGCCCGGGAACGCCGTTTTCCTTTTTTGCCGCTGCGGAACATGGCCGCCAGCGTCGCCTGGATCCGGGATTTCAGCAGTGCTTTAAACATGGTCGTCCTCCAGCTCCAAAAATACGGATTCCAGGGACTCGTCTCCCCTGACTTCTTCCATGGTACCGGACCTGATCAGGCGGCCGCCCTTGATAATCGCCACCTTGTCGCACAGCTTTTCCGCCACTTCCAGCACATGGGTGGAGAAAAAGATGGCGCCGCCGCCGTCGCAGATCTCCCGCATGAGCCCCTTCAGCAGATGGGAGGCCTTGGGATCCAGGCCCACAAACGGCTCGTCCATAATGACCAGCTTCGGCGCATGGACCAGGGCGGAAATGATGGCCAGCTTCTGCTTCATGCCGTGGGAATAGGCGCTGACCGGCTGTGCCAGATCGGAAGTCAGTTCAAACAGCTCCGCATACTGGCGAATCCGCGCCTGCCGGTCTTCCTGCCGGACCTGGAACATATCGCAGATAAAATTGAGATACTGGATGCCGGACATATACTCATATAAATCCGGGTTATCCGGCAGATAAGCGATCTGCCTCTTGCATGCCAGCGGATCTTTGCGGATGGATATGCCGTCCACAAAGATTTCTCCCCGGTCAAACTGCAGGATCCCGCAGCACGCTTTAATCGTCGTGGTTTTGCCGGCGCCGTTATGGCCGATGAACCCGTAAATTTCCCCCTTCTGAATCTGAAGGGACAAATCGTCTACAGCCTTCTTCTCGCCGTAAGACTTGGTCAGATGTTCAATTTTCAGCATATTACTTCTCCTTTTCCCGAAGGAATCGCTCCCGTCCATCCGGAAGGGATGCAAACGCCCCATTGGACGAAGCGGATCCGGCTTTTGTTCCGGTTTTCTGCGCGCATCCTGCAAAACCATACCGGTCGCAGTGTACAGAAGCAGACACGCCCAACCGGGCCGGCATATCCCCGATGATCCCGATTTTACCGCAGAATGCGCCGCTTGTAAAGCAGGATTCCCCATCTGAAATGCAAAACGTGCGGCCCGGCAGAAACTGCCGGGCCGCACGCCGGTCGCTGCGCCCCCCTGTTATGGATGCGTAAACGACAAATCGATATCTCCGGTCTCGGTGACCGCCTGCAGCGTCCGTCCGGTCCGTCCCGCCCGGTCCCGCAGGGTACAGTCGCCCAGTTCCGTCCGTGCGTCAATCGTATAATCCGACTCGGCGCCTTCCAGGGTACCGCTGATCGACCCCAGTTCGGTTTCCAGCTCGATCTTCTCCGCGGATACCTGATCCACCGTCACATCACCGGTTTCCGCCGACGCCTCCAGGGCCCCGGCCGTGAGGCCGGACAGCCGGATCTCGCCAATCTCCGTCCGGCAGGACAAAGTCCCGTTCACAGCGCCCCCGGCCAGTGTGATCCCGCCGGTTTCCGCCGACAGGGCCACGTCCGCCGCCGACCAGTCCGTCCCGTCGATTTCCCCGATCTCCGTCTCCACCGTTACGCTCCCGGCCTCCAGAGCCCCGGCGCGGAAGCTGCCGGTTTCAAGGCTGCAGTCCAGAGCGCCGCGCAGCTGCAGCGGGCTCTGCAGTTCCACATCCCCCACCTCGCTGAGGATCTGCAGATCGCCCGCGAAGCCCTCCGGCAATTCCAGGATTACGTCCTGTTCCTCCGCGC
Organism: Clostridiales bacterium; assembly: GCA_019422005.1. Lineage (GTDB taxonomy): Bacteria > Bacillota > Clostridia > Oscillospirales > Oscillospiraceae > Avoscillospira_A. The sequence goes on from JAHZEF010000128.1 coordinate 3,028, forward strand.
CAAAGCGGACGCTGAACCACTGGAGCCCGCTCCAGCCCTGTTTGCTGCTCTGCCGCAGCGTCAGCACGCCCCCGTCCTCCGACAGCGCGTACTGCTGCCTCTCCCGCTGGGTGTACTGCAGGTGAATCCGGCCGTCTTCTGAATGCCGGATCTGCAGGCCGTCCGTCCCGGTCTCCACGACAATCTGCCGGACCGTCTCCGGCGCAAACGTCTCGTGCAGGGTTTCCTGCAGCCCTCCGCCGTCTGTGGACAGGCGGCGGAATTCAAAATCCACTGCGCTCAGTGCAATTCCGCAGCAGGCGGCGCCCAGCGCCAGCAGCACAGCCGCCGTCAGCAGCGCAAGTTTGGTGCCTCTTTTCATGATGCAGCGTCCTCCTTTTTCCGAAACAGGCTGTGCCACAGAGCCTTTGACGCACGGGACGTTCCGCGGATCAGCCACCGGGCCAGTGCAAGCGACGGGAAAAACAACGCGATTCCCAGCGCCGCACAGACAAAGCCCGCCCCCAGCAGAAACAGCCCTGTCATGGGATATGCCGTCCAGTATAAAAACAGGGCGAACACCCCTGCCAGCACGCCGGCGCCCAGCGCCGCCACGGCGGAGAACAGCGCCACGATTACAGCCCAGGCCACGGCATAAATGGCGAGAATCAGCTCGCCCAAAACCAACAGCCAGGCCAGCCACAGCGGAGACCCCAGAATCATCATCGCCGTCGCCCAGCCGCTGCGCCGGGGCCTGCAGGCGCCTCTGGCCGCCGCATCCGACAGGATATCGGCTGCAATGGTTTCAATCGGCTCCATCTCCGCCACAGCCGCCTCTTCCGTCAATCCCTCTTCCATGCGGTCCTCCAGAATCTCGCGGTAATACTGCACGGTTCTGGCCCGCTCTGTCTGCTCCAGCGCCTGCAGCGCTTTACGCAGTTGTTTCAGGAATTCCTCTTTTGTCATTCCCACATCCTCCTTCAATAAACGCGTAGATCCGCATCACATCCTGCCATTCCAGCAGGAACTCCCGGATCCGTTCCCGTCCGGCTCCGGTCATGCGGTAGTATTTCCGCAGACGGCCGTTATGCTCCACTGCATAAACCGTCACGCATTTTGCGGCCTCCAGCCGCTTCAAAATCGGGTAGAGCGTGGACTCTGAAATCTCAATATACGGCGAGATGTCCTTGATCAGTTTATAGCCGTAAGTATCCCCGTCCTGCATTGCCGCCAGGACGCAGATCTCCAGCAGGCCGCGCTTCAGCTGTATATCCACATTCATGCCTCCCTTCGCGCTATACTATACAACACATAGTATTATATGTCAAGAGGTATTTTCACGGCTTCTGCGCCGAACCAGCCTTCCCGGCAAACTAAAATCTCCCGACTGCATTTCGTCGGGAGATTTTCAATCGATATCATCATAATGCTTCATAATCCGGATGATTTTTAAAAAATCCTTTTGCTCCCGCTCAGACATGGCCAGGAGATGCGCGTTAATTTTGTTGATCGTAGCATTGGGATGCGTTTCGTCCGGTATGCCCGCGTCCCGAAACAGCTCCTCCACCGGAACGTCCAGAGCGGCAGCAATTTTGCCGATTGTATCAACGGTCGGATTTTTTACAGCCCGCTCAATTTGCCCAAGATGCGCTTGGCTGATGGAGGCTTTATAGGCCAGGGCTTCCTGGCTGAGCCCGTGGCTCTGCCGCAGGCACCGAATCCGCTTGCCAACCATAATGGCGACCTCACTCATTGTATCCGTCTCCCTATCGCGCTTTATTCTTATGATATGGAGAGGCGAACTTTTTAGCAAATCACTTTAGATACTATAAATTTTTAATATCTAAAATACTTGAAACTGGATATCACCTCTGCTATAATGTAGAAAAAACACGAAATGGGGTGAAAATGGCCGCTGCCAAACGGAGCACAGACCTGATTTCAGAAACTTTTCGATCTGAAATCCTATTTGAACTTGGAGGGGTTTTCACATGGCTTTCTGTAAAAACTGCGGCACCCAGATTGATGAGCGCGCAGTGATCTGTCCAAAATGCGGGGTTCCGCAGGAGTCTTCTGTACCTGCAGCTGCCGATCATGGCGGCTTCGGATGGGGGCTTTTGGGCTTCTGTATTCCCATCGTGGGATTGATCTTATTCCTTGTGTGGAGGGGCACCAGGCCAAAATCCGGAAAGGCGGCCGGAATCGGCGCCCTGATCGCCGCTATCATTGTTGCTGTGGTTTCCTTAATCGCCATCGTCTTCGGGGCCGGACTCCTCGGGGCCGGAATTTCCATGATGTGAATCGTACGGCTGCTGCCGGCCGCAGCCGACGACCTTGCCCAAATGTGTCTTCCCGTAAAAACATCCATTTACGGAGGGTCATAGGCGGTATCCTGCCCGGCTGTGCCTTGCCTGCTCTCCGTGAAATCTGCGCTTCCATTGGGATCCCGCACCGGCATGTGACGTCATACCGGCCTGGAGCGGCTCCTGCCGCTTCATCTGCCTGCCGAAACAATTGTTTTGACAGATTGTCCGGGCGTCCGGCGGCATTTGCCGCCGGACGCCCGGACCGCGTTCCCGCCGATCCGCCATGCCGCAGAGCAGGCCGGCCCGCGCGGGATGCCTTTTCTCCGAACAGCTCAGGCGTGCGGCGCCAGGCGGTCATCCACATACCCCTGCACCCAGCCTGTATCCTTGTGGCAGACCGGGCAGACCTTCCAGGGCGCCGCCGGGCGGTCATCCACGTACCCCCGCCCCCGGCCTGTCTCCTTGTGGCAGACCGGCCAGCCCTTCCCGGGCCTCACCGCCTCGGCGATATAGCCGCAATTCAGGCACCGCCAGATCGTGGGCTTTTCCTTGCGGTAGAGGCTCTGTGCGGTATACTGCTTGTGCGCCTCCTGAAATACGTTGTGATGCAGCCCCTCGATGGGCGCGATATTCTCCCACAGCGCAGCGGCGTCGGCATATCCTTCCTCCCGGGCAATCCGTGCAAATTCGGGATAGATATCCTGATGCTCATGCGCCTCGCCCTCCGCTGCAAACTGCAGGTTTTCTGCCGTATTGCCCAGATCGTACGGATAGCCGGCGTCAAATTCAATATTGTGAACCGGCTTCCCGGCCAGTTTGATGATCATCTCCAGGAATTCCTTGGCATGCACCTTTTCATTGTCGGCAGTCTGGTCAAAAATGCGGGCCAGATATTCCTGCTTCTCCTTGCGCGCCTGCTCGGCATAAACCGTATAACGGTTCCGCGCCTGAGACTCGCCGGCAAAACTGCGGGCCAGGTTCAGGCAGGTCTGGGATTTTAAAAAGTCCATTGCGTTTTCTCCTTTTCAAAAATGGTATGGATAGAATGCCCAATTTTCCGGCTTTCTATGAATCTTCTTGCATTAAAACCGGAATCTTGCTATGATATTCTTACCGAATTTTCACCTGTGCAAAGGAGATCATATATGGTTACAGTCAAAAACAGCGGCCATTTCTATCAAAACGGCAAATTCCTCTCCCGTGAGGAGGGAATCGCCGCCGGCCTCCGGCC
>JAHZEF010000129.1 GCA_019422005.1 Clostridiales bacterium
GCAGCCCCACCACCATCCGCGCCTGCTCTTCCGTCCAGGTATTGGGAATATGAAACGCCGATTTCAGTTCCCGCATCAGGTTCTGGGGGGACATATCCGGATCCCAGTCATAGGCCGTCAGAAACTTTTTAAAATAATTCTGCCAGTTGTCGTCCAGTTCGTCCAGCGTATAGGTGTACGGCCGTTCCCAGCTGATGGGAAGATGGTCCACGTACTCCACCCCGAGCTCCCGGCACAGTTCGGCCAGCTCCAGCAGGCTCTGGTTGGGCTGCTCGGAATTGAAAAAAACGTAATTGATGATCTGCAGATTATAGCTGGCGCGGTTGGTGACCAGCACATTGCCGTTGCGGTCGAGAATATTGCCGCGGGCGGCCTGCACCGTGGTGTAATATGTGTCGGATTGGGCGGCCTGCACTTCCCCGGCCGCCGCAGGCTCCTGCAGCTTGAACAGCCGCGCCGTGTAAAGCCCCACCAGCACGGCGATCAATACAATCACAACGCCGGTGCGGAATTTTGCCCTTCGCTCCATTCAATCACCCGCCTTTCCGATCAGCCGCGTCAGCCACCAGAACAGCGGCCCGGCCGCCAGAGACAGCAGGATCTGCAGCGTCAGCAGCACCGGCGCGTCGGGCGGCATGGCCGCTCCCATGTAGACCCGCTGTACGTATACGCCGCCCTCGCACAGCACCAGCGCCAGCAGGCAGCCGGCCAGCGCAGGCAGCAGCGTCCTGGTGAGATAGGTGTTGCAGAAAAAGCCGGAAATGACCGCCGCCACAGGCAGCATCAGCACAAAGACCGCGCCGCCCTCCGCGCCGGACAGGGTCCACAGCAGCGCGGAGGCCAGGGCGAAGAACCCGCCGGCCTCATGCCCCTCGCGGCAGGAAACGCAGCTGACATAGACCGGAACCAGGCTCAGCTTCGTTCCCCAAAACCTCCTGTCGCCCAAAATCACGGTGGAAAGCAGCATTACCAGAAGGAACCCCGCGCTGTACAGGACCCATTTGAGAACGCTTCGGTATCGTATTGCCATGGCGCACACCCTCAGGACTGATAATCTGCGATCAGGAACACCTGCTCCAGATTATCCAGATCCGCCGCCGGCGTCAGCAGCGCAAACTTCCCGACGCCGGTCTCATCCATGCCGGCGTCGGAGACGTAGCCCAGAATCAGCCCCTTGGGATAAAATGCGGACCCGGTGGTGACCACCTGATCGTTATTCTTCACCACGGCGTCGGTGGGCAGATAGTTCATGCGCAGCGTGCTGTCCTTCTCATAGGAGCCCTGAACCACGCCCGTGTAGCCGGACGCCGTGATGGATGCGGAAATCTCCATGGACGGATCCAGGATGGTGGTAATGGTGGCCCAGCTGCCGCCGGCCTCGGTGACCATGCCGACCACCTGCCCGTACTCGGTGACGGCGCACATGCCCTCCGCGATGCCCGCTCCGGTCCCCTTGGAGATGGTGCAGGCGCTCTTCCAGTTGGAGGCGTCCCAGCTGGTAACATAGGCGGAAAGGAAGCGGTAATCCTCGTGCTCTTCCTGCAGGCCCAGCAGCGCGGTCAGGCGCTCATTTTCCCGCTGATACGTCTGCGCATTCCGGACGTCCTCCTCCATGGCGGCAATCTTTTCCTTCAGCACCTGATTCTCCGCTTCCAGCGCGTCATAGCGGAACATGTAATCGTACAGCCGCTCCACCTGCCGGGCGACGGCCGCGGCGCCGCTGCGGAGCGGCGAGAGCAGCGTCCCCGCGGCTTTTTCTCCGGCGGTGGCGCCGCGGGTGACCGCACCGATGACCGCCAGGACAATGGCAAGGCACAGCGCCGCCGCCAGGATCAATTTTACCTTGCCGGTAAAGAATTTTTTCAAATGCGATACACCTCAGCTCAAAGTCCCGGCTCCGCTGCGTCCGGCTGGCCCAACACCGTCACGCCGGCAGACCGCAGCATCCGGCACAGCCTGCACAGCGGCAGGCCCACCACATTGTAATAATCGCCGTCCAGCCGGTCGACAAACACCGCCGCCAGCCCCTGGATCCCGTAGGCGCCCGCCTTGTCCAGCGGTTCCCCGGTCGCCGCATAGGCACGGATCTCGGCCGCGGACAGCGTACGGAACTGCACGTCCGTAACCACCGTGTCCGTCTGCACTGCGCCGGCGCGGCGCACCGTGACGCCGGTCATCACCTGATGCACCCGCCCTGACAGCGCCGTCAGCATCCGGACGGCGTCGTCCGGATCCCGGGGCTTTCCCAGCACCCGGCCGTCCAGCACCACAACCGTGTCCGCCGCCACAACGACCGCCTCATCCCCGGCCCATGCCGCGGCGGCCGCTGCCTTGTCCGCCGACAGGCGCGCCACTTCAGCCGCAGGCGGACGCCCCGGCTGCATGGTTTCATCCACATCCGCGGCAAAGACGGAAAATTCCAGTCCCAGCCGCGCCAGCAGCTCCCGCCGCCTGGGCGACTGGGAGGCAAGAATCAATTTCATGGCAGATACCCCGTTTCTGATTCATCCGTTCCGTCCGGAACCGCTACTCCACACCCCGCAGATACAGCCCGCGGGTGTGCTGCCCCGGCTCAAACGCACCGCCGTGCATCCAGGCGTCCGCCACCCGGTCCACCTCCATGGGATTTTCCGTGGTGAACTGCAGGCGCAGCGCCCAAAGCCCCAGATTCCGCAGCTCGCTGCGTTTGTCCAGAAGATACAGCTTTTTCCCGTTGAGCACCACGCTGCGGCAGGTGCCGGGATCCGATACCACCGGAAACTCCGCGCCGGTCCGGTCCACCAGGCGCGTGGCGGGCCCCTTGCAGGTACATACGCCGGTCCGGTTTTTCAAAATGCAGTTTTCCGTCAGCATCAGCGGCAGCCGGCCATAGGCGATCAGCTCCGTGGGCAGCGCCTTGCTCAGATCCCGGACCTGGGCCAGCAGCAGCTCAAAGGAGGCCGTCATGGAAAGAAAGCCCCGGCGGCGCAGGGTATACGCCGTGCGGGAATTGAACACGTTCAGCCCGAAATCGCCCCGCACCTCAAAGCCGCGGGAAACCGCCAGGGACAGCTGTCCCAGATTCCCCGCCAGAACCTGCCGGACGCCGGCGCTGTAAGCGGCATCCAGCCGGCGCAGCACCCCGTCGTTTTCCCGGTCCCAGATCACCCGGGGCAGGACGGCCGCCACCGGAACGTCCCGCGCCAGCGCCTGCACCTGCGCGGGATGCTCCGCAATTTCCTGCAGCGGGAGATAGAGCACCGCCGGGCGCGCGGCCAGCAGACGCTCCGTCACCTGATCCAGGGAGCGAACCGCGGCGGTCATGGACGGCGCGCCGCCGGGAGGGTCAAAGCGCATCGGCGCGGTATATTGGTTCAGGGCCGGCTGCGGCCGCTGGCCGCGGACAGCCGTCAGCTTCGCCAGCACCTCCCTGCGCATGGCGTTGACGGCGCTGGCCGGGAGCATCAGCCCCGGGTCAATCACCGCCTTGACGCCGGTGCAGTAATAGGGCGTTCCGCCGGTCCTGGAAAGCCGGGCCTTCAGTTCCTCCGGCGTCAGGACGCGGTTCACCGCCTCCTGCGGCGGATCGCCGGCGCACTTGAGGATCCGCCCCTGGCCGTCCTCCACCGCCAGCATGGCCGGCTGGCCGCGGCGCACCATGGCATAAAACCGCACCGGAACCCGCTGGGCTTCGCCGGTCTCATAGGTGGCCCGCGCAGCCGCCAGCAGCTCCCGGTTTTCCCGTTCCCCGCTGCGGGTGCCCAGCATATCCGGGCCGGGCCGGTCCTGCAGATACCCGTCCGTAAAGCCCTGCCGGGAAAACACCTTCTCCAGTTCCTCCAGGTCGGACCTGCGGATAGGGCGGCCGTCCAGGGCGGCCCGGTAAATCCGGGTCACCACCGCCACATACTCCGGCCGCTTCATCCGCCCCTCGATTTTCAGGGACGCCACGCCCATCCCCTCCAGCTGGTGCAGCGAGCCGATCAGGCATTGATCCTTGAGGCTCAGGGGATACCGCTGCTCAAACCGTCCGTAGCCGTAGGGCAGGCGGCACGGCTGCGCGCACTGCCCCCGGTTGCCGGAGCGCCGGCCGATCACCGCGGAGAGGTAGCACTGCCCGGAATAGCACATGCAGAGCGCGCCGTGCGCAAACACCTCAATCTCAATGGGGCTGGAGCGGCAGATGCGGGCGATCTGGTCCGCGGGCAGCTCCCGGGCCAGCACGGCGCGGCTGCAGCCCAGTTCCGCCGCGGCGCGCACGCCCTCCAGGGAGTGCAGGCTCATCTGCGTACTGGCATGGACCTCCACGTCCGGCGCAATCTGGCGGCACAGGCCCGCCAGCCCCAGATCCTGTACGATAAAGGCGTCCACGCCCAGCAGGGCCGCGTTCCGGATCAGTTCGGCGGCTTCCGGCATCTGCCTGTCCGTAACCAGCGTATTGAGCGTCAGATGGACCCGGACGCCGCGGACATGGCTGTAGATCACAGCCTCGCGCAGATCGTCCAGGGAAAAATTCCTGGCGGCCATCCGGGCGTTGAATCCGCCGGCGCCAAGATAAACCGCGTCGGCGCCATTCTGGACTGCGGCGCGGAGCGCCTCCATGGAACCGGCGGGGGACAGCAATTCCAACATATATCAAACCTCGCAGGGTGGTTTTCCAAAAAAATCTGTACGGAACGAGTATACCATAAATGCCGGACCTGGGAAAGAGAAAATCGAAAAAATGTTAACATAAAATTGTTCCGCCGCCCTTCTCCGCCGATCCCTCTGCGCGCTGCGCGGCGTCTGCCCTTCCCAGCACGCCCGGAACAGGGCGCGGCATTCCCGGGCCGGCGCCGCTCCCGCTGCTTCAGCCCTTCCGCGGCAATGCGCCGGATCTCCCGATATGCGGCCGCCGGGATTTCCTCGGGGCGGGGCGATGACAAACCGCCCCGCTTGTGTTATAATACAGTTCTGATCTGAATTTGACGACTCTGCGCGAATCCGCCGAAAGGAGCAAGCCCATGGACGAGACAACGCTGTCCATTCCCCTGTCGGATGCGCGGCGTCTGCTGGGCGCAGCTTCCGGCGACGCGGCGCTTCTGTATCTTTATCTGCGCACCGGCGCCGCTCCCGCGGGCGCCGCCGAAGCCCTGCGCATGCCGGCGCACCGGGTGGATGCGGCGCTGGCCTCCCTGCGCCAGCTGGGCCTCTGGGAGGAATCGCGGGAACGCCCCATTGTCCGCCGCCAGCCGCCGGCCTATACCGAGGCCGACGTGCTCCGCGCCACGGAGCGCGGCCGGGAATTCGGCCTGCTGGTGGGAGAGGCGCAGCGCCGCCTGGGCCGGGTCCTGTCCACCGAGGAACTGAAAATCCTGTTGTCGCTGACCGACTATCTGGGGCTGCCGGCGGAGGTGATCGGCGTCCTGATCACCTACTGCATCCAGAGAAGCCGTGCCAGGGGCCAAAGCCGCGCGCCCTCCCTGCGCGCCATTGAAAAGGAAGCCTACCATTGGGCCGACGAGGGAATCGACACGCTGGAAGAAGCGGCTTTCTATATGCAGAACCAGCTGGAGCGCCGGACGGCCGCGGGCCGGCTTCAGGCGCGCCTGCAGCTGACCGGCCGCCGTCTGACACAGGCGGAGGAGCGTTATCTGCTCTCCTGGCTGGATATGGGCTTCAGCGAGGACGCCATCGTCCTGGCCTATGAAAAAACCTGCCTCAATACCGGCGGCATGAAGTGGCCCTACTGCAATTCCATTCTCCGCAGCTGGCACGAAAAGGGCCTGCACACCGTGACGGAAATCGAGGCCGGGGACGTCCGCCCCCAGGCGCCGGCGCGGCAGCGCGTGCCGGCCGGCAGCGCCGGGCAGGGCGAACTGGGCGAGCTGGAGCGGCAGGCTGCGGAGCGGCTGCGGCGTGAATTTGCGGAAGGAGGTTAGGATATGCCTTACTCAGCCACTGTACTCCATCGGGCCCGGGCCCGGCTGGCCGAAGCCAGGGCCAGCCGGGAGCTGGAAAACGACCGCCGCGTGGAGGCAATTTACCAGGCGCACCCCCGCCTGCGGGAGATCGACCGTCAGCTGCGCGCCACCGCCGCGCAGATTATGGCCGCCACCTTCCGGCGCGGCGGGGACCCTTCGGCCGCCATCGCGGAGATCCGAACGCAGAATCTTGCGCTGCAGCAGGAACGGGAATGGATCCTGGAATCCGAAGGCATTGACGAGGCCGATCTCCGGCCCGAGCCGGTCTGCACCGTCTGCGGCGGGTCCGGCTATGTGGGCGCGCGCATGTGCGAGTGCCTCAAGGAGCTGTGCCGCCAGGAGCAGAAAAAGGAACTTTCCAGCCTGCTGGGCGGCCGTGAAAGTTTTGACGCCTGCCGGTTAGACTATTATCCGGCGGACTTCGATCCGAAGCTGGGCGCAAGCCCCCGGGAGCAGATGCAGTATACGCTGCTCAAATGCCGGCGGTACGCACGGGACTTCTCCGCCGATTCGCCCTCCCTGCTGTTTTCCGGCGGGACGGGCCTGGGAAAAACCTTTCTCTCTGCCGCCATTGCCAGAGCCGTGGCAGACAG
>JAHZEF010000013.1:0-29191 GCA_019422005.1 Clostridiales bacterium
AAGGTATAACACACTAGACTTTGCAAGCAAAATCGTGTGCCAACAGGGATGCTGCTCGCCCCTGTTGGAAACCCGGAGCCAAAGGGACGGCGTCCCTCTGGACACCCCACCTGTTCGTGCAGTGGCCATCCATCCTGTTCCCACCGATGGATGCGCTCCCGCCCGAACAGATAAAACAGGCACAGAGATTTGTCCGAATAGCGGGCAGATTTCTGTGCCTGTTTTTATTCAGCGGTGGCTAGGCAAAGCATACGCGGAAGCCTTGCAAAACCCTCGGCCTTGGTTGGAGATTTTCGTATTGGAGTGCGAAAACTGATTGTCCCAAACCCCTATATCTGGTATAATAAAACAGTCGAATTCTCTGACCGGAGGTATCCATATGGCCATTTCTTACAATAAGCTCTGGAAGCTGCTCATTGATCGGAAAATGAGCAAGGCAGACTTACGCAGAGCAACGGGAATCGCCCCAAACACCATGACAAAACTCAACCGCGACGAAGAAGTAACCCTGGAAACATTGGGGAAAATCTGCGCCGTGTTAAAGGTCAATGTTGGAGATATTGTAGATATTTTCCCCGAATATCAAGCGGAAGAGAAGGAGCAAAGCGAATAATGACTACCTTTGAAAAAATAATGGCGGTTCTCAACCTGATTGCGGTGTTGCTTATTCCTGTTGTTGCTGTAATAGTAGGCCAATGTCTTCAGGAAAGGGCCCAAAAAAGAAAAGATAAGATGCAAATATTTCAGTGCCTCATGACTCGCCGTATTACCGGATGGGCAGCTTTAGAGGCAGTAAATGCCATTAATTCTATTGTTATTGCTTTTATGGATAACAAAGAGATCAGAAACCAGCTAGGCATTTGGCGCTCCAAGTGCAAAAAAGACGTAGCAAGAGAGGAACAATATCGGGAGCAATGCAAACTGCTGGAACTTATGGCCAATGATCTCGGATATAAAGATAAAATCACATGGGATGTAATTCAAAATCCATATTATCCGGAAGGATTAGATCAACAGCTTGCAATGAATAACCAAATTATGACTGGACAAGTAGAGTGGGCCAAAGCAGCCGGGCTTCTTTCACAAATGATGGGGAAGCCCCAGCAGAACTCAGAAGGCAAAGACCATACCATCGCTTGAGTAGATTGGATAGGTAGGATGGTAAAACGCTTTAGAAGGCGCTGTACTGGGTGTTGGAACGTTAATATGACTAAGACACATCTAACATATACTGATAAGTTCCATCACGATATGCTGAATCATTTATGAATAGAGGAGAACAACAAGATGACGAATTTTTATGAAACTGTGCTAACAGTACTGAAATCCGACGAAAGGTTTATTGCCGAAGATGGCACTTTTTTGCGTAATGCTGTTTATGAAGCAGCAATGAAAATGGATACTCAGCTTATCCGATTGCTTCTTGCAAATGATGAAACACGTACACAATTCTTTACAGACGTTGATGGAGTAAAGGTTTTTGATAAAATAGGCTTTGCCTGGGTAATTAATAACCGTCAGTTTCTGCCAGACAGCTATACCCGTTTCAAGAACAAGATTGGACTTGCCGATGAAACTGGTGCACTGATTTCTGCTTCTGATAAGGTGGAACTTGTTTTCCCATACAAGGATTGTATTCTTGAAGGTGGTCAGACAAAAAATGAGCCAGATCGCAAGGAGGTCTTTTATAACGAGAGTTTAGCGCCTGGAGAAGTGGATAGGTTATTGATGCCCAAAGTGCTCAGAGGGGCTAAGAGATATACCACAGATGGTATTGAGGATACCCTAGAATTTCATGACGATGACAACTTAGTCATCCGTGGCAACAATTTACTCGCGTTAAGTTCACTGCTAAAGGTGTTTGAGGGAAGAGTAAAGTGCATTTATATAGACCCGCCTTACTATTTCAATGTGAAAAAAGATGAGGATACCTTCGCATATAACTCCAACTTTAAGCTATCCTCTTGGCTTGTATTCATGAAGAACCGTTTGGAGATAGCGTGGAGACTATTATCCAACGACGGTGCTTTGTTTGTTCAGATCAGCGACGATGGAGTTGGCGAACTTCACTGTCTTCTCAAGGATATATTTGGTGTCGAAAACTTTATTAACAAGATCACCGTTAAAACAAAATCTCCATCAGGATTTGCATCGGTAAATCCCGGCGTATTTGAGACTGCTGAGTACATCTTGGGATTTGCAAAGAATAAGTGCGCTTGGAGATATAATCCACAGTATGTTGAAAGTGGATATGACGAGAATTACAAGTATGTTGTGGTCAATAAGGAAGCCCCTGCCAGTGAGTGGATCATCAGGAATATTATCGATGTGCTGGCGGAGAAACATGGTTATCATGAATCAAAGGCGATGCGTGATGAACTTGGTAAACCAGTTGTAGATGAGATGGTTGCACAATTCGCATTTGAGCATGCAGACAGTGTATTCCAATCTGTTGCAATAGGAAATAACGCTGGGCAAGCAGTAGTGGAAGCACGCGACCAGTCAAAAAAGCAACCCGAACGCATACTTACAGTTGAGCGTGAAGGACAATATACGGTTTATGTTTATAAAGGTCGTGAGATTGCCTTTTATTCAAAGAAGCTGCATGAGGTGGATGGTGAACTCGTCCCATCAATGCAGGTCTCTAACATCTGGACAGACACGCCATATGAGGGCATCGCCAGCGAAGGCGGCGTGACATTAAAAGGCGGAAAGAAACCTGAGAAGCTCATACGCCGCCTCCTTGAGATGGCGTCCAATCCGGGAGATATTGTCCTCGGGGTTGAGCAGCTTGAATACGATGATAACGACTCAACTGTTCGCCTTGAATCAGTCATTAACGGCGATACAACTGGTATTTCAAAGGCGGTTAAGTGGCAAGGTGGCGGCTCCTTCGTCTACTGCGAACTTGCAAAGCTGAACCAGACGATTGTGGAAGAAATCGAGGCCGCTACGGATGAGGCCACCTTATCCGACATCTACGGCAGGATGGTAAAGTCCGGCTTTATCAGCTACAAGGTGAATCCGGCTGATATTGATGCGGCTGCCGATGATTACGGAGCTCTCGCGCTCGATGACAAGAAACGGTTCTTGATGGAGATTTTAGACAAGAATCTCCTGTATGTAAACTACTGCGATATTGATGACGAGGAGTTTTGCATCTCCGATGAGGACAAGGCGTTCACGAGGAGCTTTTACAGGGAGGGATAATCGATGGCATTCTTATACGAAAAAATAGATGCCTTGCGTGAATATGGCAGCAGTGCTGTTCTCCCGTCCTACATTCCGGAGAACCTGAATCCGAACTTTGAGCTGCGCCCGTATCAGAAACAGGCGTTTGAAAACTTCATAACACATTTTGAGAGCAACAATCGCTCAAAACCCACCCAGGTGCTTTTCCATATGGCAACTGGCAGTGGCAAAACACTGATTATGGCGGGGCTGATGCTGTATCTGTATAAGCAGGGATATCGTAATTTCCTGTTCTTTGTTAATCTTTCGAATATTGTCGAAAAGACACGGGAGAATTTCTGTAATCCGGTATCCTCAAAATATCTATTTGCAGATGAGATTGTGCTGGACGGGGAACGCATCCGCATTAACAAGGTGGATAATTTTCAGTACGCAGACCAGGATGCCATCAACATTTGCTTTGCAACCACGCAAGGACTCCACATGGATATGTGGATAACAAAGGAAAACGGAATGTCCTTTGACGACTTTGACGAGCAGAAGGTTGTGCTGATTTCCGATGAGGCACACCACCTGAATGTTGATACAAGGAAGAAACTGTCTGCTGACGAGGAATCAAGCTATCATTCCTGGGAGCAGACTGTAAAAAATATCTTCAACCGGAATACTGATAACGTGCTGCTGGAGTTTACGGCTACCTGTGACCTTGCAAATCCGGCAATCCGTGCGGCGTACGAGAACAAGATTATATTCGATTATGCCTTAGCAAAATTTTATAACGACAGATATTCTAAGGACATCATCACGCTACGCTCTGACCTGACCGTCATGGAGAGGGCTTTGCAGGCACTTATCCTCAGTCAGTATCGGTTGAAGGTGTTTCAAGACCATCGTCTTGGGATTAAGCCTGTAGTCTTGTTTAAGGCGGCGAAAATTGCCGACAGCAAGGACTTTATGGCTGAGTTTATTGAAACGATGAGAAAGCTGACAGGCGCACAGCTGCAAAAACTTTCTACTGCCGTCAACAACGAAGTCATGCATAAAGTCTTTGCTTATTTCGCAAACAATGGCATCTCTTTTGACACGCTTGCTGCAGAGCTTCGTGATGATTTTTCTGAGGAGCATTGCGTTTCTGTAAATGATGATAAGGATGCCACACAGAAGCAGATTCTCTTGAATTCTCTTGAAGATGCGGACAATCCTTATCGTGCGATCTTTGAGGTCAAGAAGCTGGATGAGGGTTGGGACGTCCTCAATCTGTTTGACATTGTCCGGCTTTATGAAACAAGACAGTCAAGCGGTAAAAAAATAGCCCCTGCTACTATAGCGGAAGCACAGCTAATCGGGCGAGGAGCACGGTACTGCCCGTTCCAGCTTAACGATGAGCAGCCGAAGTTTCAAAGGAAATACGATGAAGATGTAACCTGCGAGATGCGTGTCTGCGAGACACTCTATTACCATTGCCAGAACGACCATCGCTATGTAACGGAACTGCGTAACGCCTTGCGTGAAATCGGTTTGGACACCGACAAAATCATCCAGCGTGAATATGTCCTTAAGGACGAATTCACGGCCACTGATTTATACCAGCAGGGATTGATCTTCTTAAATGACAGAGAGGTAAAAGATAGAAAAGACGTGCGAGGTCTTATGCCGACCGTCCGGGATGACATTTACCGTTTTCAGGCTGTAACCGGGGCTTCTGGTGTTGATTTCGTTATGATTGAAACATCGCAAGGCGTTGACCTTGTTTTCGATTTAAAGACAGCACACATGACGATTGGAGAGATTGCAGCAATCAACTACGCTGTTGTTAACAAGGCACTCATGAAGTACCCGATTTTCAAATTTAACACGCTGCACTCATATTTCCCGAATGTAACCTCCACAAGGCAGTTCATCACGGATAATGAATATCTCGGTGCTGTCCGTATAGACATTCAGAGCAAGGATGAACATCCGACTATGGAAACGCTTTATGCGGCAGTTTCCTACGTTCTTGGTAAAATCGCCGGCTCTATTTCTGGCATTGAGGAAACATACCGAGGAACGAAAACTTTCCGGGCAAGGAGGATCAGAGATGTTTTTCGTAACAAGACTGTCAATTATACCGATCCACATGATGGCGGTATTGGTATCTCACAAAACGATCCATCCGTAAAGAGCGAGTGGAAAATCGACCTCGCCACGGAGGACTGGTTTGTCTATACCGATAACTACGGAACATCAGAAGAAAAAGCTTTTGTCGCTTATTTCCGTGGATATGTTGCTGATTTGCGAAAGCTGTATAACCGCATCTACCTTGTCAGAAACGAGCGGGAATTCCACATCTATTCGTTTGAAGATGGTGAACGATTCGAGCCGGACTACGTTCTTTTCCTGCAGAGGGATAAGACGGACGGCTTTGAGCAGCTACAAGTATTTATCGAACCGAAGGGCACACAACTTCTAGAGAAAGATGCATGGAAAGAGAAGTTTCTACTCCAATTGCATGGTGAAGCAATTCCCGTAACCGTGTTTGCGGATGATAATGATTATAAAATATGGGGATTCCATTTCTTTAATCAGGAAAAACGGATGAAAGAGTTTGATGAAGATTTTCAGGCGCTAATCAGGCAATAAAAAAGCAAAACCCCTCTAGAATGTTAAATTAGCAAAATTGTAAAAATACAGCGAAACTGCAAACACGCAATTTCGCTGTATTTTTTATCAAATCATTTGAAAATGCTTTCGTGCATCCATAATCGCCGCTTCCTTTTCCGGCGGGCACTGCAGCACTTTGGCATCTTCCTTCTTCGGCAGATTATAGTTTTGTCCAACATCCAGACCGCATTTCCTCTTGAGCTGGAAGATATACAAACTGGAGACCTTCAAACCGTGCTTTTCCAGCACACACATAGGTTTTAATCTCATCATAGGCAGCTCTACTCTCCACCGCTGTCAAATCCAGCTCGTCCAGATTCAACCTCACTTCGATATGCTACTTAGTATTGAGTTTGGACAAAAGTACTACCGTCTCCACGTGGGCGCAGCGGGGGAACATATCCACAGCCCGGACCGTCCTGGCCTGATAGCCGCAGGCGGCCAGGCGCCTAACGTCCCGCGCCAGGGTGGCGGGGTCGCAGGAAACATAGACGATCCGCTGCGGGGCCATCTGCGCCATGGCGTCCACCACCTCCGGGCCGAGCCCTTTGCGGGGCGGATCCACCAGGATCACATCCGGGTGGATCCCTTCTCCGGCAAACCGCTGCGCCGCCTGTCCGGCGTCCGCACAGAAAAACTCCGCATTGGCAATGCCGTTGCGGGCCGCGTTCTCCCGCGCATCGGCCACGGCCGCCTCCACAACCTCCACGCCGTAGGCCTTCCCCGCCTGCCGGGCCGCGCAGAGGGTAATGGTCCCCGTGCCGCAGTAGAGATCCAGCACGGTGTCGTCCGCCGTCAGCCCGGCCAGAGACAGCGCCGTCTCATACAGCCGCTCCGCCTGCTCCCGGTTGACCTGAAAAAACGCGCCGGCGGAAAGCCGGAACCGAAGCCCGCAGAGCGTCTCCTCCAGGATGCCGTCGCCCAGAAGCGTTTGAAATTCCCGTCCCAAAACCACATTGCCGCGGCTTCGGTTTTCATTCCAGAGCACCGCACGAAGGCCCGGCACGGCGGCGCGCAGCCGCTCCGTCAAATCCTCCGCATGGGCGGGTACGCCGCCGCTGCCCACCACGCATACCAGCGCCCGGCCGTCGGAGGACGTGCGCACATAAATATGCCGCACCAGTCCCGTATGGGCGCGCTCGCAATATGCCGGCACATTCCAGCGGCGCATCCAGGCCAGAACCGCTTCCCTGGCTGCATCCGCCTGTTCCGGCTGGATCAGGCAGCGCTGTACGGGAATGACCGAATGGGTTCCGGCGCGGAAGAAGCCGGCCACCGGGCCGTCCGGTCCCGGCGCAACCGGATACTGCGCCTTATTCCGATACCCCAGGTACGTGGTTCCGCCCAAAATCGGCACTTCGCCCGGATCCACCCCGCCGATCCGGATCAGCGCGTCGCGCACCCGCTGCGCCTTGAGGCGCAGTTCCTCCCGGTAATCCATATGCCAAAAGGCGCAGCCGCCGCAGGCCTTGCCGACCGGGCATTCCCGCTGCACGCGATGCGGAGAAACCGTCTCCAGCCGCACAATCCGCGCATAGGCCGCAGTCCGGCCCACATGCTCAATCCGGATCTGCGCGCGCTCGCCGGCAATGGCGTCGCGTACAAACACCGCCATGCCGTCCTCCGCCCTGCAGACCCCCGCGCCCTCGCTGGTGTAGCCGGTGATTTCAGCCGTTATCACATCATTTTTCCGCAGCATGATTTTCCCCCGCCTTCCCGGAACCGGCCGTCACTTCAAAAGATCCTCCAGCTGGCTCCAGGGGATTTCAAACACGGTCTCCGCCGCGCCGCCCAGGTCATTCTCCTGATAAAAGACGCAGTAGCCGTCTCCGGTCACATAAAACTGATCCTTGCTGAACGCTGCCAGTGCCAGATCCTCCCACTGGGCAAAATAGTTCTGATCATGGTACGGATCCTCACGGATCTGCCTGCGGACACAGTCTGCCAGCCGCTGGCTGTAAACGGATTCCTCAACGTCAAAAAAGTCTCCGGCGGTCAGCAGCCCTCCGTTTTCCAGATTAAAGGTCTCGGCATATGCCGTGACCTGGGAAATCCCGGTCTGCCGGTTGGTCAGCGTGACGGTCCGGTACACGGACAGCATCTGCGCCTCATTGCGCATAACGCGGTATTCCGCCGTCAGATCGTACGCCGCATGTTCCTCCAGCGCCTGTTCATATGCCTCGCCCCAGGCCAGATCCTCCAGCTTTCCGGCGGCGGACGCATAATAATTGTTGAGGATCTGATCCACGCCGTCATTCCCTGTCCTGACCTCCGGCATGGAAAACCGGTATCCCACCGCTTCCTCCACGCTGCCCTCGGAGACCGCTTCCGTTACAACGGCGGCGCCGGCCGGCGGTTCTGCAGGCGGCTCCTCCTCAGGCTGCTCCGGCTGCTCCGGCGATTCCGGCTTTTCTTCAGGCTGTTCCGGCGCCTCCGGCGTTTCCACCGCCGGCGGTGTCTCCGGAGTATCCGGCACAGGCTTTTCCTCCCGCGCGCAGGCGGCCAGCGCCAGCAGCAGCCCCACGGCCGCCAGTCCTGCGATCCATCGTTTCATAAGCGTTCCTCCAAATCCGGGATTTCAAACCCGCTTGTCTTTTGCTATCCTATCATATTTTTCCGGATCCGTAAACCGCCCCGTCCGGCGGCCGTGAAATTGCCCCGTGCAGCCGGGGCGGCCGCTGAAAAAGAGCGTCCCAATGATCCGGGGAGGTAATTTGCTCCTGCTGCAGGGTAAGCACGGCCAACCGTTATGCCGTCCCGCCCCTCCATCTGCCGTTCAATGGTCTGTCCGTCCAAGCCGCGCCGCTGTCCGCCGATGAAATCCCAGACAATTTAAGCCCGTCCGGTGCATGGGCGGCAGCCTTTTTCACGAACGCATTGACAATTGGGGGCGTCAGTCCCGCAACCCTTGCGCTCTCCCGCTGGATCGCCGCAAAACTGCAAAAGCCCGGTTTCCCGCTCACAAATATTTCCCATGTTACAATTTTCCCTAACTTTTCCGTCAATCCTTTCGATTCTCCTTCAAACGCGGCGGGCAACTCCAAACGCTGTTTCAATGCTTCCCCAGAGATAAATTGAAGGCAGCAGCACTGAAGCGCTGCTGCCTTACCCTTTATTTCCTCCCTTCTCACACTGTTGCGCGGTGCTGCAGTGCGTACCGCTTTGCTGTATTTGCTTCCTCTTAAAAAGGTCTTGTTTGTGACGCTGCGTAATGATTTATAATGGGTGTCAGGAGGTAAATCATTATGGCAAAATACAGAGCGATTCCGCAAGGGTTTATGACAGTCGGCGAAGTGGCAAAGAAAATGGGAGTTACCGTCCGTACGCTGCAATACTACGATAAAGAAGGACTGCTTTCCCCATCGGCAGGGAGCGAAGGCGGACGCAGGCTTTATATCGATAAAGATTTGGTTACACTGCATTATATCTTTGAAATCACTGGGCTTTTCTTTGAACGATATAAAAGAGCGGTTGATCCCTTTGGAAACACCGGCTGACGTTGCAAATGCTCTTACAGAGCAGGCAGACGATCTACGCCAAAAAATAGAACAGCTTAAGGCTTCTTTGTTGGCAATCGAACGGCTAAAAACAGAAGTTTTACAAATACAGACGGTCAATTTTAAGAAGTATGCAGATATTATTGTTAATCTGCAAATGAAAAATGATTCTTATTATCTGATTAAGCGCTTCGATGACGATATGCTCGACCATATCCGCAGTCAATTTGATAAGGAAAGCGGCTTGGATTTTATGGACAGATTTAACCGCTTGAGTGATGAAATCGTACAGCTTCAAAAAGAAACTGTACCGCCTGAAAGCGAAAAATGTCAACAGATTGTAAAAGAATACTGGGGCTTGATTATGGAATTTACAAACGGCGATCTGCAGATGATCCCGAAACTTATGAAGTTTGGCAACATTGATATTGCTGCAAACGCTTGGGAAGAAAGGCAAAAAATTGTAAACGACTATTTAGAACCAGCTTTACAGGTCTATTTTTCAAGACTTGGAACAAATCCATTTGAGGAGGTGCAGCCATGAAGCGTGCGATACAAGTTCTTGGATTAAAGAAAAGCTATGGCAGCAATGTCGTTCTCAATGGACTTGATTTTCAAATTGAAAAAGGGGAAATCTTTGCGTTGCTTGGTGTAAACGGAGCGGGAAAAACGACCGCCCTTGAATGTATGGAAGGTTTGAGACGATATGACAGCGGTACAGTAATGGTGGACGGGAAAATGGGTATTCAGCTGCAATCTTCCTCTTTGCCCGCCCATATCAAACCAATGGAGGCTGTTAAGCTGTTTGCAAAATGGAATCAAACAGAAATTGATGATGCCATGCTTAACGGTCTTGGTATCAAGGAAATGGAAAAGAAGCAGTATATACAATTATCCACAGGGCAGAAAAGACGGTTACATCTCGCCCTTGCGCTTATCGGCAATCCCGATGTTATTTTTCTCGATGAGCCGACTGCGGGGCTCGATCTCGAGGGAAGACTGTCGCTCCACAAACAAATCCGAAATCTCAAATCTCACGGAAAAACAATCGTTCTGGCAAGCCACGATATGGCGGAAGTGGAAACCTTATGCGACCGCATTGCCATTTTGAATAACGGAAATGTTGCCTTCTGCGGCACAGCTTCGGAACTGACCGATAAGGTTGGGCGGAAATATCTGATCCATATCAAGACGCAGCGGGGAGACAACACGATTGAAACGGACAATATCGAAGACACTCTGATTCCCTTACTGGACGAATTAAAACAGAAAAAAATCCATGTATTAGATCTGAAAGTTGATCGCGGCACGCTGGAACAGCATTTTATCGAAATGGCAGGGAGGGAAGCAGAATGAACGGCTTTTTATATGGCGCGGCATTACAGTGGAAATTGGATATACGCAGTAAATCCTTGTTAGTAACCTGCTATATCGTTCCGCTTATTTTCTTTCTGCTTATGGGTGGTATTTTTACTTCCGTTATGCCTGAAATGAGAAACACTCTGATACAATCTATGATTGTGATGAGCGTTTCAATGGGAGCGTTTATTGGGTTTCCGCCATCATTGATTGAAACTTATGGGAGTGATGTAAAAAAGGTTTACAAAGCGAATGGGGTACCTTTATATTTGGGTCTTGTTACCATGTTCCTTTCTGCATTTGTACATTTGATGATTAGCTGTGTCATTATATTACTGCTTGCTCCGGTCCTGTTCGGGGCGACTTTGCCAGCACAGTTTCCCTTCTTCTTTCTTGCGCTTGCCATATACATTATTGTGTCGCTGAGTATTGGAAGTATATTAGGGTTCGTTCTAAAAAATCAAGCAAAGTTGACAATGACAGCGCAGCTTGTGTTTTTACCCTCGATTATGCTTTCGGGGATTATGTTCCCCATCAGCCTGCTGCCCGATTTTCTTGAAGCAATAGGGCGTATTTTCCCCGCATCTTGGGGATACCGATTGATGTTGGATCACGGTTTTTGCCTTGAAAATCTATGGTATCCAATCGCTGCCTTTTTTGCGGCGATAATGGTATGTGGAATAATCCTGAAAAAACAAAAAGCAGAATAGTTCGGAGGAAGATGCTTTGAACAGGACAGAATGGACATATTGTCCCGCCTGCGGATGCCGGCCCCTCTGGGCGGCCGCTTTGCCCGTTCCATGCAGATTTCGGAAACCATGTTCCGGGTGACGGCGGGGTTTCCCTTCTTCCCCCGCCGTTTGCCGGTGAACGGCAGGCAAACGGCCGCCGTCCGCGGCCTCTGCGGCGGTACTTGCCTCTTGCGCCTCGGGGTTTTGCCGGGTATACTGGAACCCGGAGATGGCCGGCGGATTCCGCCGGGAAAGCGAGAGGATTCCATGCTGACATATGAACACTGCACGCTGTGCCCCAGAGCCTGCGGCGTAAACCGCAGGGCGGGAGAACTGGGCTTCTGCCGGATGCCGGCGGGTATCCGGGCCGCCAGGGCGGCCCCTCATTATGGGGAAGAGCCGGTTATTTCCGGCAGCTTCGGCTCTGGCACGGTATTTTTTTCCGGCTGCACACTGGGCTGCGGCTTCTGCCAAAATGAACCGATTTCCCATGGGAACTATGGCAAGCCGTTACAGGCGGCGCAGCTGCGCGCAGTGCTGGAGCGGCTGGTCGACGAGGGCGTCCAGAACATCAACCTGGTCACGCCCACACAGTTTCTGCCGGACATTCTGGAAGCCCTGACGCCCCGGCTGCCGGTGCCGGTGGTATACAACTGCGGCGGCTATGAATCCGTCCGGACCCTGCAGGCGCTGGAAGGCTATGTGGACGTCTACCTGCCGGACTTCAAATATACCGACGCGGCGCTGGCGGCCCGCCTGTCTGCCGCGCCGGATTACCCGGAAACTGCCGCGGCCGCCATCCTGGAAATGGCGCGGCAGACCGGCCCCTGCGTTCTGCAGGACGGCCGGCTGCTCCGCGGAACGCTGGTCCGGCACCTGATCCTGCCGGGCTGCCTGGATAATTCCCTCGGCGTTGTGGACTGGTTCGCCGATCACTTTTCCAGCGGCGGCGTGCTGTTTTCCCTGATGTCGCAGTATACGCCCATGGGCCGCCTGGCCGCCGTCCCGCCCTTCGACCGGCCGATCACCGAAGAGGAATACGCCGCCGTTCGCAGCTGGATGGAGCTGCGGGGCGTCCGAAACGGTTTCGTGCAGGACGCCGCCGCATCGGGCCGGGAATTCATTCCCGATTTTGACCTGAGCGGCCTGTGACTTTTGGGCATACACAAACAAATGTTTGCGTTTTGGCGCGGCCTGTGGTATGATAAGGGAAATTCCCAATGATCCGCCGGAAAGGAGAGCGCAGAATGCCCCGTACCAGCACCAAGCAAGCGGAAATCCTGACGTTTCTGCGGCAGTTTGCAAAAGAAAACGGATATTCCCCTTCTGTGCGGGAAATTTGCGCCGCCGTTGGCTTGAAATCGACAGCGTCAGTCCATTATCATTTGAATGAACTGAAGCGGCTGGGCCTGATTGATATGGACGAGAATAAGAACCGCGCCATTTCCCTGGCCGATCTGCCGATGCAGGAACCCACTCCCAACAGGATCCCGGTGGTCGGCGTCGTCACGGCCGGCCTGCCCATTCTGGCGGTGGAGCATATCGAGGGATATCTGCCCTGGGAGGGCGAGCCGGACTGCTTCGCGCTGCGCGTCCGCGGCGATTCCATGATCGGCGCCGGGATCCTCGACGGCGACAAGGTGGTAGTCCGCCCGCAGGCTGCGGCCGACAACGGCGATATCGTAGTCGCGCTTCTGGAGGACGAAGCCACGGTCAAACGCTTCCGCCGCACTGCGGACGGCATATGGCTGATGCCGGAAAATCCCGCTTTTTCCCCCATTGACGGCCGCTCTGCCTCCATTCTCGGCAAGGTCAAAGCCGTTATCCGCGAGTATTGACCTTTTTGTCTTCCTTTTGTATAATAGGCACAGATTTCCAATGCGGGCAGCGGCCGCAGGTAATCTGTGCCTGTTGTTTCACGTGAAACATTCCCGTCCTGCGGCGCCCTTCAGATTCAGAAATGAAATGGAACGAAAGAGCTATGGAACGATTATTCCGCCGCGCAGCCCTTCTCTGCACGACCGCCGCACTGTCCCTGACCATGACGCTGCCGTCAGCCGCCACCGTATATCTGGACGTCACGTCCTCCGACTGGTATGCGCCGGCCGCCGCCTTCGGCGTCTCCATGGGATTGTTCACAGCTGCCGCCCCCAACCGTTTCTGCCCGGAGCGGCCCATGACCCGCGCTATGTTTTATACGGTGCTCAGCCGCGCGGCCTGCGCCGACGTTGATGACGCAACGGCCTCCAACCTGGAAGATGTGCCTGCAGGCAGCTGGTACACCGGTTCCGTAATCTGGGCCGTCAGCAGCGGCCTGGCGGACTGCCGCGCAGACGACCGGTTCGGCGCCTATGAGTCCGTATCCCGCGCGGAGCTCTGCCTCGCCCTGCAGCGGTTCGACCGTCTGTTTGGCCTGGGTGCGCTTCCGGAAGGCGCCGTCTGCACCTTCCCGGATCTGGCGCAGACGGATGAGGAAACCCGGGCAGCGATCGCCGCCTGCCAGGCCGCCGGTGTGATCCAGGGCCGCAGCAGCGGGCTGTTCGATCCCCATGCCGCCGCCAGCCGTGCAGAGACGGCGCAGATTCTCTTCCAGTATTTCCAGCTGCCTCAGGCGCCGGCTTTGGCCGAAACCGGCCAGAGCCTGGAACCTCTGGATCAGGTAACCGGCTGGACCGGCAGTGCGGCGCTGGATTTCCCCCTCGGGCAGTTGGAGCATGTGACGGCCGAGCAGGTTCTCCTGCTCAACAAGCGGATTCTCCAGCAGAACCAGCCCGCCTCTGTCGCCCCCTACGGCACATCGCTGGACGGCAACCCCAAGCATCTGACCAACTATGGCGACGGCGGCCTGCACGACTGCTGCCGCCTGGAAACCATTCTTTACAACCGCAACAATCAGCTGGAAGCCGGCGTCGCGCTGGCAGGCCGGCAGGAATATTATGGCTACAGCCTCCAGACCAGCGGCGTTCTCTGCCAGGACCGGTGGCATCAGGCGGCGCAGCTGTCCGGCAAGGATCCGTGGCAGTGCACCTGGTGGGTCTGGGGCCGCGCGGCGCAGTATCTGGAATCGGCGCACGGCCTGGATCTGACGGCATTCTGCGGCGGCCGTGACAATCTGGGCCACGGTAAGGATTATTACCGGAATCTCAGCCCGTATTTCCTCAGCGACCAGACGCCCTCCGCCAATTCCATTATCTCCTGGAGCGCCGGGTCCTACGGCCATGTGGCCTATGTGGAGGCGGTGGAGGAAGGTGGAATTTGGGTTTCCATGGCGGACAGCGGGCATACCTGGCGCGGTATTACATATATCCCCCGTTCCGATGACCCCAAAAACCCTTACCCACTCAACTGGTATCCCCAGGAATCGCTGAACGGCTTCAATCATCTGGATTATACGGCGGACGGTACGCCGATCGTCTGACCTGTTTTCACCCCTGCGTTCCGCATCGATCGGAGCGCAGGGGTATTGTTTCACGTGAAACAGGGGTGCAGATACAGTTTCTCCGCGTAAAAAGCCGGCAGTCTGTGATTTTGGATTGAATTTCAGAGGATATATGGTATAATACGTTTGTTCAGCGTAAAATCCGGCGGACCGTTCTCCGGCCCGCCGGTTTCCGCCCGAAAGGAGCTGCCCATGGGAATGATCCTGTCCGTCGTCAACCAGAAAGGCGGCGTCGGCAAAACCACAACGGCGGTCAATCTGACCGCTGCCCTGCATGCAGCCGGCAGGCGTGTGCTGCTCTGCGACTTTGATCCGCAGGCCAACGCCACATCCGGCCTCGGTGTGGATAAGGAACAGATCCGCACCAGCACCTATGATATCGTGATCAACGGAGCCGATGTACGCTCCGCCGTTGTCCACACAAAATTTGGAGACCTGCTCCCCTCTGCGCCGTCGCTCTCCGGCGCGGGCGTGGAGCTGGTCGGGATCTCCGACCGGGAACACCAGCTGCGCCGCGCGCTGCAGGCGCTCCGGCCGGATTATGATTTCCTGTTTGTGGATTGTCCGCCGTCTCTGGAGCTTTTGACGCTCAATGCACTGTGCGCCGCCGACCGGATCCTGATCCCGGTTCAATGCGAATACTACGCGCTGGAGGGCCTCCGGGATCTGATGACCACGCTGCGGGCCGTCAAACGCGTTTTGAATCCGGGCCTGGATATTTACGGCGTGCTTCTGACCATGTTTGACGGGAGAACCAATCTCTCCATGCAGGTGGCGGAGGAAGTCCGGAGGTTTTTCCCCGGAAAGGTCTTTTCCACCGTCATCCCCCGCAACGTCCGCCTGTCCGAGGCCCCCAGCCACGGGCTGCCGGTCATGGCGTACGACAAATTCAGCCGCGGCGCTGAGAGCTATCAGGCGCTGGCCGCCGAAATTCTGAAAAAGGAGGCCTTCTGATGCCTGCACAAAAAGGGCTCGGCAAGGGCCTGGGCGCGCTTTTCGGGGAAATGGCGCCCGCCGACCGGCCCGACGCACCCAACCTGAATCTCCCCATCCAAAAAATAGAGCCGAATCCCCTGCAGCCCCGCAAGGTCTTTGATGAAGAGGAGCTGCAGGCGCTTTCGGACTCCATCGCGCTGCACGGCGTAAT
The DNA here is from genome assembly GCA_019422005.1 of Clostridiales bacterium. Taxonomy (GTDB): domain Bacteria; phylum Bacillota; class Clostridia; order Oscillospirales; family Oscillospiraceae; genus Avoscillospira_A. Next base: position 16,009 of record JAHZEF010000013.1, read on the forward strand.
TCAGCCGCTGACCGTCAGGAAGACGGAAAATGGTTTTTATCAGATCATCGCCGGTGAACGCCGCTGGCGGGCCGCCCGGATGGCCGGGCTGACCGAGGTCCCCGCCGTGGTGATGGAAGCCGACGACAAAACCGCCATGGAACTGGCCCTGATTGAAAATCTGCAGCGGCAGGATCTGAACCCGGTGGAGGAAGCCCTGGGTTACCGCCGGCTGCTGGACGAATACGGCATGACGCAGGAGGAGGCCGCCGAACGCGTGGGGAAATCCCGCCCGGCCGTCGCCAATGCCCTGCGGCTGCTGGCGCTGCCCGACGCAGTGCTGCAGATGCTGTCTGCGGGCAGTCTGTCCGCCGGCCATGCCAGGGCCGTTCTGACCCTGAAAACCGAAAAGCAGCAACTGGCAGCGGCACAGAAAATCGCCGCCCTGGCGCTTTCTGTCCGGCAGGCCGAATTGATGTGCCGCTCCATGGCCCGGGAAAAACCGGCGGAAGCGCCTGCAAAGGTTCTGGAAGTGGATTATATCGCCGAGTGCGAACAGGCGCTCGCCCGGCGTCTGGGGCGCGGCGTCAAAATCACCAACGGAAAACGGAAAGGACATCTGGATCTGGAATTTTACGGCCCCGATGATCTGCAGCAGCTGCTGGAGGCCCTGGAGCAGATCCGCGCAAGGAGGCAATCAAATGTGTGAACAACCCGCCAATCGGGAGCCGGCTCAGGAAGACGGCCAGGTTCAGAAAGCGACGCTGTCCGACAAAAAGCGCAATGCGCTGCTGCGCTATATGGCCATGCTGTTCGGCGTCGCCTTTCTGCTGGTGCTTCTGTCATTTCTGATTCAAATGCGCGATTCCCGGCAGACCATTTCCGATCTGAACCAATCCAACGCCAGCGCGCTGCAGAACGCAGGGAAGCTGCAGGAAGAAAATCAGATGCTGACCGCCGCCAATGCGGAACTGCAGGAGCAGCTGGATCAGGCGCAGGCCGCCATGGGCGATCTGCAGGACCTGGAGCGGCAGGCGGCCGATCTGGAACAAGCTCTGACAGAGGCGCAGGAGCAGCTGGCTGCGGCCGACCAGCGGTCTGCCGACACCCAGGCCGCCTATGACCTGCTGATGTCGGCCCAGGCTGCCGCTGACAGCGGCGACACGGACGCGCTGAAAGACGCATTATCCCAGCTGGCCCCGCTGGAAACGGCACTGAGCGACGCTGCAAAGGCCCAATACCATATCCTCCAGGGCAGCCTTACGGCCGAGGGCTGATTATTTTGGAAATTATTTACTTTTAGGAGTGACCAACGTGATTGATATCAAACGGATCAAAGAAAATCCGGAGGCCGTGAAGGCAGGGTTTCACGCCAAGGAAGTGGACTGCGACCAGATGGTGGACCGTATTCTGGAACTGGATACCGCCCGCCGCGCCGCCATCGCGGAAACCGAGGCGATGAAGGCCGAGCAGAACAGGGTGTCCAAACAGATTCCTCAGCTCAAAAAGGCCGGAGAGGATGTGGCCCCCATTTTTAAACGCATGGGCGAGCTGAAGGCCTCCATTTCTGCAAACGATCAGAAGCTGGGAGAAATTGAAGCGGAATACCGGACGCTGATGCTGAGCCTGCCCAATCTTCCGGATCCGGATCTGGCCGCCGGCGGCAAGGAGCATAACGAGCCGCTCCGCTATTACGGCGAGCCCCACCGGTTTGATTTCCAGCCCCAGCACCATGTGGATCTCTGCACCGCGCTGAATCTGATCGACTACGAACGCGGCACAAAGCTGGCCGGCTCCGGTTTCTGGATCTACAGGGGCATGGGCGCCCGCCTGGAATGGGCGCTTCTCAACTACTTCATGGATGAGCACCTGAAAGACGGCTATGAGATGATCATGCTGCCGCTGATGCTGGAATACCGCTGCGGTGAAACGGCCGGCCAGTTCCCCAAATTTGCCGACGAGGTCTATAAAATTGAAAACCCCACCGACGACCGCCTGCATTTCATGCTTCCCACAGCGGAAACGGCCCTGGCTTCCCTGCACCGCGACGAAATCATGACAGAGGCCGAGCTGCCCCACAAATACTTTGCCTATACGCCCTGCTTCCGCAGGGAGGCCGGCTCTCACCGAGCCGACGAACGCGGAATGGTCCGCGGCCATCAGTTCAACAAAATTGAAATGTTCCAGTATACGCTGCCGGAAGCTTCCGACCAGGCCTTTGAAGAGCTGGTGCAGAAGGCGGAAAATCTGGTGAAGGGGCTGGGCTTCCATTTCCGGACCGTCAAGCTGGCCGCCGGCGATTGCTCCGCTTCCATGGCCCGCACCTACGACATTGAAATCCAGATCCCTTCCATGAACGGTTATAAGGAGGTCTCCTCCGTATCCAACGCCCGGGATTATCAGGCCCGGCGCGGCAATATCCGGTTCCGCCGGGAAGGGTCCGGCAAAATTGAATTTGCCCACACGCTGAACGGTTCCGGTCTGGCCACTTCCCGGATCTTCCCCGCCATGGTGGAGCAGAACCAGCGCGCCGACGGCAGCGTCGTGGTGCCCGAAGTCCTTCGCAAATACCTGGGCGGCCTGGAGATCATCGAAGCAAAATAGGGGCCTCCGGCCGGCCGCATGCATGGCCTTTCAAAATAAGGGGAAACTTCCGTATATACGGATAGCTTCAGACGGCGGCGCCATGCCGCCCCGCCATCTGAAAAGGCCGCCGCGCCGGGCCGCAATCTGTCCGGCCGACCGCCGCACAAGCGTCCCGTCCCCAACAATTGCCCGAAAGGAGAATACCCCCATGAAACAGCATCGCACCGGGTTACTGGCGGAGTTCCGGCAATTCATCGCCCGCGGAAACGTCACCGAACTGGCCGTGGGCGTGATCATCGGCGGCGCGTTCCAATCCATTGTCAATTCCCTCACCGCCGATATCATCATGCCGGTTGTCGGGATTTTCGTCAGCGAAAGCACCTTTTCCAACCTCAGCCTGTCGATTGGAAGCGCAGTGATCCAATATGGCAATTTTATTCAGGCCATACTCAACTTTTTGATTACCGCGCTGGCGCTCTTTTCTTTCATCAAGGTTGTAAACCGCCTGCACCGGAAAAAGGAAGCCGCGCCGCCGCCTGCACCGCCGGCGCCTTCCGGGGAAGAGCTCCTGCTGACGGAAATCCGGGATCTTCTCAGGGACCGGTAAGCCTGCGGCCCTGTACGAGAAGCAGCCCTTCGGGGATTCCATGGGAATCCCCGAAGGGCTGCTTTCGCTTCCGCACCCGGGCTTCACTGCGCCCCGGCATGCCAGAGCAGTTCCATGAATTTCTCCGCCGCCGCCGTGGGCGCAACGTCCCGCAGGGTGCAGAGCTCCACACTGCGGGGTGGGATTTCCTGGGAAATTTTCAGCTTTCGAAGGACGCCGCGCTCCAGAGCGGATCGGGAGAACTCCTCCGTCACAATGGCCACGCCCAGGCCGATCCGCGCCAGGGCAATCTGCAGATCATGGGTTCCCAGTTCGAAAGCCGGCCGCAGTTCCAGGCTGTTTTTCAAAAATATCTGCTCCAGATACCGGCGGGAACTGGCCTTATGATCCAGTAAAATCAGCGGGAAAGCCGCCAGCTCCTGCAGGGTGTATGCCTTCTGAAAATCACAGGGATAATCCGGCGCCGCCGCAAAGACCAGATGCGTTTCAAAACAGCGCCGGCACTCAAATACGCCGGGATCCGGCTGCTGAGAGGCAAACGCCACATCCACACGCCCCGCGTGCAGCAAGTCCAGCACCCCCTGGCTGGTTCCGTTCCGGATTTCCAGCTCCACCGCCGGGTAAGCGCTGTGAAACGCCTTCAAATACGGCAGCAGATACCGTCTGGTCAGCGTATCGCTGGCACCGATGGCCAGATGCCCCAATTCCAGGGACTTCGCCTTGGACAGCTTTTCCTCACCCGCCGCAATCAGATCCATCGCCTTGGATACATATTCATACAGCAGCCGCCCGTCCGCCGTCAGGGTGACGCCCCGGGTGGTTCTGGCAAACAGCCTGGCCTGCAGCTGCTGTTCCAGCTGTTTGACAGACTGGCTCACCGCCGACTGGGAGATATAAAGCGTCTGGGCCGCCGCCGAAATGTTTCCGGCCTCCGCCACGACTTTGAATACCCGATATAAATCCATTTTCGCCGCCATCCGCAGCCTCCTTTCCCGTTCACGCCGGGTGCCGGAACGGACAACAGGCGGCCGGAACCCTTCCGGCCGCCTGCTGCCGCTGATCACTGCACAATAAAATTCACAGACTTGTCGCCCTGATCGTCTGCACCGAACTCATAATCCTTGCCGGGCAGAACCGCGTTGAGCAGAATTCCAACCACCGCGCCGACAGCCAGGCCGGACAGGCTGATCCCGACGCCCCCTACGGTGAACTTCACCGCCCCGGCGGCGCTGTAGCTGATCCCAATGGACAAAACCATAATGATGGCTGCAATCAGCACATTGCGGCTCTTGGTGAAATCCACCTTGTTTTCCACCACATTGCGAACGCCCACCGCAGAAATCATTCCGTAGAGGATCATACTGACACCGCCCATGGTTGCAGCAGGCATGGCCGCCACCAGCGCCTCGAATTTCGGGCTGAAGGAGAAGAGGATGGCCAGCGCCGCCGCAATCCGGATCACCCTGGGGTCGTAGACCTTGCTCAGCGCCAGCACGCCGGTATTTTCGCCGTAGGTGGTATTGGCCGGCGCGCCGAACAGGGAAGCCAGGGAGGTGGCCAGCCCGTCGCCCAGCAGCGTGCGGTGCAGGCCCGGGTCGGCCAGATAATTGCGGCCGCAGGTGGAGGAGATTGCACACATGTCGCCGATATGCTCCACCATGGTAGCCAGCGCCAGCGGCATGATGGTCACCGCCGCCGTAATCAGCATGGACGGATCCAGCGTATCACGGCCGAACAGCCCAAACACCGTATTGTCCCACTGGAAGGGCAGGCCGATCCAGCTTGCCTCGCGCACCGCCGTAAAGTCCACCTCTCCGGCAATCGCAGCCACCACATAGGAAGCAACGACGCCCAGCAGAATGGGAATAATTTTAATCATCCCTTTGCCGAAAATATTCGCGATCACCACCACCGCAATGGCAACCAGCGCGATCCACCAGTTGGCCTGGCAGTTGTTGATGGCCGAAGAGCTGAGGGTCAGGCCAATGCAGATAATCACAGGGCCCGTGACAATCGGGGGGAAAAAGCGCATAACCTTTTTGGTGCCGAAGGCTTTGAACAGCGCCGACAATACCACATACAGAAGGCCTGCGCACGCCACGCCGAAGCAGGCATACGGCAGAAGCTCCGTGTTGGCCAGGGTCAGTTCCCCCGCCGCATCGGGCAGCATGGGCGCAATGGCCTGATAGCCTCCAATAAACGCAAAGCTGGAACCCAAAAATGCCGGAACCTTCCCCTTGGCCAGCAGATGGAACAGCAGCGTACCGAGCCCGGCAAACAGGAGCGTGGCCGACACGCTCAGGCCGGTCAGCGCCGGCACCAGCACCGTGGCGCCGAACATGGCGAACATATGCTGAATTCCAAGGATCAGCATTTTGGGCACGCCCAGGGTCCTGGCATCATAGATGCCGCTTTCGGGAATATTTTTGCTCATCTCGTTGTCCTCTCTTTCTCCCCCTGCAAACGGCCGAAAAAAACCGGCGGACCAGGTAATTCAACCACTGATTCCGCCGGGACTGCAGCCGCCGCAGATTCAAAAATAGGAAAACGAAACCCCACCATACGCTTTGCCCGCAGCAGATCGTACAGCATCGGCCCGCCCTCCCTGAAAAAATTTCATCCGCTCCATTATAGCCTGCCGCCGGATTGATTGCAAGGTTATTTTCCGCCGGAACGCATAAAATAATGACAAAATTTTTGCAGAAAATTCGGAAGAACAGACAATCGGAACAACAGCGGCGCACCGCTATGCCGGCACGCCGCTGGCCTTCATTTCGACGGGGCTCCCAATCCGCTTCCGCGCTCCCGGGGCGGGGCGGAACTGCAGCCCTCAATGGATCTGCAGAGAGGCATAAAAAACCAAATCGGCCTCAGGAAGCGTCCGGCCCTTTCTGCGCCGGCAGACCTGCCGGCGCCGCCGTAACCATCACCACATCAATGCGGCCGTCGCCCTCATGATCCACAACCGTCACCGTGTCCCCGGCTTCCATCGTATCCAGGCAGGACCGGTCGTCCGGCTGCAGGTTTTTGTAATACTGCGTCTCCGCAGTCAGATCCATGGCGTGGTATTCCACAAGCACGTTCAGTTCATCCGAGCTGGATAACGTGGCCGTCACCTCCGAAGCGCGGATACTGGGCATTCCAAACACCTGATTATAGGTCTGATTGAACCGGGCATACACCGTCACCTTATGTCCCAGCAGGCTCTCATCCAGCGCAACCTGTTCCGACACCACAAAATCCTGGGTATAGCCGTCAATGTGAATCAGGTTCCCATCCAGTTTTCCACCGGCGCGGCGCAGATCCGCCACGGCATTGGCCTCCACCACGCCGCTAACCAGCATAACGCGGAACCGGTGCTCCAGCAGAGTCTTGGGCGACATCATATCGTCCAGCACATATTCCGGCCGGCCGTCTGCATCGTAGCCGGCAATGACGCTGCACTGCAGGGCATGGTTGATCAGAAGGCAGGCCTCCTCCCGGGTAATGTACCGGGACCTGTCCGCCTGAAACCCGTCATAAATGCCCGCGGCTTCGGCGTCGCTGTCCACAGCTGCCGTCCAGCCGGCGCCGGTATAGCGGTCGGTCTGATATCCCACGGCCGCCAGCAGCATTTTCGCCAGCTCCCGGCCCGTTACATAGTCATTGGGACGGAACAAGCCCGTCTGATCGCCGGATATAATTCCCCGGTCGGCACAGTACTGGATATATGGATCCGCCCAGGTCCCGGACGTATCCGAAAAACGGCCGGCCGTCTGCTGCGGCAGCGTATCCGTCAGCAGCCCCGTGATCACCTTGGCAATCTCCGCCCGGGTCACGCAGTGGAACGGACGGAACGAGCCGTCGCTGTAGCCGGAGATCAACCCCAAATCCACAAGCATTGCCACTTCGGGCTGATAAGAAATCTCATCCCAGTCTGTAAAGCGGCTGGCCGCAACATCCGCCCCGCGGACGCCGGACGCCAGGCAGATGATGCAAATCAAACTAAAAAGCAGTGAGACAATCCGTTTCACGGCGGAACCTCCCGATCTCAGATTCCACGGGCCAATCCCCGTGCGCCTTTTCCAGTATTACCAGTATAACCCGCTGCAGGCGGGCCGGTCAATCCATGGAAGGCAGTTGTAATAAAACTGTAACGTTTTCTCCTCCGCCCGCGCCGTTCCGTTTCCTCTGCGCCCGCCCCCGGCAGGCCTCCCAGGCCGTAAAATCAAACCTCAGGGCGGCACAGCGAATCCGCGCCGTGCCGCCCTGATCTCTTTATTTATTTGAGAAATTTCCGGCTCTCTGAGACGGCCAGCTGGTCACAGCGGTTATTTTTGGGGTTGTCCGCATGGCCCTTTACCCAGTGCAGCCGCACTGTATGCCGGGCCAGCTGTTCCAGCAGCTGTTCCCAAAGGTCCGGGTTCAGGGCCGGTTTCCTGTCCTTCTTCCGCCAGCCGTTGCGTTTCCATTGATAGACCCATCCCTTTTCCAACGCGTCGATTACGTATTTGGAATCACTGTACAGATCCACCTCGCAGGATTGGTTCAGCGCCCTGAGCGCCGCAATGACAGCGGTCAGTTCCATCCGGTTGTTGGTTGTATTGGCCTCCCCGCCGGACAGTTCCCTGGAAACCTCCCCGTACTCCAGAATCGAAGCCCAGCCGCCGGGTCCCGGATTTCCGCTGCACGCTCCGTCTGTATAAACTGTTACCTGCTTCATCTGTTCACCTCAGGGGCTCCATTCCGCTGTTGTCCGCACCCGCCGGACAGGGCGCGGCTCTGCAGAAGCGGTCACTGCATCTCCCGCCGGATCCTGCGTACCTCCGCGTCATACTCTTCCCGCGTCAAAAGCCCCGCTTGATATAAATGCTTCATGTTCTCCAGCCGCTTTTCCGCCGCAGTGGGCCATCGCCCGGCCGGCTGTACAAACGTATGGTAGCTGCGCTGCTGCGCCGGCGGATCCCTGCGCCTGGGCGCTGCCGGCGCCGGCGTTTCAAAATGCCGGTGCGGCTCCGGATTCGGGCAGGACGCTTCCGGCCCGGGGCGGGGGCTGCCTGCCGGACGCGGCGCCGCGCCGGATGTCTGCCGCTGTGCTTTCCGGAACTGCTTCTGCCCGTTCACCAAAATGATAACGGCGACAATGGTCCAGACCAGTCCGACGCCCCCTGCGCCGATGGCGGTGATCATAACGCCGATCAGGATCAAAACGATACAGATCCCTGTAAACGCACCGGCGGCGCAGCCCGGATTGGTCTGGGGAACCGCCGGACGCGGCGGTCCGGGCCTTTGATTCCGGAGATCGTTGGACATGGCAAACTCCTTTCCCCGGCGGGACCCTGCGGCCCGCCAATCCTGCACCCGGCGCGCATGCAGGCGTCTAATTAAATGGATTCCTCCGAAGCCTGTTCCGGTTCCCCGGCTTCCTCTTCCCGGTCGACGCGCTCGATGGAAATGACACGGCTGCCCTCATCCACACGCATGACAATCACACCCTGGGTATCGCGTTTATAGATGTTGATATCCGAAGCCGCCATGCGGATGATCACGCCGCCGTCTTCAATCAGCATCACGTCGTCCTCTTCACCCACCACGCGGACGCCGGCAATCGGCCCGGTTTTCTCCGTGATATGGTACGCCTTCAGGCCCTTGCCGCCCCGTTTCTGCGGCTGCCGGGTGCCGTCCTCGGCCAGGCGGAGATAATCTTCCACCGCCGTGCGCTTTCCGAAGCCGTTTTCCGTGACGGCCAGCAGCTGCCTGCCTTCGGCATACAGCTCCGCGCCTACCACCTGATCCCCTTCCTCCAGCCGGATTCCCCGGACGCCCAGGGCGTCCCGGCCCATGGGGCGCACATCGGCCTCTTCAAAACAAAGAGCCATTCCCATTCGGGTGCAAATCAAAATTTTGTCCCGGCCCGTGGTTTTGAGCACAGAGATCAGCTCGTCGTCCTCCTCCAGCGTCAGCGCCCGGATTCCCGCCTTGCGGGCCGTATGAATGGAGTCCAGCGCCAGCCGCTTGACGGTCCCGCAGCGGGTGACCATCATCAGATAGCTGTCATCCCCGAATTCGCGGGTGGGCATCATGGCCGTCACCTTTTCTCCCGGTTCCAGCGGCAGAATATTGACGATTGCCGTCCCGCGGGCTGTCCGCCCCGCTTCCGGGATCCGATATCCTTTCCGGCGATGGACCCGGCCGGTATTGGTGAAGAACAGCAGATAGTCGTGGGTGGAGGCAATGAAGAGGCTCCTCACATAGTCCTCTTCCTTCAAATTCTGCGCATTGACGCCGCGGCCGCCGCGGCGCTGCGCGCGGTATGCCGAGGCCGGCATACGCTTGATATAGCCCTGATGGGACAGCGTATAGCAGCAGTCCTCCTCCTCAATCAGGTCTTCAATGTCAATCTCGTCTTCCACGTCCTGAATTTCCGTCAGGCGGTCGTCGCCGAACTTCTCCCGGATTTCCAGCAGCTCTTCCTTGAGAACGCCTGTGAGCAGTTCCGGGCTGGCCAGCAGCTCCTTGAAATAAGCAATCCGTTCTTCCAGCTCCCGGTATTCCGCCTCCAGCTTTTCCCGGTTCAGGCCCTGCAGCGCAATCAGGCGCATATCACAGATTGCCTGCGCCTGCACGTCGGACAGCTGAAAGCGTTCCATCAGGTTCTGCTTTGCATTGTCATAGCTGGAACGGATGATTTTGATGACTTCGTCAATATGGTCCTGTGCGATCAGCAGGCCTTCCAGCAGATGCGCCCGCTCCTGGGCCTTGCGCAGGTCGTACTGCGTCCGGCGGACGATAATTTCCTTCTGATAGGCCAGATACTCGTCCAGAATATGCCGCAGGGACAGGATCCTCGGCTGGGACTGGTTCTGCACCAGCGCCAGCATATTGATGGCGAAGGACGACTGCAGCTGCGTCTGCGCAAACAGGCGGTTCAGAACCACCTGCGGATTGGCGTCCCGCTTGAGCTCAATGACCACGCGCATGCCGTTGCGGTCCGATTCGTCCCGGATATCTGAGATCCCGTCCAGGCGCTTATCTTCCACCTGATCGGCCATATTCTTGATCAGCATCCGCTTGTTAACCTGATAGGGAATCTCTGTAACAATGATACGGGTGCGGTCTTTGCCGAATTCCTCGAATTCCGTTCTGGCGCGGACCACGACGCGGCCCCGTCCGGTGGCATATGCCGCACGGATGCCGCTGCGGCCCATAATGATGCCGCCGGTGGGAAAATCCGGGCCGTGAATGTGTTCCATCAGGTCGGGAAGCTCCGCTTCTGGATTGTCCAGGACTTCCACTGCCGCGCCGATGACTTCCCGCAGATTATGAGGCGGAATATTGGTCGCCATGCCGACGGCAATGCCGGAAGAACCGTTGACCAGCAGATTGGGAAATCTGGACGGCAATACCCGCGGTTCCTTCCGCGTCTCATCGAAGTTGGGATCCCAGTCTACAGTTTCCTTGTCAATGTCCCGGAGCATTTCGGCAGAAATCCTGCCCAGGCGGGCCTCGGTATAACGATAGGCCGCCGGGGGATCGCCGTCAATGGAGCCGAAGTTTCCGTGCCCGTCCACCAGAGGATAGCGCATGGAGAAATCCTGGGCCAGACGCACCAGCGCGTCGTACACGCTGGCGTCGCCGTGGGGATGATACCGGCCCAGCACATCGCCCACGCAGGTGGCCGACTTCTTGAAGGGCTTGTCGTGGGTGAGGTTATCCTCATACATGGCGTAGAGGATCCGCCGGTGGACAGGCTTCAAGCCGTCGCGCACGTCGGGCAGGGCCCGGCCCACGATGACCGACATGGCGTACTCAATGTAAGATTTTTCCATCTCCTGCACCAGCGGAGAGGTGACGATGGTCTGATCCGGATAGCGGATCTCCTCGGGATCATACTGTGGTTTTTTGCTCATTGAAGTGCCTTCCTTTACTAGTTGGCTTGCATCTGCCGCAGCAGCCGGAGCGGTTCCGGCCGCCGGCGGTCAATAGTCCAGATTCACCGCGTATTTGGCGTTTTTCTCGATGAATTCCTTGCGCGGTTCCACCTTTTCCCCCATCAGGACGGTGAACGTTTCATCGGCTTTCATCGCATCGTCCAGCGCAATCCGCTTGAGCGTCCGGGTCTCCGGATCCATGGTGGTCTCCCACAGCTCATGCGCATCCATCTCGCCCAGGCCCTTGTACCGGCTGATCTCCACCTTGGCATTGAGGTTGTCGCCGCGCATTTCCGAGGAAATGGCGTCCCGTTCCTCGTCAGAAAACGCCACCCGCTGCTGCTTGCCGCGAACCAGCTTGTAAAGCGGCGGCACAGCCGCGTAGACATATCCATGCTCGATCAAAGGCCGCATGAAGCGGAAAAAGAACGTCAGGAGCAGCGTCCGGATATGGCTGCCGTCCACATCGGCATCCGCCATGATGATCACCTTGTGATAACGCAGCTTTTCCAGGTCAAACTCTTCGCCGATCCCGGCGCCCAGCGCTGTGATGACCGGCTGAAGCTTGTCGTTCCCGTAGACCTTGTCGGCCCTCGCCTTCTCCACATTGAGCATCTTTCCCCACAGCGGCAGGATCGCCTGAAAACGGGAATCCCGGCCCTGCGTGGCGGAACCGCCTGCAGAGTCTCCCTCGACGATATAGAGCTCCGTCAGTTCCGGATTCCGTTCGTTGCAGTCCCGCAGCTTGTCGGGCATGCCGCTGCCGCCCAGCGCCGTCTTCCGGCGGATGGACTCCCGCGCTTTGCGCGCGGCCTCCCTGGCCCGGTTGGCCGTCATGGCCTTATCCAGGATCACCTTGGCGACCTGAGGGTTTTCTTCAAAGAATACCGAGAGCTGCTCGTTGACAATCCCGTCCACCAGCGTCCGGATATAGGCATTCCCCAGCTTGGCCTTCGTCTGGCCTTCAAACTGCGCGTCGGTCAGCTTTACGGAGATAATACAGCTGATGCCTTCCCGGCAATCCTCTCCGCTGACTTTGTCGGCGTCGGTTTTGATGATGCCGTTTTTGATGCCGTAGGCGTTGAGGACGCGGGTCAAAGCCGTCTTGAACCCGGTTTCGTGCATCCCGCCTTCCGGCGTATGGATATTATTTGCAAAGGAGAGGATGGTTTCCACATAGCTGTCGTTGTACTGCAGCGCCACCTCCGCCATGGCGTCCCCTTTTTTGCCGGACATATAGATGGCCGACTCATGCAGCGGCGTTTTTGAGCGGTTCAGCCAGGCCGCAAACTGCCGGATTCCCCCCTCGTAGTGCATCGTATCCTGCTGCTCCATCCCGGGGCGCCGGTCAATGGTGGAGATTTTCAGGCCGCCGTTGAGAAACGCCTGCTCCCGCATCCGGGTATGGAGGATATCATAATCGTATACCAGATCCTCAAAAATTTCCCCATCCGGCTTGAAGGTGACCACCGTACCGGAATGGTCCGTGGTGCCGATTACCTTCATCTCCTGCGTAATGGCGCCTCTGGAAAAGCGCATTTCATAAATATGACCGTCCCGATGCACCTGAACCACCAGCCACTCCGACAGCGCGTTTACCACAGAGGCGCCGACGCCGTGCAGGCCGCCGGATACCTTGTAGCCGCCGCCGCCGAATTTGCCGCCGGCATGCAGGACCGTGTAAACGACCTCCAGGGCCGGCCTTCCGGTCTGCTGCTGGATGTCCACCGGAATACCGCGCCCGTTATCCGTGACGGTAATGGTGTTCCCCTCATTGATGGTTACTGTGATCTCGCTGCAGAAACCGGCCAGAGCTTCATCGATGGAGTTATCCACGATCTCATATACCAGATGATGCAGGCCGGAGGAGGATGTGGAGCCGATATACATTCCGGGCCGTTTCCGGACTGCCTCCAACCCCTCCAGAACCTGAATCTGTGCGGCGTCATATTCCTGATTGATCAAGGGACTGCGTTCTTCTGCCATGGTCTGCGCTCCTTATATTTGGATTCGCCGATGCCGGAACCATTTCCTGCGGCGATCGTCAGAATTGCTTTTTCCCGCTCCGCTTTTCAATGGTCGCGGCGGAAAACTGTGTGAG
>JAHZEF010000013.1:29201-31337 GCA_019422005.1 Clostridiales bacterium
AAACCCGGTCCATGGTAAATTCCCGGGTCAGGACAAACGCCTTGGGCAGTTCGTCGGTTACGGGAATCACCTGCCCTTCCGTTTCAGCCTGCCTGAGGAAATTCCTGGTGTGTTTGGAGCAGGTGGTATTGTCCAAATCAAAAATTCCGATGATGGCGTCATCCCGGACGGCCATATCGCTGCCGATTGCAATATACAAACCTCAGTTTCCTCCCTCCGCGGCGCTCAGACCAGCGTCCCGCGTTCCACGGTGAGCACCTGCCCGATTTCCGTGATCCTGCTCCGTTCGCAGCAGGTGATAAAAACCTGGCCGGTCATGATCTGATTCAATACAAAATCCTGCCGGCCCGGATCCAGCTCCGACAATACGTCGTCCAGCAGCAGTACCGGCTCTTCCCCCGTATCCTGCCGGAATATTTCACGCTCCGCCAGCTTCAGGGAAATCGCCGCCGTGCGGATCTGCCCCTGGGAACCATACCCCTTCAGGCTGATCCCGTCCAGCTGCACGTCAAAATCATCCCTGTGCGGCCCGGAGAGGCACTGTCCGGATTCCAGCTCCGCCCGTCCGTGGCTGTGCTGATGCTCCAGCAGGCGCTGCAGGATCTCCTGCTGCGGCGCCATGGGATCGCCGACCGTGGAAACCGTTTGGTACCGCACTGTCAGCTGCTCCCGCCCGCCGGAAAATTCCTGATGGAACTGCTCCGTAAGCCTGCCCAGCTTTTCCATATACCGGGCGCGGTAAGAGATCAGTACGGCTCCGACCTGGGCCATCCGGAGATTGAACTCCGGCAGCGCCTCCAGCAGCTGCGGGTTTTCCCAGCGGTCCCGCAAAATCCTGCTTTTATGCTCATGGAGCCTGGTATATTCGCTCAGCGCCCGATCATAGCCGGGCCGCAGCTGGCACAGCGCCGTGTCGATGAGCTTCCGGCGCATTGCGGGCCCCGCCTTCAGAGTCATCAGATCCTCCGGACAGAACAGCACGGTGGTCAGAATCCCGTTCAGCTCCGCCGCCGTCTTCTGCCGGACGCCGCCGAGAAACAGCTGCCGGGGTTTCCGTCCCGGAAACAGCACCGCCCGGATGGTCTGCATCCGTTCCCGGGAGAACACATGCGCTTCCAGATCCGCAAACGGCGCGCCGATGCCGATCAGTTCCTGCTCCCGGCGCGTCCGAAAGGATTTTCCCATGGAAAGGTATGTCACCGCTTCCAGAAGGTTGGTCTTCCCCTGGGCGTTGTCCCCTACGATCAGATTGACGCCGGGTACAAACCGGGCCGAAAGGGACGCATAGTTCCGGAAGCCCTCCAGCCGCAGGGAATCAAGCCTCATGTTTTGTTACCACCCAGCGGTCCTGGAGAAATCCCACCACATCCCCCGGATGCAGCTTTTTCCCGCGCCGGGTTTCCACCTGATCGTTCACGGTAACCTCGCCGTTCTGAACAAAGTTCTTGGCCATGCCGCCGGAAGGGACTGCGTCGCAGAATTTCAAAAAGTCCTGCAGCCGGATAAATTCCGTTGTAATGGCCACGGGGATCACCTGATCAGACCGTTTTCTTGTAACACGAACCTTCATAAAAGAGCCTCCCGCCTTACGATTCCTTCAGACGCACCGGCAGAACCATGTAGGCGTAGCGGTCGCTGCCGTCTGTCGGCGTCAGGACAATGGGGCTGAGCCCGTTGCTCAGCTCCAGCGTGGTTTCCTCAGTGGGGACCGCCCGCAGCGCCTCCAGCAGATAACGGCAGTTGAAGCCGATTTCCAGATCCTTCCCGTCTCCCGCCAGCGGGCACACGTCATGGGCGGCGCCGATGGTGGTGACGGTGCGGAAATCTCCGGAATTCTCTCCGAACGTACACCGCACCGGGCTTTTGATCTTTTCCGAAATGATCAGGCCCACACGTTCGATGCAGGCAGTCAGGCGGCTGACGTTGGCAGTCAGCAGAATAGGGTTCTGCGTAGGCACCACCCGCCGCCAATCCAGAAACTCCCCTTCCAGCAGCCGGCACACCAGCGTGGCGTCCCCCACTTCAAACAGGATGTGCTTGGTGCCCAGGGTGAACTTTGCCGGTTCGTCGGTGTCGCTGAGGATTTTCTCCACTTCCTTCAGCGCGGCGGACGGCGCCACGAACTTCATGGTCCTG
>JAHZEF010000130.1 GCA_019422005.1 Clostridiales bacterium
TCCCACCAAATCACAACCCGGCGGAGCGGTTGTGATTTGGAAAGGAGGAGCAACAAAATGAGTGCGCCCTGGCTTTTGAAAAAGCCGGAGCAAACGATATGACGTTTGTCCCGGCGTACGCTCAGGCGGCAGCTATGCTTGTTGAAATGCGCTTTTCCCACCAAATCACAACCCGGCGGAGCGGTTGTGATTTGGAAAGGAGGAGCAACAAAATGCGTGCGCTCTGACTTTTGAAAAAAGTCGGAGCAAACGATATGACGTTTGCTCCGACGTGGCGGAGGCGGTGGGATTCGAACCCACGTGACGTTTTACCGTCAACTCGATTTCGAGTCGAGCTCGTTATGACCGCTTCGATACGCCTCCATATTCCATTTGCGCCGCGGCAGGCTGCAGCCGGCGGCAGCTTTTCCGGCCTGTGTCCAACTGCTTCCGCACCCGGTACCGCAAAAGACGGCTTTTTTATTATGCCATACTTTTACTGTTTTTTCAAGGCCTAATTGGCCGGGCTTCCTCCAAAATTGACACAGGCCGGCGTGTCGGTTATACTAATGGAAAAACAAAGGAGACAACGGAATGGAAACGATGCGCGAGGTGAATCTGGAACTGGGCATGCCCCTTGCTGCAGACGCTGTCCGCCGCCTTACTTTCGAGGTTCACCACAGCAAGGCGCTGCACTGCACCGTTTTAAAAATCATACACGGTTACGGCTCTTCCGGAAAAGGCGGAAAAATCCGCCTGGCCGCCCGGGAACGGCTGGATTTCCTGCAGAAGAAGCGGGAGATCCGCGGCTATATTCCCGGCGAGGCGTTCTCCATTTTTGATGAACAGACCCGGGCGGCTTTTCTCGTCTGTCCGGAACTCCGAAAGGACCGCGATCTGAACCGGAGCAACAACGGCGTGACGTTTATTCTGCTTTGACCGCCGGGCCCTCCAGCGCGTACCAGCGGGACAGCACCCGGCTCTGCACGAACCCCAGCTTCCGGTAGAGCCGCAGCGCCGGCGCATTGGCGGACGACACCCGCAGCGTTACAGTTTCGCAGCGCATCTGCGCAAGCAGCGTCAACGCAAGCCTCCGGCCGAGGCCCCGGTATTCCGGTAAAACGCCGATGGCGCAAAGCTCGGTTTCCGTCTGCTCCCCGATTCCCGCCAGCGTTCCGTTCACCCGCGCCAGAAACGCCTTTTCCCGCTTCAGGATCCGCTCCAAATCGGCAGGCGTACAGGTCGCTGCATTGGGGATCTGCTGAAACAGCCGGTTATAACACCCCCGGAACACCTCCCCGTTTTCAGACGTCACGGGTTCGAGTTCCACAGGCTCCTGAAGCGGCGGCAGGCTGTCTCTGCGGCAGGACAGTTCCAGCATGTCGTGTACATGCGGCAAAAAATCCAGCGGTTCATCGGCCGTCGCAAGCACCCGTTCCGCGCCCGCCATTGTACAGAAGCCGCGGCATTCTTCCAGGAATGCCGCCATACGCCCTTCCTGGGCGCTGCGCACCATCACATAGGCGTATTTCCGATAGGGGATCTCACGCAGGATCAACGTGCCGATCCCAAACTGGCCCGTAAAAATCGGTATATCCTTCATTGATCACACCCCGCAACAATTGTAGCACATTCTGCGCGCACTCCGCAACGGGCTGCGCCGCTGAGAAATGGAGAAGCAGTATGGAACTTGGAAAGGTATGTCTGCGCCGCGGCGAAGAACGCAAAATCCGCGGCGGCGGTTTTTGGGTTTTTGAAAATGAGATCGACTGGGCCGATGATATCTGCACCGACGGTTCGATTGTGGACGTGGTGGACAGCCACATGCGGTTTGTTGCCCGCGGCTATTTTAACCGCAAATCCAAAATTACAGTCCGGATCCTGTCGCGCAGCCCGGAGGAAACCATTGACAAAGGCTTCTTCCGCCGCCGCATTGAAGCGGCGTGGGATTTTCGGAAAAGTCTGGGGTTTTCCGATTCCTGCCGGGCCGTATTCGGCGAATCCGACGGGCTTCCCGGCCTGACGGTGGATAAATTTGGAGATTACCTTTCTTTCCAGACGGTCTCGCTGGGCATGGAACACCGGAAAGCGGAAATCGTGGAAATTCTTGCCGATCTGTTCCGCCCCGCGGGAATCTATGAGCGCAACGACGTGCCAGTGCGGGAAAAGGAAGGCCTGCCGCAGATCAGCGGCTGTGTATTTGGCCACGTACCGCCGTTGGTGGAAATCCGGGAACACGACGCCGTCATGCTGGCAGACCTTGCACATGGGCAGAAAACCGGCCATTTTCTGGATCAGCAGGAGAACCGCGGACGCATCCGGCCCTACTGCTGCGGCAGAACCGTCCTGGATCTCTGCTGTCATACCGGCGGCTTCTCCATCCACGCCGCCCTGTACGGCGCCGCCGCTGTGGAGGCGGTTGACGTCTCCGGGGAGGCGCTGGCCATGCTCCGCAAGAACGCCGCACGCAACGGCGTGGCCGGAACGGTGACCACAGTCTGCGAAAATGTGTTTGACCTTGTCCGCCGTTACGCCGTGGAAGGCCGTCAATACGGCCTTGTGATCTGCGACCCGCCCGCCTTTGCCAAAAGCCGCGGCGTTCTGGAACGCGCCTACCGCGGCTACAAAGAGCTGAACCTCCGTTCCATGAAGCTGGTGGAGCCGGGCGGCTTCCTGGTCACCTGTTCCTGCAGCCAGTTTATGACTCAGGAGCTGTTTGTCAAAATGCTGAGAGAGGCTGCCGCAGACTGCGGGCGGCAGGCGCGCCTGCTGGAGATGTGTATCCAGTCCCGCGATCACCCCGCCACCCTGAGCGCAGAGCAGGCCCTCTATCTGAAAGGCTGCATCCTCCAGATCCTCTGACCGCTTAACCCATACCGGAACATGAAATCTCCCTTGCGAAAACCGGACGCGCCGCGGAACCGTGCTCAGTTCCTGCAGCGCGCTCCTGAAACGCCTTTTCGCCCGAAGGCGGCTTCCGGTTCCATATACAGAAAAAGGACGAGGCATCCGCCTCGTCCTTTTTGGAAACTCAGCCGCCGAAAACCGCCAGCAGGAAGCCGGCCGCGATGGCGGAGCCGATCACGCCAGCCACATTGGGCCCCATGGCGTGCATCAGCAGGAAGTTGGAAGGATTGGCCTTCTGGCCCTCCACCTGGGAAACACGGGCGGCCATGGGTACGGCAGACACGCCCGCAGAGCCGATCAGCGGGTTGATCTTGCCGCCGGTCACCTTGTACATGATTTTGCCCAGCAGCACGCCGCCGGCCGTGGAGAAGCAGAACGCCAGCAGGCCCAGCAGCACGATCTTCAGCGTGCTGGCAGTCAGGAAGCGATCCGCTACGGTGGTCGCGCCTACGGAGACGGACAGGAAGATGGTGACGATATTCATCAGCGCGTTCTGCGCGGTATCCGACAGCCGTTCCACCACGCCGCATTCCCGCATCAGGTTGCCCAGCATCAGGCAGCCAATCAGCGGCGCCGTAGAGGGCAGAAGCAGGATAACAAACACTGCAACCACAACAGGGAATACAATTTTTTCCGTCTTCGAGACCGGGCGCAGCTGATCCATTTTGGTTTCGCGCTCTTTCTTGGTGGTCAGAGCACGCATGATGGGCGGCTGAATCAGCGGAATCAGAGCCATGTAGGAGTAGGCAGCAATGGCGATGGCTCCCAGCAGATGAGGCGCCAGCTTGGTTGTCAGGAAGATGGCCGTGGGGCCGTCTGCGCCGCCGATGATGCCGATGGAAGCCGCCTCCGGGCCAGTGAAGCCCAAAATGACAGCCAGAATGAACGCCATATAAACGCCCAGCTGTGCCGCCGCGCCCAGCAGAAGGGATTTGGGATTGGCCAGCAGCGGGCCGAAGTCCGTCATGGCGCCCACGCCCAGGAAGATCAGGGACGGATAGACGCCGGCCTTGACGCCGATGTAGAAGATATCCAGCAGGCCGCCCTCACGGAGTACGTCACCGTAGCCCTTGGTGTGGGCGATGACGGCATCCCAGAGTTCCGGATGATACAGGCCGCCGCCGGGCAAGTTGGTCAGCAGGGTGCCGAAAGCGATGCCGACCAGCAGCAGCGGTTCAAACTTTTTGACAATCCCCAGATACAGCAGCAGGCAGCCGACCAGGATCATGACGATCTGACGCCAGTCAGAACCGGCCAGATAAAAACCGGAGGTTTCCCACAAATTTTGCAGGGTTCCAAGGAGATCCATATCAATACCCCCTTAGGACAGGACGATCAGCGGAGCACCGGTGTCAACAACTGCGCCTTTTGAGGTGACAATCTGCGCGACCGTGCCGTCGCGGGGCGCAACAATCTCGTTCTCCATCTTCATGGCTTCCAGGATCAGCAGGATCTGGCCCTTTTTAACGGCCGCGCCCTGGGTCACTTCGATGCGCAGGATATTGCCGGGCATCGGCGATGCGATGGTCTCGCCTGCGGCCGTCACAGCCGGCGCGGCCGGAGCGGCGGCAGGAGCGGCAGGCGCTGCGGGCGCCGGCGCGGCTGCGGGGGCGGCGGCCGGGGCAGGCGCATAGGCCTCGTATTCATCCACCAGCATGGCCTGGCCGGCTTCTACCTCGACCTCATAGGTCTTGCCGTTGAGCGTCACTTTATATTTCATCTCATTTGACCTCCTTAATGGACTGGAAGCGCAGCTCGTTGAGCGGCCGGTTCATCTGATTGGCCACAATGGCCATAATCATGGCCGCTTCCTTATCCGACACGCTGTACAGCTTGATTTCTCCGGCGCTGCCGGGCGCTGCCGGCCGTGCAGCCGGGGCAGCCGGCTCCGGCACAGCCTGCGCCGCAGCAGCCTTCTTTTTTCCGGTTCCCATAATCGCAGCCATAATTTTAATAACCGCCATCAAAAGGATCAGGCCTAAAAAGACAATTGCAAACCCCAGCACAGAGTAAGCCAGGGCCTCTCCAATGGTCACATCCATATGCCGCCCTCCTACGCTTCCTCAATGGTGTACCGGGCAACATTCTCCTCTGCCGCCTGGCGCTTCTCAAAGAACTTCTCCGCCAGCTGCGGGAATGCGATGTAGCTCAGGACATCTTCGTCACACCGCGCCGTCTCGCCCAGCTCCTGCTTGGTTTTCTCAAACATCGGCGCCAGCGTATCGGCATAACGCCCCTGCAGCGGCTTCTCATCACCCAGAACCTTCCTGAGCACGTCGGGATCAATGGGAGCCGGCGTTTTGCCGTACTCGCCGCGGCAGTAGGCCACAATTTCCTTCGAGACGTTCTTGTAGCGCTCGCCGGCCAGCACGTTCTGCACCGCCTGGACGCCCACCATCTGGGAAGTCGGCGTGACCAGCGGCGGGTAGCCCAGATCCTTGCGCACCTTGGGCGTCTCCACCAGCGCCTCGTCAAAACGATCCAGCGCATTCATCATCTTCAGCTGGCTCAGGAGGTTGGACAGCATTCCGCCGGGCACCTGATACGTCAGGCACTGCGTATCCGTCGTCATGGACTTGGGCATCAGCGTGCCGTCTGCAATATAGCCGTCGCGGATCGGCTTGAAGAAATCTGCAATTTCCTTGAGGATCTTGTCGTCGGTGGTTACCTCGTATCCCAGCTGCTGCAGGGCATAGGCCATGGTTTCGGTCGCCGGCTGGGAGGTGCCGCCGGAGAAGGGGGAAATCGCGGTGTCCACGATATCCACGCCGGCCTCCACCGCCTTCAGGTACGTCATAAACGCCAGGCCGGTTGTGGAATGGGTATGGAGGTCAATGGGCAGATCCACCGCATCCTTGATGGCGGACACCAGATCATACGCCTCTTTCGGGCCCATGATGCCGGCCATATCCTTGATACAGATGGAGCCGACGCCCATCTCCTTGAGTTCCCTGACCATCTTCACGTAATTCTCCAGGGTATGGACCGGAGACGTGGTATAGGAAATCGTACCGGAAGCCAGCGCGCCCCATTTGATGGTCTCCTCAATGGCGACTTTCATGTTGTTGATATCATTCAGCGCGTCAAAGATGCGGATGATATCAATGCCGTCCTTGACGGAATATTCCACGAATTTACGGACCACATCGTCCGGATAGTGCTTATAGCCCAGAATATTCTGGCCGCGCAGGAGCATCTGCAGCTTGGAATTCGGCAGCTTTGCGCGCAGCTTCCTCAGCCGCTCCCACGGATCCTCGTTGAGATACCGCAGACAGACGTCGAACGTGGCGCCGCCCCAGCATTCCACCGCGTAATAGCCGGCCTGATCAATTTTGCTGAGAATGGGTTCATAGACGTCATAGGGCAAACGGGTTGCGATCAAAGACTGGTTTGCATCGCGCAGAACCGTTTCCGTAAATTGAACCTTTTTCATGAATACACCTCCAATTTGGCTCGCAGAACATCCGTCGGGCGGACGTCCTGCGGCATGCCCTTCCGAGCGCACACAGCGGTTAAACCGCGCGGAAGGCAGGTATGCCTGTGGGTAGTCCACAGCAGACCTGCCTAGTTTTCGCCTGCTATGGATTTGAAGCTGTCAG
>JAHZEF010000131.1 GCA_019422005.1 Clostridiales bacterium
GCCTCCTATGCCATCGTGCAGGCCGGCGCGATCCCGGTGTTCTGCGACGTCAAGGAAGACCATACCATTGATCCGGACGATATTGAGAAGAAGATCACTGACAGGACCAAGGGAATTGTCTGCGTGCATCTGTACGGCGTGATCTGCGATATGGGCCGGATTATGGATATCGCCAGGAAGCACAACCTGTACGTGATTGAAGACTGCGCGCAGGCGATCGGCGGCAAGTACAAGGATCAGTATGTGGGCACCATCGGCAATGTGGGCTGCTACAGCTTCTGCCAGTCCAAGCATTTTACAACCGGCGGCGAAGGCGGCATGGTTCTGACCATGGACGAGGATTTGGGCTGGGAGTGCCGCAGCTTCCGCGACCACGGCTACGACGTCAAGGCGCGTATGAACATGCTGGCCCTGGAAGAGTCTCTGCCCTATATCCATACCCGCGTCGGCTTCAACTACCGCATGACGGAGATCCAGTCCCAGTTCGGCATTAATGAGCTGGAGCGCTTCGACACGTGGAATATGCCGCGCCGGAAAGAGTATGCCAGGATGTATGATGCGGCGCTGGGCGGCCTGAAGGGCGTGGCCGCGCTGCCGGTCAATACGCCGGAGCGCCAGAATGCGTACTGGTGGTATCCTGTCACGCTGAATCTGGATGCGCTGGATATTGATGCGCCGGCCTTTGTCAAGGAAATGGGCGCCCGCAAAATCCCCTGCTATGGCATCCAGTGGCCGGAAGCCTATGAGGAGAAGGCCTACAAGGAGCTCAACGGCTTCGGAGAGGCGAAGTTCCCCTTCAACTCCAAGGAATACAATCCCAAGGGGATCAATTACCAGGGCGTGGTGTGCCCGGTTGCCAAATCCATGCGCGCCCGCACCATCAACCTGTTCCTGCATCCCACCTGGGAGAAGGAGCACATCCAGAGAGTGATCGACGCTTTTGTGGAGATTCACAACGCTCATCTGAAATAAGAAGGAGTCGGATCTATGAAAAAAGTACGTTGGGGCGTAATCGGCGCCGGCGGAATCGCCGACCGCCGTACCATCCCCGGCATGATGCTCTGCGGGAACGCCGAGCTGGTTGCTGTGATGGAGATCAATATGGAACTGGCGGAGAAGTGCCGCGCCAAGTGGGGCTGCAGGAAGGCCTATGACAACGAAGCGGCCCTGCTGGCAGATCCGGAGATCGACGCCGTTTATATTGCTTCCCCGGTGGTTCTGCATGCAAAGCAGGCGATGGCTGCGGCTGACGCAGGCAAGCATGTTCTCATCGAGAAGCCCCTGGCCATGACCTCTGAGGAGGGTCAAAAGGTTGTAGACTACTGTGAGAGCAAGGGCGTGAAAATCGCCGCCGGTCTGATGATGCGCTTTGGGTCCTATGTGCAGGCCATGAAGAAAGCCATCGCGGAAGGGAAGATCGGCAAGGTAGTCTCGGGCTATTCCCAGTTTACCTGCTGGTATCCGGATATGCCCGGCAACTGGCGCCAGAGCAAGAAAAACGGCGGCGGCGGCGCCATGATGGACATGGGCGTGCACTGTATCGACCTGATGCAGTATATTCTGGGCAGCCGTGTCAAGCAGGTGGCTGCGTTCCACGATACGCTGACGTTCCATTATGAGGTGGAGGACTCCTCCATGGTCATGCTGCGGATGGAGAACGGCTGCCAGTGCGTAGTGCAGTCCAACTTCAACATTCCGGATGATGCGGCCAAATGGCGCCTGGAATTCTTCGGCGACCAGGGCCGTCTGATGGGCGATACTGTGATCGGCCAGGTGGACGGCGGCAGCCTGGACGCGCTGTTCCTGGGCCCCCAGGGCGGCTACGATGCGCAGCAGGATGCAAAGAACGTCAAGGGCGAGCAGATTGACGTTGAGTTCGGCAATATGTATGCCAGGGAAGTGGAAAGCTTCTCCAACTCGATTCTGACCGGCGCGCCGCTGGAGGTTCCCGCCAGCGATGCCGTGCAGGTTCAGCGGGTTATGGAGGCGGCTTACCGCTCCAATGATGAGAAGTGTGTCATTGATCTGTAAACAGCGCAAAAAGACGACGCCGGCCGGCGTCGTCTTTTTGAATATGGATCGCCTTCCGGAGGGGCGGGAGCGAAACCGTTGAAATTCCCAAGAGTCCGGGTGTATCTTTGTGAAATGTGCGGACGGTATTCTTCAAGACTTTTTAAGAATTCTGTGATATGATACAACCAGTAAAGGCACATCTGCGTATGCGGACGGGAGGTACCTGATGTACCAGAGCGACTTCTGCCCCATGGGGCTGTTCCATTGCTGCAGGGATCCGTGAAAGGCTGTTTCCGAAACCATCAGTTTGCGAATAGGAAAGGAGCAGAAATCATGGGTCAGAAAAAAGCGTCGGATTTCCGATACAATACGGGAGAGACAAAGGTGCCGTGGGCAGCGGTGGGCGAGAACTACAATGCCGAGGACCTGATGTCGATCATCCGGTTTATGATGAAGGGGCAGGGGCCCGGCTATGAGGCGGCGCTGGCTGCGGTGGAAAAAGAGGTCTATGCGCTGGACCGGGTGTCGGAGCCGCCGGCAAAGCTGTCCCTGGATGCGGAGGTTGCCAAGGCGGAAGAACTGTGCGACCAGTACCTGGGGACTTCAGGATCGGTATTTTTGACGAACTGCACGGCGGGCTTCGAAATTGCGTGCAAGTATACGGGCCTGAAAGCCGGGGATGAAGTCATTGTTCCGGCGATCACATTTGCGGCGACGATGGCGTACCCGCTGTCCATTGGATGCCGGATTGTCTTCGCGGATGTAGATCCTGTGACATTGAACATGGATCCGGCGGATGTGGCGCGGAAGATCACGGATCGGACAAAGATGATCATTCCGGTGCACATCGGCGGCTACCCGGTGGATATGGATCCGATCATGGCGCTGGCGGAGCAGCATGATCTGATTGTGCTGGAGGATGCGGCCCACGCCTTTGGAGGGGAGTACAAAGGCAGAAAGCTGGGAACCATTGGCCATTTCGGTTCGTTCTCATTCCATGAGGTGAAGAACATCACCTCCTTTGGGGAAGGCGGAATTCTGTGCACCAGCATTGAGGAATTCCGGCCTGAGATGAAGCGCGCGCGGTTCCTGGGCACGGATTTCAGCCGAAAGATCAAGGATTGGCTGTATGATGTGACGCCCATTCAGGGGAAGGGGGGCGGAACGTTCGTTGCGACGAATTTCTCCACAACGGAGATTCAGGGCCTGGGGCTGCAGCTGCAGGTGGCGCGGATTGAGCAGATCATCGAGGCGCGGCGCCGTGCGGCGGCCTACCTGAATGAGCGTCTGTCCGGCTGCAGCGCGCTGACGACCCAGGATCTGGGCGGCGATGGGATCCGGCCTACGTTCCATCTGTACCGGCTGCTGGTGGATCCGGAACAGGCGGGCGGGGACGTGCAGGTGCTCAAGAAGAAGCTGGCGGAGAAGGGCGTGACGGAGATCGCGCACTTTGGGCCGCTGTACCGGTTCCAGGTTCTGAGGGATCTGGGATACGACGAGGATGCGATTGCGGCCACGTGCCCCAACTGTGAGGAAGTGTTTTACCACCGGTTTACCCATTTCCCCATCTACGGGCTGACCCAGGAACAGCTGGACTACATGGCGGACGCCATTCTCGAGTCCATCCGCGAGATGCAGGCGGGAATCTGACTGTATCAGGCCGGGACGGGCGGCAGCTGCCGCCCGTCCCGCTGTGCTGCCTGCCGCGGCAGGGGCCCAACGCCGATGCGTTCCCAGTTCATAGTTTGTTTACGAAATTCTCCGGACAATTGCGCGGGATACGGTTTCTTCTGCAGGCAGACTGTGATATAATAACTCCCGCTGTGGATTCAAGATTTCAAGTACAAGAGAGGTGCTTCCGGTGGGGCTGGTGGAATTGCTGCTGCTGGCAGTTGGGCTGTCCATGGATGCGTTTGCGGTGGCGGTCTGCAAGGGCCTGGCGATGCCGAAGCTGAAATGGCGTCATATGGCGACAGTGGGGCTGTGGTTCGGCGGATTTCAGGCGCTGATGCCGCTGCTGGGATATTTGCTGGGGACGACATTTCAGCGGTATATCGCTTCCATTGACCACTGGATTGCCTTTGTGCTGCTGGTGTTCATCGGCGCAAACATGATCCGGGAAGCCTTTTCCGGAGAGGAATCCCCGCCCAGCGGCTCGCTGCACTGGAAAACCATGGCGGTGATGGCGGTGGCGACCAGCATTGACGCGCTGGCTGTGGGCGTGACGTTTGCATTTCTGCATGTGAAAATTGCGCTGGCCATTGCGGTGATCGGCGTCACGACCTGTATCCTTTCGGCGATTGGCGTGAAGGTCGGCAATGTGTTTGGCGTCCGGTACCGTTCCAAGGCTGAGTTTTTCGGCGGCGCGATTCTGATTCTGCTGGGACTGAAAATTTTGCTGGAACACCTGGGTGTGCTGCAGCTTTGAAAAGGCGGTTTCCCGCCGGGCGGCCCCGGAAAGAGGCCGGGTGACGGTGATGGGAAAGGGCCGCCGCGCGATCTGTCGGAAAGGTTTGGGATCCGATGCGTATCAAAGAGTTGTTATTTGCCATGAGTCCGAAGCGGTGGCTGCTGCGGGTGATTCAGGGAATCCTGGTGGGAAGCGGCGCAATTCTGCCCGGAATCAGCGGCGGCGTCCTGTGCGTTTCATTTGGGCTGTACCAGCCCATGATGGCGCTGTTTGCCCATCCGTTCCGGAATTTTAAAACGGCGTTTCCCCAGCTGTTCCCGGCCGGAATCGGCTGGATTCTGGGATTTTTTGCATTTGCCAGACTGATTACACTGTTTTTTTCTGCGGATTCCAATTTGGCCACGTGGCTGTTTATCGGGCTGATCGCCGGGACTTTTCCGGGCCTGTACCGGCAGGCCGGGCTCCAGGGACGGAGTGGGAGCGGATGGGCTGCAATGGCGGCGAGCTTTTTGCTGATGACAGGATTGTTCTTTGTCCTGAATCACTTTGCGGCGCTGCAGATTCAGCCCAACCTGTTTTGGTTCGGGTTTTGCGGTGTGCTCTGGGGGCTGAGCCTGGTTATTCCGGGTATGACGTCTTCCTCAACGCTGATTTTTCTGGGGTTGTTTGAACCGATGACGGCCGGGATAGCCTCCTTTGACCCGGCTGTGGTGCTGCCGATGTTTCTGGGCGTTTTTTTGACGGTCATCCTGATGTCGCGGCTGGTTAACAGGATGTTTGACCGGCATTACTGCGCCGCCTTCCACATGGTTTTGGGTTTTGTGCTGGCGTCCACTGCTGCGATTATTCCGGTTTCCTACAGCAGTGCGGCGGACGCTTTCCTGTGTCTGCTCTGCGGCCTGGCGGGCTTTGCGGCATCCTGGTGGGTGGATCAGAGGGAACGGAGGGGCAGGGAAAATTGTCCTTGACTTTCCCGCTTTTTGCCATATACTATTAATATAAGAATAATTCCTGTTTTGGAGGGCTGATATGTATGATCTGCTGATTCTCGGAGGCGGGCCGGCCGGCGTCTCCGCGGCGCTGACCGCGTATCAGCGCGGATGCAGCGTGCTGCTGCTGTCAAATGCATATGCCGGCAATCCGCTGTCCCGGGCGCCGCTGATTACCAATTATCCCGGCATGCCTGCCGTCAGCGGCAGAAGAATGCTGGATCTGATGTATGAGCAGATTCGGGATGCGGAGATCCCTGTCATCACGCAGAAGGTGGTGCAGGTGCTGCGCCTGGAAGACCGGTTTGTTTGTGCGGCCGGCGCCGAGGCCTACGAAGGGCGCAGCGTGATCCTGGCTGTGGGATGCGCGCCGAAGGCTGCGGCGCAGGGGGAGGACGTTTTCCTCGGCCGCGGCGTCAGTTATTGTGCGACGTGCGACGGAATGCTGTACCGCGGCCGCCGGGTGGCGGTGGTCGGCCAGGGGGAAGACGCGCCGGAGGAGGCGAATTTCCTGGCGGATATCGGCTGTACGGTTTCCTATTTCGGCAGGGGGAAGCGGCCCGCCGCTCTGCGGGAGCCCATCGCATATCATCAGGCGGTTCAGTATCTGATTCACGGGGACGAGCAGCATGTCACGGGCCTGGAGGCAGACGGCTTCCTGTATCCAGCCGATGGGATCTTCATTCTCCGGCCCAGTATGGCGGCGGACAGCCTGGTGCCCGGGCTGCAGACCGCGCATGGACACATCACGGTCGATGCGGCAATGGCCGCGTCCATTCCCGGCGTTTTTGCTGCGGGGGACTGCGTGGGGCGGCCGTATCAGATTGCCAAGGCGGTGGGAGAGGGCAATATTGCGGCACTCTCTGCGGCGCAGTGGCTGGATGTACAAAGTGAAAGGAGCAAGAAATAATGGCGG
>JAHZEF010000132.1:0-3121 GCA_019422005.1 Clostridiales bacterium
CAAAATATCACATTCCGGCAGAAATGTCAATGGCGGAGCATTTCTTCGGCGCTTTTCAGCGTGGTTTCCGTAATGACTGCGCCGCCGATGATGCGGGCGATTTCCTGTTTCCGGCCCTCCCGATCCAGCGGGGTGACCGAGGTATACGTCCGGCCATCCCGGACGGCCTTGGAAATATACAGATGCGTATCGGCCATGGCTGCAATCTGGGCCAGATGGGTTACGCACAGGATCTGCTTGGCGCGCGCCACCTGCCGCAGCTTTTCCGCCACCTTCTGGGCGGCCCGGCCGCTGACGCCGGCGTCCACCTCGTCAAAGATCAGCGTCGGCACGTGATCCTGTTCGGCCAGCACGTTTTTCAGCGCCAGCATGATCCGCGCCAGTTCGCCGCCAGAAGCTACTTTGCTCATGGGCTTCAGAGCTTCGCCCACGTTGGCCGACATCAAAAACCGCACCTCGTCCATGCCGCTGGGCGCCAGCGGTATCTCCTCAAACTGGCACACAAACTGCACTTTCGGCATATCCAGCTGCGCCAATTCAGACAGGATCCGCTCCGACAGCTCCGAAGCGGCCCTTTGACGGACGGCGCGCAGAAGGGCGCCTGCCGTTTCAGCCGCTTTCGTCTGCTTCTCCAGCTTCTGCTCCAGGGCCGTGAGACGCTCTCCGGCAAACTCAATTTCTTCCAGTTCCGTCCGGCTGCGTTCCAGATAGGCAAGGACCTCCTCACAGGTTGCCCCGTACTTTCTGCGCAGCTTATGGATTGTATCCAGCCGGCTCTCCAGGCGCTCCAGCTCATCCTCCGAAAAGGCCAGGCCGTCCCGAAGCCCGCGCAGTTCCTCTGTGAGGTCTTCCAGTGCATAGGAAAGGTCGTTCAAGCGTGACTGCAGCGGTTCCAGCGTTTCGTCGTAACGGCAAAGAGAGGCCACCGCGCGCGCGGCGCCGGTCAGCAGGCTGCAGGCCCCGTCGCTGTCTTCGCCGCCGTACAGAGCGTCTACTGCCGCGCACAGGCCGCTTTTCATTTTTTCAGCATTCTGGAGCCGTTTCCGCTGCGCTTCCAGCTGCAGATCCTCGCCGGGCTTTAATCCGGCGCGCTCGATTTCCTGAATCTGAAACTGCAGCGCTTCCACACGCCGCAGCTTTTCACTCTCGTCCATGGAAAGCCGTCCGATTTCCGACCGGGTCTGCTGCACCGCCTGAAAAGCCTCCTGATATGCGGCCAGTTCCGCTTCATCATGGGCGAACAGATCCAGATAACGCAGATGGTTCGCATCGTCAAACAGCTGCTGGGAGTCATGCTGGCCATGGATATTGATCAGCTGCAGCCCCAGACGCTTCAGCTGCGCAACAGAAACCGGGCGTCCGTTGACTCTGCACACGTTCTTCCCGTCCAGGAAAATTTCCCTCTGAATCAGCAGTTCCTCGGGATCGTATTCAATTTGGTTCTCCTCAAACCAAGCCAAAGGCCCGATCCCGATAAAAACGGCGCTGACGAAGGCTTTTCCGCAGCCGGTACGGATTACATCGCGATAGGCGCGCTCGCCCAGAATTGCGCTGATCGAGTCAATGACGATGGATTTTCCGGCGCCGGTTTCACCGGTCAAAACATTGAAACCGGCGTCAAAAACAATGTCGGCCTGCTCAATCACAGCAATGTTTTCAATATGCAAGACGGAAAGCATGACGCCACCTCCCCGCAGATTCACTCCAGCAGTTTCTTGATTTCTGCGCAGAATGCTCCGGCCGCAGCCGTGTCGCGCATCACAAGAAACGCGGTATCGTCGCCGGCCAGCGTACCGACGACTACAGACATATTCATCGCATCAATGGCTGCGCAGGCGGCGTTGGCCAGGCCCGGCATGGTTTTAATCACGACCATGTTCTGCGCATAGTCGTAATGCGTGACGCATTCCCGAAAAATCGTATTCAGCCGGCTGGAAAAGGTTCCCGTTTTTTCTGCCGCCGCCGCTGTATAGCGATAGCTCCCCATGGGAGTCAGTTCCTTGACGATGCGCAGTTCCTTAATGTCCCGGGAAATCGTGGCCTGGGTGCTTTGATACCCGTGATTCTGCAGGGCTTCCAGCAGCTGCTCCTGGGTTTCGATATTGTGCGCGGCGATGATCTCCATAATCTTGGCCTGTCTCTGCGTTTTCATAGTACCCCTCATCTGTTGAAAAACTTGTTATTGATGATTTCAAAGAAACTGGTATTTTTCAGCCGGACCAGCCGCGTCTCATGGCGGGAGCGGCGGATGCGGATCACATCCCCCAGGCTCAGCCGGAACGCGCGTCCGCCGTCTGTGGACAGAAACGCGTTTTTCCGGCCGGTTTTTCCCACCCGGATTGTAATCTCCCGATCCTTTGAGGTCACAAAGGCCCGCGCCTGCACCGTGTGGGAACAGATGGGCGTCACAATGATATTCCGCGCCGACGGCTCCACAATCGGGCCGCCTGCCGACATGGAGTAGGCCGTTGAACCGGTCGGCGTACAGACCAGCACGCCGTCCCGGCGAAGCTGTAGGCCTGAACCCCGTCACAAAGCACCTCCAGCTGAATCACACGCGCTACGGCGCCTTTTGTCACGGCGATGTCGTTCAGCGCCGTATCCGTATAGACCGTCTGTCCGTCATGCTGCACTTCCACAGAAAGCATCATGCGCTTCTCAACAGTGTACTGCCCGGAGGCCAGGCGTGCCAGCTGGCTCAGCTCCCCGGCCTCCAGTTCCGCCATAAACCCCATGGTGCCGATGTTGACGCCGAGTACCGGTATATTGTGATACGTTGCAGCTTTGGAGGAATGCAAAATGGTGCCGTCGCCTCCGAAGCAAATGAGCATGTCCGCGTTCCTCAGTTCTTCCGAGAGGTTATAAAACGTCCTGTCCGCAGGCAGCTCAAAGTTTTTATCCACGCCAAACGGCAGGCAGAGCCTGGTTTCTACGCCTGCTCCGCGCAGAATCTGCTCTGCCTGAGCCGCATATTTGAAGTTTTTATCCCGATAGGGGTTCGGCGTCATAACTACTTTCATATGGTTGATCCTTTTAATGTCCTGTGCGCGTCCGCTACCAACTCAGCCAGATCCGGAATGTTGGGCGGGGCGGCCTCCATGGAAAGGTGGCCGAGGAACTC
>JAHZEF010000132.1:3131-6296 GCA_019422005.1 Clostridiales bacterium
GGCCGGTGACCGGAGAATAGGTCAGGTTTCGGATGGTAAGCCCCAGCGCGCCTGCCAGCGCCGCAAACTGCTCCAGCAC
Organism: Clostridiales bacterium; assembly: GCA_019422005.1. Taxonomy (GTDB): domain Bacteria; phylum Bacillota; class Clostridia; order Oscillospirales; family Oscillospiraceae; genus Avoscillospira_A. Next base: position 3,211 of record JAHZEF010000132.1, read on the forward strand.
TTCCAGATGCACCGCAGGATCCCGGATCACGCCCTTTTTGCCGACCTTTTCCTTTCCGGCCTCAAACTGAGGCTTGATCAGGCACAGCACCTGTCCGTCCGGCTTGAGGAGCTTCTGAATCGCCGGCAATACAATTTTCAAGGATATGAATGACACATCCACAACAGACAGATCCAGCGGTTCACCCAAATCTTCCGGCGTCACATAGCGGATATTGGTCCGCTCCATACAGACCACGCGCGGATCCTGGCGGATTTTCCAGGCAAGCTGGCCATATCCGACGTCGATGGCAAATACCTTGGCAGCGCCCTGCTGCAGCAGGCAATCTGTAAAGCCTCCGGTGGATGCGCCGGAATCGCTGCAGACGAATCCGGCCGGATCCACACCGAAATCCCGCAGCGCTTTCTCCAGCTTCAGGCCTCCGCGGCTCACATAGGGGCAGCCGCGGCCACGAAGCTCAATCCGGGAATGCACGTCGTAGGACATCCCCGGCTTATCCGCCTTCCTTCCGTCCACATAAACATCCCCGCTCATGATCACCGCCTGGGCCCTGGCCCGGCTTTCCGCCAGCTTCTGCTCCACCAGAAGTACATCCAGGCGCTGTTTCTCTCTCATAATTGGAATACCTCCCGGATTTCCTTCAGTAAGCCGTCGCAGTCCAGGCCGCAGATTTCATACAGCTTCCGGATGCTCCCATGCGTTACAAAACGATCTCCCAAATTCTTTTTCCCGACCACGGCAGGAATCCCCCTGGCCGCCAGTGCGGCGAACAGGTCGTTGGCCACACAGCCGCAGTCCATCGTCTCCTCTGCCACAAACAGCCGTCCCGTTTTCCGGACCGACGCTGCAACCGGCTCCGGATCCAGCGGCTTGATCTGCGCCAGCTTCAGGACCTCCGCATGGATCCCCAGCTGCTTCAGGCGGACCGCCGCTTCCAGTACGGGGTTGATCATGGTCCCATAGTCGACCATGGTCAAATCTGTCCCCTCCCGGATTACCGTCCGGTCACAGATCGACTTCAGGAAGCCGTCGCCGCCGCGGGGATACCGAATGGCAACCGGCCCCTCCGTCTCCAGTGCAGCCTGGCAGAGCATGGTGCGCAGTTCAGCTTGATTGGAGGGGCAAAAAAGCTTCAGGCCGGGAATCTGCCGCAAATATGCCACATCAAACACGCCGTGGTGCGTCTCTCCGTCCTCTCCCACCAGGCCGGCGCGATCCACAGCGAAAACCACATGCAGCTGCAGCAGCGCCACGTCGTGCAGCAGCATGTCATAGGCACGCTGGAGGAAGGTGGAATAAATGGCCACCACAGGAATCATCCCCTGCTTGGCCAGGCCTGCAGCCATGCAGACTGCGTGGCCCTCCGCAATGCCCACATCGAAAAGCCGGGAAGGATAGCGGGCGGCAAATCCGTCCAGCCCCGTTCCGGGCTGCATTGCCGCCGTCACCGCGCAGATGCGCGGCTCTTTCGCCGCCAACTCCAGCATGGTGTCCCCAAAGGTAGCGGAAAATGTCACGCTTCTGGCCGGAGGGGCTGTGCCGGACGCCAGATCAAAAGAACCGACGCCGTGGAACAGGTCCGGGTTTTCCTCCGCCGGCCCATAGCCGGAGCCCTTTCGGGTAATCACATGCAGCAGCACGGGACACTGCAGCTCCACGGCATGGTGCAGAAGCTCCGTCAGGCGCCGGATATCCGTCCCGTCCACCGGGCCTATGTAGGAAAATCCCATTTCTTCAAACAGCGTAATCCCCACCAGATGCCGTTTGAGAAACGCCTTCATGCGATGCGTCAAACCATAAAGATATTTGCCGCCCGGCACCGACCTGGTGAATTTGCGATAGGCCAGCTTGATTCCAAAATAGCCGGGCTTTGTGCGAATCAGCTTGAGATGCCTGGAAATGCCGCCGACATTCGGCGTAATGGACATGCCGTTATCATTCAGGATCACAATCAGCGGCTCTCCGCTGGCACCGGCGTCGTTCAGCCCCTCATATGCAAGGCCGCCGGTCATGGCGCCGTCTCCCAGCAGGGCCGCCACCTGATAGCTTTGATGCTGCGCCGTCCGCGCCCGCGCCATGCCGAGCGCCACAGACACCGCATTGGAGGCATGCCCGGCAATAAACGCGTCGTGAATGCTCTCAGAAGGCTTCGGAAAACCTGCGATGCCGCCATAGGTCCGCAGCCCGGAAAACTGCTGCATTCTTCCTGTCAGGATCTTGTGGACATACGACTGATGCCCCACATCGAATACCAGCCTGTCCACCTGTGTATCAAATACCAGATGCAGGGCCAGCGTCAGTTCCACGACACCCAGATTGGAGGCCAGATGCCCGCCGGTCCGGGAAATGTGCTCCACTAAAAACGCGCGGAGCTCCCCGCACAGCTGCTCCATTTGGCTGCGGTTCAGGCGCAGCAAATCCTGTCTGGAACTGATGGAATCTAAAAGTGCCAAAGTGTCACAACCGTTCTCAAGTACGCCCGGAGCCGAACCGTACGCGCAGCCATTTGAAAAAATATCGAAAGCGATAGATTACATTCGCCGTAAAATGTACAATCGGCGTACTGGCATTGATGGCAAACGTCTTGCCGACAGCTTTGCCGCCCACGGTGACCGCCGAGACCAATGCCGACATAAACAGGCGAAAAAAGGCTGCGGCCGTCGGCTGAAAATTTACAATGACCTGCGCGGCGATGATTGCAGAGGCAGAGCCGGAAATTACGCCGCAGATATCCCCGACCACGTCGTTGCAGAATGAGGAAACGCGATTGGCATTGCGGATCAGGCGGATTGCCTCCTTTGCCTCGGGAAGATTCCGGGCCGCCATGGAGTGAAACGGCTTTTCATCCGCCGTGGTAACTGCAACGCCGATGATATCGAACAGGATACCGGTCAGAACAATCAGAAACAGGACGGCAAACGCGGCAAAGGGCTGCACCCGGTCCAGAAGGGAGTCCGCCAGGAAGGAAAAGCATCCGGAAATCAGGACCGTCACCACAAAGATGGTGCAGACCCACCTGCCGTCCACACGCTTTTTCGATTCCCTCCTGGACTTCTTTTGTATGGGGGCTTTTTCCATATCTTTCA
>JAHZEF010000133.1 GCA_019422005.1 Clostridiales bacterium
TTACATTCCACGGCCCTGCTGTGAACTTGAATCTTGACATCCTTGTTTCCTCCCTTGGTTAAATTTCGTCAATATGAACCCAGCGGCGTTCTCTGCCGCTCTTAAGGATTGCCTCTGTCAAACGCATGATATAGTGCCCGTCTTCAAAAGTGGCGAAGTCAGGCGCGCCCTCTCCCGGACGCCGCTCCGAACGGATCCATCCATAAAAAGCCTCCAGCGTATTCCGGAATGCATCGTTCCAGCCTTCCGGATGCCCCGCGGCCAGCCGCGCATAGGCCCGGGCGGCCGGCGCCATCAGATTCGGATCCCGGATGATCTCTTCATTATACCTGTCACGGTTCCCCTTCCACATATGGTCCGAGGTTTCCTGCTGCCAATGATAAGACGCCCGGCTTCCGTCGACCTCAATCTCAATAAAATTCTTGCGCCCCGCCGAGATTTCGCTGCACTGGAAGACCCCGGCCGCGCCGTTGGCAAATTTCAGGAGGACGCCCGCGTAATCCTCTGTTGCAACAGCGATCTCCTCATACTCCGCAGCAGTATTGGCAGAAAAAGTCGCCGTCTGCGCCGCCGGCTTTTTCCGGGTGGGCAGCGCCGTAACCGTGTTGGCGCAGACCTCCGTGATCCGGGAGCCTGCCATGGTCTGCGCCAGATCCATCCAATGGGAACCGATGTCCCCGATGCAGCGGGAGATGCCTGCATACTCCGGCTCCACTCTCCAGCTGTAATCCGTGTCAAACAGCAGAAAATCCTGCAGATAGCTGCCGTGAATCAGGTACGGCCGGCCAATTTCCCCGGCGGCAATCCTGTTTTTTGCATCCTGAACCAGCGCGTTCATGCGATAGCAAAAGTTGACGCCCGCTACCGTTTCCGGATACTGCCGGAGCAGTTCCACCATTTTTGCCGATTCCGCAGCGTTTCTTGCCAGCGGTTTTTCTGAAAAAACGTGTTTTCCGGCCCGGATGATCTTTTCATTGATCTCCAGATGGAGATGGTTCGGCGTACAGTTGTGGATCACCTGGATTTCCGGATCCCTGAGCAGTTCATCCGCCGTCTCATACACCCGCGGTACGCCGTATGCGGCAGCCAGTGCTTTCGCTCTCTCGCTTCCCCGGGCAAGCGCCGTCACCTCCACACCGCCGATGCGCCGGAGCGCATCCAGGTGCGCCATACCGATGAAGCCCATGCCTATGATGCCAACCTTCAGATTCGCCATCCTCCGCACTCTCCTTTCCAGACTCTTCCGGTACGGACGCCGCCATACCGCCGCACAGGCCTGCTCCCTTTCCCTGCAGCGCACATCCGCGCCGTTCTGACGGGCAGCTGATCCCTGCCATACCGTAAAACCGGAGGTCCGCCTGCGTGAATTCCCGACCAGTTTTAAAACTTTCTTTTTAAATCATAATACAGGCCATGCAGGAATGCAAGCCTTTCTTCTCCTGTAAATTATTTTTTGTAAATTCCACCTATTTTTTGCACTTGTTTTTGTTAATATCAAACTATATGCATACTTACCCTTTCAAAATTCCAATGAAAGAGGATCGTGTTACGGAAATTCCAGGGCAAAAAACCATCAAAACCCCCTGTTTTTTGCGTTTAGTTTAATAATGCAATTTGCAAACTGTTGTATTTTGGGACAAATCGTGATATAGTGGAATTGATTGGATCTGCCGGCCGGCAGATCCTGCGAGTTGAACGCATACCGTCTGCAAGGAGGTATCCCCATGGCGCACAGGCCAACCGCCGCCGTCCCTTCAGACCTGAAGCTCAGCAACCGGATGCAGGTTCTGGAAGTTTTCAAATGGGGCGGTCAGCACACCATCAACCAGGCAGCAAGACAGATCGGCCTGAGCCGTCAGACCGTTATGAAAGCCGTGCAATTTTTTGTGGACAAGGGAATTCTGACCATCGTCGGCAAAGGCAATTCCACATCTTCCGGCGGGAAGCGCCCCGACCTGTTCGCCCTGACCGGCCAGAAATATCTGCTCTGCATTGATCTGTGGCCTGATCAGCTGAATTTTACGCTGCTGGATTTTCAGTGCCACACCATCGACCGGCTTCACCTGCCGCAGCCGCTGCCGGACGATCTGCAGCGCACCGTACAGATGGTCGGCGCTGCGGTGCCCGGCCTGCTGTCCCACAACCAGGTGACGAAGGAGATGCTCTGCGGCGTCTGTATCTCCACCTCCGGCATCGTCAATTACCATACGAACGCGCTGCGGTACAACTCCAATTCGCCCGGGTGGGGAACCGACGTCCCCCTCGCCGATTCCCTGCGCCCCTTTTTCAGTCCGGATACCCTGATTGTTGTGGAGAATATTGCCAAGCTGACCGCCCGTTCCCTGCTGAAGCAGACGGAACTGCAGACGCTTCGGGTTCTGTCTGTTTTCACCGCCTGGGGGCTTTCCGGCTGCTTCATCGACCGCGGGCACATCATGAACGGTAAGGATTCCCTGATCGGCGAATTCGGGCATATGATCCTGGCGCCGGACGACGATGAGCGCTGCGGCTGCGGCTGCTATGGCTGCTTTGAGCGTCTTGTCAGCAATTCCCGGCTGCGCCGCCGCGCCGCTGTCCTCCTCCGCCAAGATCCGGATTCCATCCTCAACAGCTTTGTGCTGTCAGAGCTGACCATCCATTCCGTATTCACCGCATCACGCCGCGGGGACCGCTGCGCCCGGCAGCTGGCGGATGAAACCGCGCGGCTGTTTGCGATGGCCGTCCGCAATATCACGCTGGCATTCGACCCGGACGTTGTGGTATTTCAGGGCGATTATGCAGATGCCGACGACTATTTTCTGCAGCGCTTCCAAAGCTATCTGCAGGAATTTCAGTATTATCCGCCCGGCGGCCCCTTCCGTCTTCAGCTGGATCCCCGGCCGCTGGAATCGCTGTCCCTGGAAGGTGCTTATCTGCTGTTAATGGACCGCCTGTTCCGCGATTCCAGCATCTATGTCTGACATGGCGGCATGCTCCGGCGCCCGCGCCCTTCCCGGCCGGCCCTGCGGAAACTGTCCGTCCAGCGTCGGCCGTGCACAGTACAGAAGCCCCGCCCGTCTGCCCTCCGGCTGTATTCCCCTGCAGCTCTGCCGCCGCGCAAACGCTTTTCAAGCTGCAGCATCACAAGGGCGGCCGGGTGCACCTTCGTCCGCCGCAGGAAGCCTGCAGGCCAAACCAGAAAAACCGCCCTGCCGAATTTCAGCAGGGCGGTTTTGTGATATTTCACGGGCCTTCCCGATACCTCCGTGGGCACCCATATTCCGCAGCGGCCGGTCTTGTCCCATATGCAATCCCGCTCCAGCCGGCCTCCGAAAAATGGAACCGATCCCCGAGAAAAGCCGGGGCGCCGCGGCCACGCCGGCGGAAAACCGGGCGGAGCCGCTCTCGCCGGTGCGTGCGGAGCCACTGTCCGCACCGGCCGGCCCCCTCTTCCGCAATACCGGGGCGGAGCCGTCTGTCCTGCAGCCCGACGCTGCATGCAGCAGAACTCACAGATTCACAAACGTATCCTTTTCCCGCTCCAGCTCCCGCCATTTGCGCAGAAGCATGCCCCGCAGGTCATCCGCCCGCTCCGCAGTTTCCAGGTCTGCTGCCGAAATGCTGAGGATATGCAGATTTTCATGCACCAGCCGCCGGATTTCCTTCTCCGCCTCACGGGTATGGCCGTTTGCCGCAAACAGGAGAACCGTCTGATTGCCCTTGCGGCCGGAGATATGGGCCAGATTCCGAATCTGGCTCAGATCCACCCTCTGCCGCCAGTTCTTGCATTCCACCAGGATATACGCCCCCATCTGCCAGAGATCGTCCTGCAGGGAGACATTCACAACGCTGATATCGATCTCCTGCGCGCCGGCCCGGACGCGCCGCCCCGTGATGCTCCAGCCGCTGATGTGTTCCAGCACATAGGTGGCCACCGCTTCCCAGGAAGTCCCCTTTTCATAGTGTGTGACGGAACTGCGCGCCTGCCGGATCAGCTTCCGCAGAACCTGCGCGGAAAACGGGTTCTGCCTCTCTTCCTGCGGAAAAAGCCGCCACAGGTAGGGTAAGTACACGTACCGGGAATTCAGCGTCAGGTGCAGATCCTTGGAGATGACCGGTTCGTCCTCCCCTCTCAGAAAAGAGCGAAAAAGGCGGATATGGGACAGCAGGGCAAGAAGGTACTGCTCTTCCGACAGGATGGCGGGCGCTTCCGCCGTATCACAGATCTCCCTCTGGAGGAATTCCAAAAATTCCCCATAGACCGGCGCCAGCGTTCCGGCCGTCCAGTCTGTGGGGGAAATGGCGCAGAGATAGAGGAATACCTTGTGCCATTCCTCCCGCAGGCTGTCGGGATACAGCCATTTCCCATACGCATACACAGGATTAAGCAGAATCCCCTGTATACCGGATACCGAAAAGGCATGCAGATCCTGAACCGTGAGCGCGCCCTTTCCATACGGCAGCGCCGCATCCAGGCTGAGCTGCTGCCCGCCCTCAAACAGAAGCGCCCCGCAGCCCTCAGCCCGGGGCAGATAGGCGATCACCTTCCGCCCCACCAGATCGCGCATCAGGAACGACCGCAGCATCAGCTGCCGTCCATACCGGCATGGGGCTTCGTTTTCCGCCCATATGGCAACGACGCGCCTGAGCAGCAGGAGGGCCGCTTCCTCCTCCAGCGGGCTGCACCATATCCCCCGGAGCGTGAACGCTCCGCAATCCATGGTGCATGACCTGGGAATATGCGCCCCCGGCCTGCAGAAAAACTCCTGTACGCAGCGGAAAAACGTATTCCCCACCAGATCCAGTTCCGGATGGGAAATCCGGATCTTCCGGCCGGCCAGCAGCCGCTTGCAATTCTCTTTCACGCCGCTGCAAACCCGCTCGTCGATCTGTCCGGCCCGGTCTTCGGCACCAAGCACGGCAAACACATGGATCTCCGCTTCATATGCTCCGGCAGCGCCATGCGGCCCGGCCGGTCTGTAAAACCCCTCTCCAATACAGCGGTACGTGTCCATTGCTTCCACTTCCACCGCCGCTCCGGCCCTGCGCCCCTGCAAATGCAGAAACAAGAGCCCGGCAGAACTGATCGTGTCGGCCATAAGATCCTTCCTCCTCTGCGCCGCAGCATGATGTATACAGTATACGACGAAACCCGTCAGTTTTGAAGAGCGGGATCTGGCTGTTCCGCATCAGCATTGGAACTTTCCGCCGAAGCTGCAGGCCGTATGCGATTTCCCATCCGGGCAGGCTTTCCCTTTTTCCGATCTCCGGGTTCCCCGCCGTCCAACGGTGCGAAATCCGCTCTGCACCCGCGGCAGCGCAGCGTCTCTTTCCGGAATATGCCGCCTGTAAACCATCTGCCATTCATGCAGGTTTAAGCTCCGTTTCGCCCTGTGTCCCGCCGCCGTCTTCCCTGAGCGACCTGTTGGTGCGGATGATCAGAACCAGCGCTGCAAAAAAGGTCAGAATGTCCGATACCGGCATTGAAAACAGGACGCCGTCCAGACCAAAGAACCGGGGAAGCAGCAAGGCAAATCCAACGCCGAATACCACCTCCCGAATCATGGAAAGGACAGTGGATTCCACCACTTTTCCCATGGCCTGCAGAAAGATGAAACACGCCTTGTTTACGCAGGCGAACACGATCATGCACAGGTAAACCCGGAACGCCTTCAGCGCAAATTCGGTATAATATACGCTTTCATTGGCCGCACCGAACACAGAGATCAGCACGCGGGGGAAGCCCACCGCAAGAATCCATCCGACCACGCCGACGGCCGCTTCCGCCAGCAGCAGCTTTCGGAATATGTCCTTCACGCGGCGCCGTCTGCCCGCCCCCATATTAAAGCCAACGATTGGAATGCATCCGGCCGCCATCCCAACGACAATCGAAATCATGATCTGGAAAAACTTCATAACAATCCCGACAACAGCCATAGGGATCTGCGCATAGGGCCCCTGTCCGAAAATCGCATCGGCCGCTCCGTACTTCCGAATCATATTGTTGATGGCCGCCATGGCCGCTACCAGGGAAATCTGGGATAAAAAACTGGTCAGGCCGAACAGCAGCGTCTTTTTGCAGATCCCGGGATCCAGCCGGAAATCCTTCCTGGCGGGCTTGATATTCTTCATATTGAAAAGATACCAGGCCGACAGGGCGGCCGTGAGAAGCTGCCCAAGCACCGTGGCCACCGCCGCCCCCATCATCCCCCAGCGGAAGGCAAAAATAAAGAGCGGATCAAGGATCACATTTGTGACCGCACCTGCCAGCGTGGCCGCCATTGCAAATTTGGGGCTTCCATCGGCCCGGATC
>JAHZEF010000134.1 GCA_019422005.1 Clostridiales bacterium
GGCCGCAATCAGGCCGTCCAGGTGGCAGCACCTGTCGGTAAATCCCTGCGGGAAATCCTCCCTGGCCGCAGCGCCGCGTTCCAGCATCGGACGGGCCACGGCGCACAGTGCATGATATGTCTCTGTACTGTGCTGCTGCCAGCACTGCGTCCAAAGCGCGCAACAGCTGCACACCCGGTCGGAGGCCCGGTCGAAAATAACCGCCGCATCGGATTCCGGGGAGGCGGGGCGCCGTTCGTTCAGCACGTTGTGTATCTCCGCCAAAATCCCGGCCGCCCGTTCCAGGCGCTGCCGGACCGCCGGAACACGCACGCCCTCCCCCTCCGTCGGAAGCAGGGCCGTGGGAAGCACCAGGCTCAGGCAGCAGCCAAAGGCAGCGGCCGGAACCAGTTCCGGCATCTGGCCGCCGGTGAACAGTACGCCTGCCACAACGGCCGTTAAAAAAACCAGCATCTGCACCGCCCGCAGGCGCAGTCCGCGCCAGGACGCCGCAGCGCCCGCAAAGCAAAGCAGCGCAGTCAGGCTCACCGGCGGCAGCACGGAAATATCCACCGCCAGTCCGGCAACAACGCACAGCAGCAGCCCGTTCGGCGTTCCCACCGCCGCAGCGCCGGCAGCAATGGCCAGAATCTGTCCCAGTGTCACGCCGCCGGCAATCTGCAGGGCCGCACAGCCGGACAGCACGCACGCCATCAGATACAGCACGCAGCCGGGCTGCCGGCCGGACAGGGCGCGGCGGAAACTCCAGGCCGTGACCGCCGCTGCAGCCAGCCGGATCACGTACCAGGCCACCGCCGCCGGGGCAAATCTGGCCTGCAGAAGAAACAGGATGCCCACCAGCATGGACATGGAGGCCACCAGGGCCGGCATGAACCAGGGCGCGCCGGCCAGATCGGCGTTTCCCACAATGCAGACCGCCGAAAACACCAGAACGCTGACTGCCAGATACTCCAGCCCGCCGGTGAAGCCCCAGAAATAGAGATATCCAATCACGCTCCCCAGCATGGCGGACAAGGCGCGCAGCGCGGAGCCGGATACGGCGATCAGGCAGGCGGAAAACGGCATGGCGCGGCCCGCAATGCCGCCGCCTGCCATCAGGAACCCCAGCAGCAGCTCGCCCAGGCAGACGGCCAGGTTCCGGATCGCCGGGTGCTCCAGACTCTGCCGGAACATCCGGCGGGCCCGGATCGGAAAGGATTGGACAGCCTGTAGTTTTTCTTTCAATTTCTCCATCTCCAAATGCAGTTTTCCCGATTCTAACATAAAAGGAAAAAATAACCTGTCGGGAAATAGTTTGGGGAATGAAGTCTTGTCTTGGATCCGGAATCCGGTTACAATAAGAACTACAGCAGCGGGCCGGCGCCGTCCGCCGGAGCCCGCTGTATGCGTACCAGATACGCTGAAAACGTTTTGCAGGCTTTTGCCGCTGACAGGCCCGGCGGCATATCGGAACGCCTGCAGACTGGAGGACTGGTATTTTGGGAACGGAACTGGAACTGAAATATGCCGCTGCCGACCGAACGGTGCTGGACCGTATTGTGGCCCGGTATACCGGGCCGTGGCAGGAAACCGCCATGGAATCATGTTACTACGACACGGAAGACGGCGCCCTGCAGCAGCGGCGCTGGACACTGCGCCGGCGCCGGGAGGGCGGGATCTCCGTCATCTGCGTCAAAACGCCGGGGACCGCAGAGTCCGGCGTTCCGGCAAGAGGGGAATGGGAGTGGCGCGGCGATTCCGTACAGGAGGCCCTCCCCCATCTGGTTGCGGCGGGGGCTCCTGCGGAACTGCTGGCAGTCACAGAAGGCCGGACGCTGGCTGTGGTATGCGGGGCCCGCTTTCTCCGCCGGGCCGTCCGGATTCAGCTGGAAGCCTCCGAACTGGAGCTGGCGGCCGACAACGGCGTGTTATGCGGCGGGGGGCGGGAGGAGCCCCTCTGCGAAGTGGAGGCGGAACACAAGTCCGGCGATCCCGCCGCAACTGCTGCCTTTGCCTCTGACCTGGCCCGGCGTTTCGGGCTTCATCCGGAGCCCGAGAGCAAGTTCCGCCGTGCACTGTCCCTGGCAGAACAATCCCGGCGCTGAACAGGACGCAGGCCGCGCCCTTTCCGCCGGTTTGCCGCCCCCTGCGGAGCCGGCCTGCCCGCCGGCTCCGCTTCCCGCCCCGGCATGGCAAAAATCCCCGGGCTTTTCCTTGCAAACATGGGACGGGCAGGATATAATAAAGCATCGGAATCCAGGATCTGATGACGTGGGAGTACTCCCACGTCCGTGTTTCCTTGGAAACACGGACGATTCTGTGTTCTCAGGCCCCTGCGCCGGAAACAGCCGAGCTTCAGAACCCGCCGGACGGCGGCCGGGCCGCGCCGAAGCCCGGCACAATCAACGATCTGAAAAGGAGTGTCAGATTTGAAAAAGAGGTTATTATCTTCCATAATGGCATTGATGATGCTGTTAACCCTTCTTCCTACAGCATGGGCGGCAGACGGAGAGGGTGCTGCCCCTTCCGACCCCTCTGCGGCGCCGGCTGCCGAGCTTGACGGCGTGTTTTATCCCTCCCTGGCCGAAGCGATAAACGCCGTGCAGGGCAGCGGGACGGTGACGCTGCTGGAGGATCTCACCGTTTCAGAGCCGATCACAATCGAACCGGAGCAATCCGTTGTCCTGGACATGGACGAGCACGGCATCACCGTCGCGCCGACTTTCTCGGGGCGCGTATTTGTCAACAACGGCACGCTCACACTCAAGGGCAACGGCTCTGTGGACGTCAGCGCAGCCGCTGAAAACGGATTCGGTACTGTAAACAACTTTGGAACGCTGACCGTCATCGACGGCACCTATACCAGCCTGGCCGCCGCAAATGCCAGCCATTTCTATAACCGGGAGGGCGGAACCGCTTACTTCCACAACGCCACGGTTCATGGCGGCGCCGGCTGTATTGCCACCGCCGCCGACACAGTTACATATATTTACGGCGGATATTACAGCGATGAGACGTTCCCTGCCATTGAAAACCGGGGCAGCATGACAATCACCGGCGGCTCTTTTGTCAATACTTCCTGCTCGGCATGCAGTTCCAACTGGGGATATACCATCCGCAGCGGAGAAAGCTCCGCCGAGGCATATCTGAAGATACAGGGCGCGGAAGAGGACAGCGTCTCCGTCAGAGGCGTGCAGGGCGGTCTGGCTGTCGTCGGCGGAACAGCCGATATCTACAACGGCAGCTATGAAACCGTCGCCTGCAGCGTCAGCGGGCACGAGAGTTCTGCGTTTTACGCCGGCTATTTCACCGGGGAATCCTACGTCACCAGCACGACCATCCACGGCGGCTCTTTCCGCGCGCTGAACAAAACCGCCGTGATGGTGGGCAACAGCAACCCCGCTCCCGACAGCGGCGCCGGCAAGGAGTCCACATTGATCGTAAAGGGCGGCATGTTTGCCGGCGGCGATGCGCAGAAGACAGCCATCACGGTGCAGAATACCGCCTATGCCAAAGGCGCCGCCCAAATCTCCGGCGGTTATTTCACCAGCGACCCGACAGACTATTTGGCAGAAGGCAGCGCCGTATTGTCCAGCGATCTGGGCAGGTATCCCTATATGGTGGGCGCGCAGGCGGAAACCGGCGTGGAGCCTGCTGTCCGCGAACCGGTGGTGGATCATTCCCAGCTGGCGGATTCCGGCCTGACCGAAGCGCAGAAGCAGGAGGCCGTCAGTGCAGCTGCGAGTGCAGAAGCCGCCGGCAGCGAACTGGATGCCGCGGCCAATCTGGCCATCGGTCAGGTAACAGACCTGCAGAAGGATGCTGCCGAGGACGCCATTCGGGCAGACGGCAGCGGCGTCACTGTCGCGCCGGACGCCGCCGTCACCATCTATGCGCAGACCTATCTGTCCGTTGCGCCCACAGCCTATGATGTGGAAGCCGGCGTTTTCAGCCTGGATATTCAGCCCATGTATCGCGTTGTCGCTTCCACAGCCAGTCCCGGCGAACCGATTTACGTGGCCGGCGAGGTCAGCGACGGGACGCAAAATGCAGTCGTCCTTTCAGGATCTGAGGCGAAGCTGGACGGCGTACGGAACATGACCGTCAGCATTGAGCTGCCGGACGGATTGTCCGCGGAGCATCTGGTCGTGCGCCATGACGCTGCCGACGGCACCTACTATTATCAGCCGGCCGTCAGCGGCCGGATCGCCGTCTTCACGGTGACCAACGGTTTCAGCCCCTTCACATTCCTGCAGGATACCCGGGCGGCTGTGGTGCAGTTTGGAACGGCCGCTTCCGAAACCACGCTGACGGCAGTCTGCGTGGGAACCAGTCTGCCCGCGGCAGAGGCCCCCGACGGCCGGACATTCGCCGGGTGGGCCTTTGAGGGGATCGACGGAACCCACTCCGTCCTGAGCGACGAGCTTCTGACGCAGCTGGACGCGCGTTATCAGGCCCAGGCAGATCCGAAGCCCCCGCTGGCAGCAGAGCCCTGTTTTGAGTACGCTTCCGGCGGCGCTGTCAGCTATGCAGTCACCGTTCGGAACGGCAGCCACGGCAAGGTGACCGCCAGCCGCAGCCGCGCTGCCGGCGGCTCCACCGTGACGCTGACCGTCACGCCTGATGAAGGGTATGCGCTGGACGAACTGTCCGTCACCGCCGCAAACGGTACGGCGGTAAGCGTCAAAAAAGGGACTGGGCAGAACTATACCTTTACCATGCCCCGCAGCGCAGTGACCGTCACGGCTGCCTTTGCAGAAGCCGCTTCTTCCCTGCCCTTCCGGGATGTGGCCCGCAGCGACTGGTTCTGCAGCGCCGTGGAATATGTCTATGCAAACGGTCTGATGGACGGTGTCAGCAGCACACGCTTCTCCCCGGATACCGCGCTGAGCCGGGCCATGATGGTGCAGGTGCTCTGGAACCTGGAAGGCCGGCCGGTCGTCAACTATGCCATGAATTACGACGATGTGGATCAGGGCTCCTGGTATGCCGAGGCAATCCGCTGGGCTTCTTCAGAGCAGATTGCGGGCGGCTACGGCAACCAGGAATTCGGCCCGGACGACGACATCACCCGGGAGCAGATGGCCGCCATCCTGTACCGCTATGCCCAATACAAGGCATTTGACACCACGCAGGGCGGAATGGCCATCCGGGAGTTCCGCGACTACCAGGAGATTTCCTCCTGGGCGCTGGACGCCTTGGGCTGGGCCGTGAACGCCGGCGTGATGACGGGCAAAGGGGACGCCATTCTGGATCCCGCCGGTACTGCAACCCGCGCAGAGGCGGCCCAGGTGTTTGCCAATTATCTGCCGACTGTAAACCCATAAGCCGGGGCAATCCCATATACATTCGGGGAGCCGAACCTGAGTTCGGCTCCCCGAATTTCCCCGGGCAAACGTCGGGAAAACCAAGTTGCGCGCCCGCCGGTTTTCACCGGCGGGCGCGCTTATCATTTTAAACTGCAGCCGGCATAGCCTGCGCCGTCCCTCCGAGGGGCTGCACAAACCGGCGGCGCCTGCAGACTGCCGGCCACCGCGGCGGTACGCCTGGCTGGCTCCCGTCAGACCTCCATCAGCAGGCTCTTCTCCGTCTCCGGATCAAAGAGATGAATACACTCAGGCAGGAAATCAATCTCCACCTGCTCCATCCGGTTGCCGCTGCCGGTAGTCGGTACAATGGCGACCACTTCCGTGCCGCCGATGTTGATATGTAGATGCTGCTCGCTGCCCATCATCTCCGCGACTTCCAGCTTGCCGGCGATGCCGCCGTGCTCCAGATGGATGTGCTGGGGACGGACGCCTGCAACCACGGTGCCGGCTGCGCGGCCCGCCGCCTTCAGAACCTCCTGCTGCCGGTCGCTGAGCACGAACCGCTTCCCCAGAATTTCCACCGCATACCTGCCGTTCTCCACAGTCAGCGCAGCACTCCTGAAGAAGTTCATCTGCGGCGTGCCGATGAAGCCGGCCACAAACAGATTGGCAGGGCTGTTGAAGACCTCCTGCGGCGTACCGATCTGCTGGATGAAGCCGTCGCGCATAATTACAATCCGGTCTCCCAGCGTCATGGCCTCAGTCTGGTCATGGGTAACATAGACAAAGGTCGTACTGATCCGCTGGCGCAGCTTGATAATCTCCGCGCGCATCTGGTTGCGGAGCTTGGCGTCCAGGTTGGACAGCGGTTCATCCATCAGCAGGACCTTGGGTTCCCGGACGATGGCGCGGCCAATGGCCACACGCTGCCGCTGGCCGCCGGACAGCGCCTTGGGCTT
>JAHZEF010000135.1 GCA_019422005.1 Clostridiales bacterium
ATGGTGGCAGCAGATAAAGTAAATCTTACGGCTTAGGTCGGGTTGGATTTCCCCGGTGGCAGCCGCTCGTTGCCGAGGCGGCGGTTTCCCTTTCATGCCAGAGCAGGCCCGTTGCCGAGGCCTGTACCCGATTGCCACTTAGTCCGCACTGCAATCCCTTATCTGCCCGTATGACAGCCTAGGTGTTTTCCACAGCAGGCACGCCGGTCCTTATCCTCTTTTGCAAATAAGGTTTCGAGGGGCAATGTCATTCCAGCCCACGGCCATGGGTTGAATGCTTAGCTCCCCTGTCCCTCCGTATTCACGCAAGGCAGGCTACGCTGCACACAGCGCCGAAGCACCGCATTGCAGGTTCACCCTGATTCGTAAATGGTCCGGGCCTTGCGGCGCGCGGCCACCCACAAGATCAGGTCTCCACGGTAACAGGGTCGGGAGTCCCATGCCATTGGAACGCGCCCTGGAACCTTAACCCCCAGCACCCACCCTAAACTGGGCGTAAAAAGCAGGCACCAGAGACTTCATCGATATGCCCTTTAAAGGATTTTTAGGCCCTTCTTCAGGAACCGGCAGCACTGACTAGGATACTGCGCCGCTTTTTCTAGTTTATCACATTATGCATGAATATACAAGATTCTATTCACAAGCAAATTGCACAAAAGAACTGCCGCACACTGTGGTGCGGCAGTCGGAGATGGCTTTTCTCAATGGTCGCGCCGAACCAGCCGGAAGGCCAGCTCCCGCAGGAAATCCGGTTCTGCAAACGGCTCCAGCGCTGCGGCGGCCTGTTCCGTTTTCTCCAGAATCAGCGCTTCGCACGCCTCCATCCCGTAAAGGCGGACAAACGTACTCTTCTGCGCGTCCATACCGGTCGCCTTTCCCAGCTTTTCCGCGTCGCCGATCACATCCAGCATATCGTCGCGAATCTGGAACGCCAGGCCTACGCCGTCAGCATAGTCTGCCGCAGCCCTGATCAGCTGCCCGTCCCCACCGGCTGTGGTGACGCCCATCAGGCAGGCTGCGCGGAGCAGAGCGCCGGTTTTCATGGCCTGAAGCGTATGGATGTAGTCCGCGTCCCGTTCCCGGTTCTCCCCTTCCAGATCCAAAACCTGGCCGCCCACCATGCCGTGGGCGCCGGCGCAGCCGGAGAGAATGGCTACGTTTTTTGCAATGACTGCGGGCTCCGCCTGCGCGGAGGCTGCGGTTTCAAATGCAGCCGTCAGCAGGGCGTCTCCGGCCAGCACCGCCATGGCCTCGCCATAAACCCTGTGATTGGTCGGACGGCCGCGCCGGAAATCGTCATTGTCCATACACGGCAGGTCGTCGTGGATCAGGCTGTACGTATGGATCATCTCCAGCGCGCAGCCAAAGGGCAGCGCCGCATGCCAGTCGCCGCCGGCGGCCCGGCAGAATTCCATGGTCAGCACCGGCCGCAGCCGCTTGCCGCCGGCCAACAGGCTGTACCGCATGGCGGAAAGCAGCGTCTTCTGGGGCGCAGGCTCCCAGTCAAACTGATTTCCCAGAAATTCCTCCGCAGCCTCCACATATTGCCGCATCCGATCCTGAAATTCAATCATGGGGCTCAAACTCCGTTTCCACCGGCGCGCCATCGGCGCCCTTTGCCAATTGAACCACTTTCAGCTCCGCCTGATCCAGAAGGCTGCTTCCGGACCTGACCAGGGCCGTACCCTCCTCAAAGAGCGCCAGCGCCTCCTCCAGCGGAAGATCACCGCTTTCCATCCGCTGAACGATCTGCTCCAGCCGCTGGATGGACGCTTCAAAGGTTTTCGACTGCTCAGACATGGTTTGTCTCCTCCTGTATTCCGGTCACGCAGGCTTCGGCGGCGCCGTCACGCAGACGGATGCATACTGTGTCGCCTGCGGCAAGATCGCGAATGGATTTGGCCAGCTTCCCGCCGGATTTGACCATGGCATATCCCCGGCCCAGCACCTTCAGCGGGCTCATGGCGTCCAGAGCAGCGGTCAGCTGCTCAAATTTCCGGCGCTTGCCGTCCACGATGCGCTGTGCGGCCGCGCCCAGACGTTCCTGCATCCGGTCCAGCGTGACCCGGCGATCCTCAAAGTAATTCCTGGGGCTTTGAAGCACCCGCCGCCCGGCCAGGGCTTCCAGCTGCTGCCGGGAAAGCTTCAGCTTCCGCTCCATGGCCGCGGCCATGCGGCCTTCATATCCCCGCAAATACTGCTTCAGCTCCATTTGATCCGGAGCGATCAGTTCCGCGCCGTTGGACGGCGTGGCCGCCCGGACATCGGCTACAAAGTCGGAAATGGTTACATCCGGCTCGTGCCCCACGGCAGACACCACCGGAATCTCTGATTCGTAAATGGCCCTGGCCACCCGTTCGTCGTTGAAAGCCCAAAGATCCTCGAGGGAACCGCCGCCGCGCCCGGTGAGGATCACATCAGCAATCTTCCAGCGGTTGGCGTAACGGATGGCGCCAGCGATTTCCGGCGGCGCCTCCGCCCCCTGCACCCGTACCGGCAGCAGGATCACCCTGCTCAGGGGATAACGCTTTCCCAGGATACGCAGAATATCGTGGACAGCTGCTCCGGCAGAGGAGGTGATGACGGCAATCCGATGGGGATACGGCGGCAGCGGCTTCTTGTGAGAGCGCTCAAACAGGCCCTCTTCCTGCAGCTTTTCCTTCAGCTGTTCATAAGCGACATGCAGATCTCCCACGCCGTCCGGGGTCAGGGCTTCGCAATACATCTGGTATGCGCCGTCCCTGGGATAAACGGTGATCCTTCCCACAGCCAGCACCTTCATCCCATTTTCCGGGCGGAATCGCAGACGCATGGCGCTTCCCCGGAACATTACGCAGCGAAGCGCCCCTTCCGCATCTTTCATCGTGAAATAGTGATGGCCGGACGGGTACACCTTATAGTTGCTCAGTTCGCCGCGGACGCACAGCCCTCCGAGAAAGGGATCGGAATCAAATTTGTCTTTCAGATACGTATTGATCTGTGAAACTTCATAAATCGGGTATTCCATTATCCACGCTCCTGCCGCCATGTGAGAACGGCGATTCCCATGGCATTGTCTGCAGCGTACTCGGGCGGGCAGAAAACAGCGTCGAAGCCGGCCGCCTGCCCGCGCAGAAAGCTGTTGGACGCCACGCCGCCGGAGAAAACCACAGAAAAACCCGGGTACGCACGCAGCGCGTGCTCCGTGGCCGCAAGCACCGCACCGACAACGCTGCGAATGGCATAAGCCGCCGTATCAGCAGGAGAAGCGCCCGCGGCAGCATATTGCCGGACCTGATTCTCAACGCCGGAAAGTGAAAATTCCGTACTGCTGCAGCGGACCCGGAAAAAGTCGGCTCTCTGCGCCTGGCCGCTGCAGGCGTCCAGCTCTTTTCCGGCCGGAAATGAAAATCCCAGCAGCTTCCCCGTGCGGTCGATCAGCTGCCCGGCGGAAATGTCACTGGTGCCTCCAATGCGTCTGGCGCAGACGGCGTTTCCGTCCGGCTCCACCAGGAGGAGTTCCGTGGTGCCTCCGGACAGATGCCAGGCCAGATGCGGCCGTTCCATCAGATCCATACGGCCTGAAGACCAGAGCGAGGCTGCAATGTGCCCCTGCTGATGGGAAAACCGGTGGAGCGGGACTCCCAACACCTCAGCCAGTACGGCGGCCTGCGATTCCCCTGCCAGAAAGCAGGGCATATACGACCCGTCCACAGCCCGCGGGCGGGTGCTGACGCCGACGGCCCCAATTCCGGAGGGTTCCTTCCCCTCCAGCAGACGTGCAAACAGCTCCGGCAGCCGCTTGACATGGGCGAACAGGGCGTCGCTCTGGCGCAGACCCAGGGTCCCCGGCCTGACATCCAGAAGCCTGGAGCAGTTTTTGCCATCCCTGCCGTCAAACAGGGCCACAGAGGTCGTATAATTGCTGGTGTCAAGTCCCAGGCAGTTCATTGAACCGCCTCGCGGACAAAGCTTCCCAGGATCCCGTTTACAAAAGCAACCATGTCTTCGTCCTCATATTTGCGCGTCAGCTCCACCGCCTCATTCACCGCAGCAGAGGTCGGCACGTCGTTGACATACAGGATCTCATAGATTGCAAGCTGCATAATGGAGCGCGCCAGCCTGGAAATCCGGTCAATATGCCATCCGATGGCGTACTTTGCAATATAGTTGTCCAACTCCTCCTGATGCGCCTCGATCCCGTGGACAACCTGGTTGATGTACGTCATCTGTTTTTGATTGGGGCGGTCGGCATAAATATCGTTTTCTTCATGCAGCGTTTCATAATAATCCTGCGCAAACCTGGTGACAATCGCCTCATCGGCAGACTCTTTCGTATAGTTGATCCCGTAAATCAAATGCACCACGATTTCCCTGGCGTTGGTTCTGGTCATAGAGATGTTCCCCCGTCTTTTGATGGTTCCTATTATACTGAAAAGAAACGCAAAAATAAACCCTTTGTTTCTGCAAAGGGGATTCATCCGGCAAAAAAGTCCTCTGCCCGATTGGAAGGGTCGGGGAACTTGAGCCTGCATCCTCACGCTTCCGCCGATGCGGCGCGCAGGGGGTTCCGGCTTCTGCAGGCATCCATCGCTGCTGCCCCTCATCCGGAGCAAGCGATATGAAACGGCTCCCTTTCCAGAGGCAAAGGGAGCCGTTCTGATACTATTTTTTCGAATCCTTCGGCAGGGTGATGCCGCAGATTTCAACATTGACGCTCCGTACCGTTCTGCCGGTCATGGATTCAACGGCACTGGTCACCTTTTCCTGGACATTCTTTGCAATCTCGATCACAGAATATCCAAACAGCGCCACGACATAGCAGTCAATGGAGATCACATCGTCCTGAAAAGAAAGCTTGATGCCCTTCCCCAGGTTCTTTTTGCCCAGCATTTCCGCAAGGTCTGAACCCAGATTGGCGCTCAGGCCGCAGACCCCTTCCACCTCAGTGGCCGCCAGAGACGCAATGGAGGCAATTACTTCCTCGGAGATATGGATGGAACCGTTCTCCTGAACCGTGGTCAAATAGTCCTTGTTTTCGCCCATGGAAATCCCTCCTTGTTTCTACCATTCTACCACAATTCAGGAAAATTACAACACCATTATTTCACCTCAATGACGCGAATCTGCGACAGGGAGTAATCAGACTGTGAGGTGACAATATCCGAAATCAGCGCGACGTCAGTCGCCTCCAGCCCCTCGGCCGGCGCGGAAACCGCGACAGAGATATTGTCCTCGCCCATGTACGCTACGCAGTCTTCATAGCCTTTTGCGATGATCAGGCTTTCGATCTGGGACTCCGCCAAAGCGGTATTCACGATCTCATTGAGCTCGCCGGACGCTGCGGATGTATCCTCATCCTCTGCATAGGCCATGGTCTCCTGCAGGGTCTCTACCGCGCTGTCCCGGGCGGTCTGGCGGCTGAGGCGCACCTGCGCAAAATAATCGGAAACCGTTCCCAGATCCTCCCCGGCCGTCTGCACCAGGCCGTCTTCGCCGCCCTCATCCAGAATCAGATTTTCTCCCATCACCTTTTCCGCATCGAGGGTGTCTGTCAAATCCATTGCTGCTTTCTGATTGTAGGACCAGTTGAGATAGATCCCGGCACAGACAAACACCAGTACCGCCGCCACCACCGCATTGCGTTTCCAATTTTTCATTCTGAGTTCCTCCTGCTCATTTCATTTTGATCACTGTGATTTTATCCGCTCCCAGCCCGGTCAGGCTGGAAACGGCGCTCACCAAATTCAATTTGACCGCGGCGCTGTCCGCACCCTGGGAGACAACCAGAGCCCCCTGGAATGTCGGGCAGATTGTCTGGACGGCCACGGGTGTGCTCTGCCCGCCGCTTCCGGAAGACATCACCGTCTGGATCTCAGTTTTTGTCTGTTTCCCTTCGGAATCCGTGCTCACCTCCTGGCTGCTGTCAGTCTGATAGACCGTCCTGGTACCGGAGGCATACCGCAGCATCACCTGCACCTGCCCGGCGCCTTCGATCTGGCTCAGAATCTGCGCCATCCGTGTCTCCAGCCCGGCCAGCTCATCGGTGCCGGCACGCCCCGCCTCCTGCGCCGGCGCTTCAGGTTCCTCCGTGCGCTTTGGCTGCTGCGTGCGCACCGGAATCGCCCACAGCACCAGCCCCAG
>JAHZEF010000136.1 GCA_019422005.1 Clostridiales bacterium
AAAGACATTAAAGTGTTTAAGTCAATTTTTAATAATCGAGCGATGGCAGGTAATAAAGTTATATCAGGATATGTGATGCCTTTTTCCCATTTATTTACTGCTGGTGTGGATACACCTAAAAATTCAGCTACCTGTTCTTGAGTAAGTGAAAGATTTTTTCTTCTCTCTCGTATAATTTGATTTATTTTCATTGTATTTATTCCTCCATTCCGTCTTATGCAATTGAATCATAGCAAAGAGGCCCTTCGTAAACAATAACGCTATTGTTAAGAAAAGAAATCACAAAATTAACTATCAGTTATGATAATTAAATATCCAATTCCAGGGTAGGCATATCTATCATCTCCGCTTGGCTGTTTCAAGTTCCGCCCTTGAGCGCAATTCGGCAAGGTGTTAAGCGATTCTATGTCCAAATTTCGCCGGATACAGGCGAAACAGCGGAGCCATCGCAAACAGTACGATCAGCCGGTGGTTAGCTTAACGAGGCCGTGTAAAAATCACCCCGCCGTTAAGGGGCAGACGGCGTACATCTGCCCCCAAACAGCGGGGTTTGGGGCTCAGTTTAATGACATTGCCGGGGATGCATCATTCCGGGGCTGCCCGGAACCGGACGGCCGGTGTGGACGTTCGGAGCGGGTTTAATTGCTGAAATAGGTGTCGCGGAATTCCTGCGCAGAGTTCTGGTCGACGATGATCAGATCATATCCGGTGAAGCAGGGGAGCGGCGTACCGTTTTCCATCAGGTCGACGATCAGGTTCCCCATACCCACGCCGGAGGGCGCAGAGACGAGGCCGCAGAGGACGCTGGAACTGCTGATGGCCGCATTGCCCAGCATGGGATCCAGGACGCTGTTGTCTGCACAGGTTTCTGACAGAATCACATTGGAGAAATCAATCTGGTTCTCCTGCAGAAGTGTGACAGAGGGGATAAACGCGCTGCCGGTGCCGGACGCCAGCAGCCATTTGTCAACGGTGCCCATATTGGCCTGCAGGGTGGGCGTCAGCTTCTCGATGATGTCGTCGGTCAGTCCGGCACCGCAGTCCAGCCACAGGATCCGGTCCTCCGGGATATCCGGGTACGCCTCCTTGATCGCATCATAATATCCCTGGCTGCGGTTGTGGATTGCTTCTACCGAGGGAGAGTCCATGATGATGAAGAGAAAATTGCTGTAGTCGTCGGCCACGCCGTCCAGAAAGTTTTCGTTCTTCATCTTATCGGCAGCGGCCTGACCTAACCCGTGGTACATGGCATAATCGTCCAGACCGTAATGGGGGACATAGAAGCCGTGTGCGTCGGCGCCGGGGTCGTCAGTAGTCATGTAGGCGATGCCGGCGTCCTGAAGCAGGCTCACCGCATCGGCCAGCAAGGCGGTGTTGACCGGCGTCAGCACAACGAAATCAAACTCCTGGTTGATGACGTTCTGCACGCCGTCCAGCCATGCCTGCTCGTCGGAGTTTGCGTCGATGAACAGATACTCATATCCGGCGTCCTGGATGGTTTTTCCAAGAGAGTCCGCCTTGGGCGTGAACCAGGAACCGGAAAATTTACAGACAAAGGCGACCTTGATTTTCCCGTCAGCGTTGAAATCCTTATAGTTGGGGTAGTTGCTGTAGTACCAGATGCCGGTGGCGTCGCTGTAATCGTAACCGGTCAATGGATCTGCCTGCAGCGTTCCCGTGTCCCGCAGGACGGCTGCCTCCTCCTCGGAAAGAGGGCCTGCCCCGTTGCCGCGATCGGACGGGCCGGACTCCGGAGCGGAGGAAGCCTCCTGCCCACAGGCGGAAAAGGGGAGACATAAGGCCAGCGCCAATAGAATTGAGATCCACTTTTTCATCAGATCAACCTCCTGTCGGAATGGTAATTGGGCTTCTGCACTGCTTGAACTAAAATAATTAAAATATTTTAGTTTAAAAAGGGAATGGTAAAGACTGCGCCCGGTGTCTCCATGATAGCACGCAGATATTGTCCTGTAAATTGTTAATTATTAATCAAAATAGGTATAAAATATGTGATATTTAAACGAAACTGATTTAGATTTCAAGAAAGTATTTGACAGTGAAGTAAGGGGAAAGTATATTGGTATTGATTTAAAGATGTAAAAAATAGTGATATATAAAACATTTTAGATTGAAGTGAGGGATGGCTGTGCGCACAAAGGCGGCGGAGATCTTTGTCGGCGAAACCTGCCTGCCGGGGGTTTTGCGTTTGCCGGATGGGGATGGTACGGCCCCGGGAATCGTTTTTACCAATGGATATGCGGCCTACCGCGAAATGTATGACCAGATGGCGATTGCTCTGTGCGGCGCTGGCTATGCGACGCTGCAGTACGATACCCGCGGGACGTCCGGCATGGGGCGGGGGAGATTCCTCTGCGGCACACAGTGGCTGGAAGATGCGTCTGCGGCGATTGGATACTTATCGGCACAGGCGTTTGTGGACAGCGGGCGGATTGCGCTGGCCGGCGTCAGTATGGGCGGCGCGGTTACGATTATGCAGGGCGCTGCGGATCCGCGGGTCAAATGTTTGTTTGCCATGGCGCCGGTATCTACCGGATGGGAACTGATCCGGGATCCCTGGCTGTGCAGCCGGGGGGAAGAGGCCTGGATGGCGTTTTGGGAACGGATGCTGCGGGACGCGGAACGGACTGCGCAGGGATGGCCGTCGGAGTTGGTGCCGGTGGAATACGCAGTGGGCGGAAGGCTGGAGCCCGGAGAGGAAGAACTCCGGGAACGGCAGATCCATCCGGACAAGGTGCGCATGCTGCCTCTGGAATCCGTACTCAACTGTTGCCTGTATGTGGACGCGGCGTCTGCTGTGTGCAGGGTACAGAAACCGATTCACATTGTACACGGTATGAAGGATCCAACGGTGCCGTATTCCTGTTCGGAAACGCTGTTTCGCAGGGCGGCGTCCAGGTACAAGAAGCTGACGCTTCTGCCGGAGGCGGGCCATGTGCTGCCGGAAACGGAGTGCGGAACGGTGACGGAATTGGCGCTGAACTGGTTGGGAGAATATTTGTAACAGCAATTTGGGGGTGAAAATTATGGAATCCATGGAGGCGTGCAATGCGCGCAGATTATCGAACGGTATGACACGACTGGAATACTATCGCAGCTTGAACCGGGATTTTACACAGGAACCGCGGGTTTATTATGGCGCGTTTGAAAAGCGAGTGGACATTGCGTATGCGGCGGCGTCCGCACGGCAGAAATACGACGTATACATGCCGTTGAACCCGGGGCGCTATCCAACCATTGTCTGGATCCATGGCGGCGGCTGGTTCATGGGGGATCGGTCGGATTTTGCCATGGGATACCTGCTGCCGTTTATTGCCCATGGCTATACGGTGGTGTCCATTGGGTACCGGCTGGCAGAAGAGGCGGTTTTTCCAGAACCGGTTTATGATGTTTTGGAAGGATTGAAACATGTGCTGCAGCGGGCAGAAGAATTTCGGATTGACCGGGAGAGGATCTGCCTGATGAGCGGGTCGGCGGGAACCACGCTGGCAGCCCTGGCAGCGCTCTGGAATCCGGAGCCGATCAGCGCGGTGATCCTGCGGTGTCCGATTCTGGATTTTACAGGTATGCGGAAACAGTTTGAGCAGCTTGGTATCCGGCGTACGCGGTTTCCGTATCCGGATGAGGATACGTCCATTGAGGCGCTCTTCCTGGGGGGATCGACGCTGGAACGGCCGGAGGCGGCTGCCGCTGCGAACCCGGCGGGGTACCTGGATCAGCGATGTCCCCGGTTTTTGCTGATTCACGGCCTGGAAGATGAGGACACACCGTATCTGCAGTCAGTGGAATTTGCAGGGATGATCCGGGAAAAAAGCGGCGATCTCCACCGGGCGCAGGTCGAGCTGCTGCCGGAAACGGGGCATGACAACGGGCGGTTTGACGATCCGTCTACGTTTGAACTGGAATTGCGCTTCCTGCGGGAGTCGCTCTGAGGGGAAGGCGGCAGTCAATAACGGATGGGGAATTTCCGGCATCGGAAATTCCCCATCCGTTATCTTGAATTGTATGGGAGCGGCTGCGGCCGGAAAAGGCGGCGGTGAAGCTGGACGGTCACTGCCGGGACCGCGGAGCGGCTGCACTTTCGCGGCAGATCAGGAGAGGGGCAGGCAGCGTTTGGTTCCCGCAGGCAGTCCCGGCCGCCAGCTGCTCCAGCATATCCAATCCGAGTTGGATCATGTGCTTCCGGTCGACTCGCAGCGTGGTCAGAGAGGGGATGACATAACGGGACATGGCCACATCGTCGATGCCCACCACGGAAATATCCTGCGGGACGCGAAACCCGCGGGTGTGGAGGTAGCGCATGGCATTGATGGCGTAGACATCAACAGTACAGAAAAATGCTGTGGGGAGGACGGGGCCGACCATGGCACGGTCGATGCAGCGTCGCAAAGAGGCTTCGTCCTCCACATCGATCTGAAAACGGTTGGGATACAGTGCGATGCCGGCTTCAGAGGCGGCCTGCTGAAAACCAGCCAGCGTCTGCATGTTGAAGTCGTGGAGCACGCCGTTGCTCAGATAGGCGATATCCCGATGCCCCAGCTCAATCAGATGGCGCGTAGCCTGATACGCTGCATTATGGTAATCCACCAGTACGGAAGGGTAGCCGCTCCCCGGACGGCTGCTGTCCAGGACAACAAAGGGGATCCCGGTATGGCTGAGCTCGGTATAAATGCCGGGCTCCTGATCGCCGAATACCAGGATACCGTCCACGGAACGGTTCAAGATCGCCTGAGGCAGCGTTATGGTACCGCTGGAATCTGTAATATAGGTGGAGACCAGTGTACAGCCGCGTTCGCAGCAGGCGACCATGGCGTGCGACCCCATTTCGGAGTAAAAAATCTGATCCTCCAGCTGTGCATCAGTGCGGAACAGCGCTGCGATAAAACGGGAGCGGTCCTGCAGAATCTGCAGAGAAGCGATACCGGGACAATAGTGGTTCTGGCGCGCGATTTTCAGTATCCGTTCACGGGTTTCCTGGCTGATTCCGGGCCTCCCGTTGACGGCAATGGAAACTGCTGCCGGGGATACGCCCGCCAGACGTGCAATATCCTTGTTGGTGATCCTGGCCATGGGGGAGCCCTCCTTCGCGAGATGTGGCCATTATACAAAAGATTTTAGTAATTTGCAATCAGGCGACAGTATTAAGATCGGGACGCGCGGGGGCTTCCGCAGATTACAGGCAGTTCGGGCCGGGGGATGGGAACTGAAAGTTTTTATTGCAAAGCCGTCCGCCCGGAAAACGGTGGTTTTCGGGCGGACGGCCAAGGGCGTCAGTTTTTCAGGCTCTGCATGGGGGCGGGGATGCGGCCGCCGCGGGCGATGAACTCCGCCGCCGATTCCGGATGGACCGGCATGACCGGGGCGCTGCCCAGCCGGCCGCCGAATTCCACCAGATCGCCCACCGCCTTCCCCGGCGCTGGAATCAGACGGACGGCGGTGGTTTTGGAATTTACCATGCCGATGGCGGCTTCGTCGGCGATGATGGCGGAAATGGTCTCCGCGCTGGTGTCCCCGGGGACCGCGATCATATCCAGGCCCACCGAACAGACGCACGTCATGGCCTCCAGCTTCTCCAGCGTCAGAGTCCCCCGCTCTGCGGCGGCGATCATGCCCTCGTCCTCGCTGACCGGGATGAATGCGCCGGAGAGCCCGCCGACGCTGCCGGACGCCATCACGCCGCCTTTTTTCACGGCGTCGTTCAGCAGCGCCAGGGCGGCGGTGGTGCCGTGGGTGCCGCAGACCTCCAGACCCATGGCCTCAAGGATCCGCGCCACGCTGTCGCCGACGGCCGGCGTGGGAGCCAGGCTCAGATCCACCACGCCGAAGGGGACGTTGAGGCGGCGGCTGGCCTCCTGGGCCACCAGCTGGCCCATGCGGGTGATGCGGAAGGCGGTCTTTTTAATGAGTTCCGCCACCGCGTCGAAGGGCTTGCCCTTGGCGCTCTGGAGGGCGTGATACACCACGCCCGGGCCGGACACGCCCACATTGATCACCGATTCCGGCTCGCCCACGCCGTGGAACGCGCCGGCCATGAAGGGGTTGTCCTCCACGGCGTTG
>JAHZEF010000137.1:0-2213 GCA_019422005.1 Clostridiales bacterium
TTTGTGCATACACCTCCAAAAAAACCTCGGCCACTCGCTTGATTTTTGTATAGATTAACTCTATACTTTTAGAGAAAGAATTGCAATTAAACATGAATATCATACAAATTTGAAAGAGGAGTGATCCGTCATGGCAGAAGCGTCCGCCCCCATCAGCTGGTGGGATGAGGCCTACTGCGCTGCAGACCGCATCGTCCTGACCGCGCGTGAACTGCAGATTCCCGGCCTGCGGGTCTTCGGCTGGCATGACATGAAATACGCCGTCCCGCCTCTGAGGCCCCATTTTCACGAGCACAGCTTCGAAATCGTATTTGTAACCAAAGGCAATATTTCCTTTTATGTCGACCAGAAGGAATACTCCCTGTACGGCGGCGATGCGTTCCTTACGTTTCCTGATGAGATCCACCATACAAACGGCATTCCCATGTCCGTCGGGGAAATTTTCTGGATGCAGCTTGACGTCAGCCAAACAAATAATTTCCTGTATTTGAACGCGCAGGCGGCCGACGCCCTGCTCCATATGCTGCTGCAGCTGAAGCAGCACTGCATCCGGACAGACCTGAACAAAATTACCAACGCCGCCAAAACACTGCAGTACGCGATCCTCAATACGTCGCTCCGCAATCCCTTCCAGATTGCCAATTATATTGTGACATTCCTCTATCTGCTGCTTTCCTATACCAGCCTCACCAGCCTCCAGGTCTCCCTCGACATCGTCCGGGCGTGCGAATACATTGACAGGCACATCACCGAACCGCTGACGCTGGAGGAGATTGCCGGCGTCTGCTGCATCTCGCTGCCGCAGTTCAAGGCCAAGTTCAAGGCCCAGGTCGGCGTCAGCCCCCGCAGCTACATCAATCAGGAAAAAATAAAGCGGATCAAAGGGATCCTGACAAGGCGTTCCAACCTGACGGAGGTCGCCGGCGATTTCGGCTTCTGCAACAGCGCATATTTCTCGGTCGTATTCAAAAAATACACCGCGCAGACGCCGACCGAATATATGGCCTCGCTTTCTGAGTGAGGAGGCGTCCGGAATTGCTGTACCCGGCAGGCCGTTTCCTGCGGTTCTCCCTCCGGGCGGGAAGCAGGATCCAGCATTTCCAAACCTGCCCGCTCAAAAAGCATGCCCTCTGATGCAGAAAACAGACTGCATCAGAGGGCATTGTCAAAAGGCAGCAAACCGGCTGCCATTGCGTATATTCAGCCGCCGGTTCCCTGCTGCGGGGCGCCGCCGCAGGCCGCTTCTGTCCCGGGAGGCCGGGCCTGCGGCCTATGCAGGATCCTGCTGCGGATGGCGCCTGCGCACCACATCAAACGCCTCCTCGGCCACGGCCAGCGTTTCTGCAAGATCCGCGTCCGACAGGGCTGCATTGATAAAATGATTATGGTGGTTTGTGAAGTAAACGCCCCGCATCACGCACTCAGCCACCCATTCCTGATGGAGCACCAGCGTCGGATCGTCGGCAATGCGCAGATAAAACAGCGACGGCATACCGGACACGTGCAGATCAAAGCCGTACCTGGACGCGGCCGCCTTGAGGCCGTCGCCCAGTTTTTTCCCTTTTTCATTGAGGATATCCGGGCAGCCCAGCCGCTTCATCTTCTGGATGCAGGCGATTC
Source organism: Clostridiales bacterium (assembly GCA_019422005.1). Classification (GTDB taxonomy): domain Bacteria; phylum Bacillota; class Clostridia; order Oscillospirales; family Oscillospiraceae; genus Avoscillospira_A. Next base: position 1,621 of record JAHZEF010000137.1, read on the forward strand.
CCGCGGCAAAGGGAACGGCGGACAGCCAGTAGGATCCCGTGTACGTCAGGCCGCTGACGGTGTTCTTGAGAAACTCCTTGCCGCAGAGGGCGGAAACATTGTAGCCGTTGGCCAGCGCTTTGCAGAAGCAGATCAGGTCGGCCTCAAAGCCGAAGTAATGGTCGGATCCGGCCAGATCCATGCGGAAGCCGGCCCGGACATCGTCGATGATCAGCACCACGTCGTTGTCGGTGCAGAGCCTGCGCACCTTCTGCCAGAAGCCGTCGGCGGGCATCTCATTGTCCTTGAAGTTGCCGTGCATATACGGCTGGGCAATCAGGCCGGCAATCTGGCCCTTGTTTTCCTCAAACACCCGCTGGAGCTGGTCGAAATCGTTCCAGTCCACATAGAGGTTGTTGCACACGTCCTCCTCGATGATGCCCGCATAGTCGATCTTCTGCGTCCACGGGGAAATGCCGTGGTAATACCCCTTAAAGAATACAATTTTCTTCTTGTGGGTATAGGCACGGGCCGCCAGCACCGACATGGTGGTCACGTCGTTGCCGTTCTTGGCAAAGTACGCCCAGTCCGCGGAATGGACCGTGTCCACCAGC
>JAHZEF010000137.1:2255-2698 GCA_019422005.1 Clostridiales bacterium
GGAGGGCGCTGTTATGCAGTTGCCCTTCTCCATCTGCTTCCGCGCCGCCTCATCCACATCCGGATCGCAGTATCCCAGCACGTTGGGGCCGTAGGCGCACATGTAATCAATGAAACGGTTCCCATCCAGATCCCAGAAATAAGGGCCCTGCGCCCGCTGGGAAAACATGGGATATGCTTCCACGGGAATGAAGCATCCCTCGGCCGGGCCCAGATGGCCGTATACGCCCGAGGGAATCACCCGGCAGGCGCGCTCGAACTGGCGGCGGCTTTCTTCATAGGTATTGGTTTTCATTCCGTCTCCTCCTCTCAGGCCAGGTACAGGCCCACGCGGTCCAAAATCCGGTTCATATTGTCCAGCATCGGCATCATGCCGCTGACCCGGATTTCCCCGACGCCGATGCTGGCCATGGCGTTCCGCTTGCCGGCAAACAGTTCCCGGGC
>JAHZEF010000137.1:2708-6034 GCA_019422005.1 Clostridiales bacterium
CGGTGCTGTTCTTCATGCTGCCGAATTCCATCACCGCAGCCGGATGCTCCGGCGCCTTTTTCACCGTATGCAGAATATGATCCTTTGCACAGATGGACGCCGCCGGCCCGTCCTTGATCCGCAGGCAGATCACGCCGTCCGGAATATAGCCCGCGCTGGCCCGGCCGATCCGGTCATGGGTCCCGATCTGGCTGAGCGATGCGGCGATGGCATAAAACATCAGCGTTGTACTTTTCTGGAAAAGCTCCGGATCCTGCAGTTCCTGCTCAGACGCCCGCAGATATCTGGTCAAACGGTCCGTCAGCTTCAGGAAGGGCCCCGTCAGAAATTTCAGCTTCGTCAATCCCCTGGAGGGGATCGGCGTCACTGTGCCGTCGATCATGCCATTGAACTTCGCAGGGCTGGAAAACGGCAGGCGGATATCGCAGTCCTTGTCGCCGTCGGCCAGCACGCAGGTCCCATGGTCGAAGCACAGCGTGGCGCACGGCCCGCCCGACACCCGGAAGCCAATCCGGACGGCCCGGTCCGCAATCAACTGCCGCGCCTGCTCATCCAGCCTGCAGAGCTCCTCCAGCGCCCCCAGAACGCCATATAGATTGATATAGGCCATCGTCCTCTGATCCGTACCGTGCAGCTGTTTCATATCGCTCATCCTTTCTTGCATCCTGTTTTCACAGCAATCCGGGCTGCTTTCCCCCATCCCTGCGAACGCTCCTGCATGGCGGCCGGCAGGCGCCGTCCCGCCTGTCATCCGGACTCCGGCAGGCAGCCGGGCATTCCCCCTGCCCCGGGGCGGAGCATTTGTTTCCATTATCATACAGCAGGCGCCGGACGCCGTCAATCGGGAAACACAAAAACCGGACCGAAGCCTGGCTTCGGTCCGGCTCTGCGCCGCCCCATGTCTGCCGGCGGCAGACCCCAGATACCGTCTGCATTCTTTTGCAAAAACCGGCACTTTTTTGTCAGATTCCCGTCTAACCCCCTAAGGGATGCGTTCCACACGCACCTGGTACAGCAGGGGTTCCATATCCTTTGCCGCAGCCGGCTGCGTACCGGAGCACATGACGTTGGCCGCGCTGACCGCGACCGCCCGGACGGCCAGTTCCTCCCAGCCGAGCCCGCGCTCCAGATCCCAAAGGATGCTGGCCATCATGGCGTCGCCGGCCCCCACCGTGCTGCCCACCGGAACGGAAACGCCATGCGCGTGCAGCGCCTCGTCCGCCCTGACAAACAGCGCGCCGTCGGCGCCCAGCGATACCACCACAATTTCAACGCCGTTGGCCACCACTTTCCGCGCCGCGGCCACCAGCGCCTCGCGATCCGGCAGTTCCGTCTCGCAGAGTTCCTCCAGCTCGGCCTGGTTGGGCTTGATCACCGTGGGGCCGGCGGCAACGCCGATCTTCATGGGCATCCCCACCGTATCCAGCGCCACTTTGACATGCTCCTGCTTCAGCAGTGTGATCCATTCCGCCAGCTGCTGATCCGCCATGCCCGGCGGATTCTTTCCGGCAAAGACGACCGTGTCCCCCGGGTTGATCAGATCGCTCAGCTTTTCCCAGACCTCCTGCAGTTCCTGCACCGTCAGCGGCGCCCCCGGCTCATTGATGTCCGTATTGGTATGCCGGTCAGGATCCACAATCTTCAGATTGGTCCGGGTCTCCGTCCGGCTGAACACCAGATCGTTCCGGATTCCCATCAGATCCAGCTGATCCCGGATGTACTCGCCAGCGGCGCCGCCCACCACGCCCACGGCCACGCTGCGGCCGCCCAGGCTGTGGATCACCTTCGAAACGTTGATTCCCTTTCCGCCCGGATCCAGGCGCGCTTCCTCCACCCGGCAGACATGGTTCACCTCAAAATTACGCACCAGAACCGTTTTGTCCAGCGCCGGATTCAATGTTACGGTAATAATCATATCGCTTCTCCTGTTCCTGCATGATGTGATCAGCTGTATTATAATCGCTTTCCAGTGAAATGTAAATCCGACAAAGCGCGATATTTCCCGGTAAGTTTTACAATTTCCCGGTATTTATCTCATTTTTTCCAGAATTTATTTGAAGATTTGCAGGAAATGGGTTTGCATCACGGCCCCTGCCGTGATATGATATGCGTGTTGTTTTCGACTTTTTTCTGCCCGCTTCCCGGGCGTCCCAAGGATAGGAGAATTCATTTGAGCCAGATTAAATTGTTCGGCGGGAAAGGCGCCAGAAGCCGCGGCCGCGCCGGCTCCGCTGGAACGGAGACGCGTCCGAAGAAAACCAGATCCCCTTTGAAAACGCTGACGATCGTTTTCCTGATTCTTGCCGCTCTGGAGGGGCTCTACTTTACCTGTGTCTACTCCAACATCCCCTTCATCGCCAAATGGCGCACCATTTACATACAGACCGCCATGGACACCATGCGGCATCAGTGGCTGGCCACTGCGTTCATCCCGCAGAGTGTCATTGACGAAGCAATGTCTTCCCGAATCGCAGCCAAGGAGGAGCAGACGCAGCACAATTCCTCCGACAGCTGGGCAGACGGCAAAGACAGCAGCGACCGGACGGAGGACTCACAGACGGCCCCTGCCGTCGACACGGCGGAAGAGGCGTTTTATGAGCTCTTCTGGGAACTGGACCGAAGCTCCATGGAGGCCTATTTGAAAAAGAACCCCTCCGCCCTGGATCAGGGCTGGGACAATATCCTGATCAATGAAGCCGGTCTGGACGACGAGGGCACTGCAATCCAGACCACCATGGGAGAGCAGGTGCTGGCCATCGACGCGCAGAACCAGATCCTCCTGCTCCGCGTGAAGGGCAGCGGTTACCGCGGCGTGCTGGCCGTGGCCAAGGATCCCTCCAGGCTTTCTGTGAAAAACTCCACGATGCTGGGTTCGGCCGGCCAGTACGCCGGCACCATTGCGCAGAACAACGGCGGCATCCTGGCAATGACCGGCAGCAGCTTCATTGACGAGGGCGGCGTCGGCAACGGCGGTATCCTCGCCGGCTATGCCATGTCCGACGGCCAGGGACGGGGCGCGCACATGGGATGGAGCTACAAGCGCCTGGAGCTGCGGGAGGACAATTATCTTTATATTGTCGATGCGCAGTCGGAAGTCCACCCGGATACGACAGACGCCGTGGAGTTTACCCCGGCTATTATCATCGACGGAAACGTGCTTGACACCTCCGGGTGGAACGGCCTGCAGCCCCGCGCCATTCTCGGGCAGTCGGACCGCGGTGAAATCCTGATGCTGGTGGTGGAAGGCCGTCTGCTGGATTCCATCGGCATCAGCGTGGCGGACTGCGCGCCGATCCTTTTGGATCATAACTGCATGCAGGCCCTGA
>JAHZEF010000138.1:0-4886 GCA_019422005.1 Clostridiales bacterium
CGGCTACGCCTCCTATCTGCTGCGTGAACTGGTCTATGAAGCCGGCTTGACCGCCACAGGCCTGGTGCTGCTTTTCTGCGGGATCGCGCGCCGGAAAAAGGCCGGCAGGTACCGCCGCTATCTGACGCTGATCGGCCGCAGGGACAGCCTGTCCATCGATACGCTGGCGCGGGCCGTCCCGGTCTCTTACCGCCGCGCCTGTGACGATCTGCAGGACATGCTGGAGGGAGGCTATCTGCCCGCCGGGTATCTGGATGCGCAGAACCGCCGTCTCGTCTTTTCCGACAACGGGATCCGCGAGGAAGCGCCTCCGCAAAAGCCGGCGGCGTCTGCCGCCGCACAGGAAAATGATATCCTTGTGCAAATCCGCACGGTAAACGACCAGATTGCCGACGAAGCCATGAGCCGCAAAATTGACAGGATCGGAGAAATTACAGGCAAAATCCTGGACTACCAGCGCCGGAATCCCGACGCAGCAGACGAGCTCCACAGTTTTCTGAGCTACTATCTCCCCACCACGCTGAAAATCCTCCGCTCCTATGCGCAAATGGAAGCGCAGGGCGTCGAAGGCAAAAACATCTCCTCCACCAAGGCCCGGATCGAAGGGATGATGGATCGCGTGGTCGAGGGCTTTGAGGCACGTCTGGATCAGCTGTTCCGTTCCGATGCGGTGGACATCACCAGCGATATCCAGGTATTGGAACAAATGCTGCAGAAAGACGGCCTCGCCGGCGACCCGCTGTTTGGCGCCGATGGTTCGGACTAAAACCGCGCCCCCGGCCCCATGGCACACGCCGCCGCGGTATGGCAGCCTGACTTCCTTCGGCCCTGCAATGTCCCACCCATGCAGCGCCTGTTTTTCCCGGCCTCCGCCGTGTTCCCCCACCGCCCGCCGGAAAAGGTTCTGCATGCAGAAGGGCCGCGCCGTCTGAAAGACGGCGCGGCCCTCGATCGTTCCTATGGAATCAGCGCATTCCCACCGGCACATAGCCGGGGCACTTCTGTGCAACCATCTTCCGCTGCAGGCGTGCAAAGCGCAGAATGCCATGTTCAAACTCCAGCGGTGCAATGCCGTCGCCGATCAGCGGCCTGGCATAGCAGATAAAATCATCCGTGACATCGATACGGTTGCCCGCAATCCAGGACTGCGGCAGAAACCGTTCCGAATTTGCCACAACCCGCAGAGGTACTTCACTGTAGCGTACCCGGTACACTGGGCCCGGTTCCCGCAGAATGGTAGCCATGCAGCCGGACTTGCCGGCCGCAGCCATCTCCGCGGCATGGAGCCCCACCTCATAGGCCTCCTGCACGTCCACTTCCGAACGGTGGACAGCCGTGCAGCGCTGCAGCACGCCGGGAACCTGGCAGTTGGCATACCCCCGCGCCTTCAGCTTTACACTGTTCAGGTAGTTGACCACGCCCTGGCAGGCGCTGAGCCGGCTGGCGCCGTACTCAATATGCCCGAAACCATCCACTGCCGCACCGATGTCCCCCACATCAAAGCCCTCATTGACCACCACAATGCAGCGGCCCGATTCCTGCAGCTGGCGGTTGACATTCTCCGCCAGAAATTCCAGGCTGTGCCCGCCCTCAGCCAGGTAGATCTGCAGCGGCATTTCCCGCTGGGGGTCGGCAAGCCTGGAGGCCGCGGAAAGGAATCCCGCCGCGCGGCCCATGGCCTGATAGACGCTGACGCATTCGGAAACGCTGATGCCGCGGTTTTCCTCATTGACCTCCCGGATGGTATTGGCCCAATAACGGGCGGCGCTGCCATAACCGGGCGTATGGTCGATGATGGTACGCTCCTCGTCGCCCAGATCATTGTCTATCGTCTTCGGCACGCCCACGGCCACCAGTTCCAGCCCGGCCTTCTCCGCCATCCGGCTGACCTTATCGGCGGTGTCCATGGAATCGTTGCCGCCGATATAAAAGAAATACCCGATGTCGTGCGCCCGGAAGATTTCAAGGATCCGCTCAAAATCCTCAGCCCGGTCGTCGCCCAGCTTATAGCGGCAGGTGCCGATGGCGCCGGAGGCCGGCGTGTTGCGCAGGCGGGCCAGCTCCTTCGGATCCTCCCCGCGCATATCCATCAGCCGCTCCAGCAGAACGCCTTCAATGCCGTGGTCGGCGCAGTAAACCTGGCCGATCCGGTCGGAATGCTCAAAGCAGCGCTCGATTACCCCCTGCAGCGAGGCGTTAATGACAGGCGACGGCCCGCCGCCCAAACAAATCAGTGCATTTTTGACTGCCATGGGACAGATCCTCCCCAGTACACAATTCTGTCCCCATTATAAGCGGATCCGCCGCCCTGGTCAATTCAAATTCCCGCCGAAGCCGCCGCCCCGCCGCCCCGTTTTTTGGGCAAAACGCCTGAAGCCGTTGACGTTTGCTCCCATGTCTGATACAGTTGCTGTCAGGACATCTCATCCCCATAAATGCCAAAGGAGGAAAAGACCGCTTCAGCGCAGCCCTCATAGGCGCTGCCCATCTCCTCCCGTACGGAAAAAATCAGGGCATAGTAATAGCTGCCGTCTTCCACCAATGACGCCTGGGAGACATAATTCCCTTCGTCGGAAGCAGAGGCCCAGGCAAACCGGTACTCCGGCAGTCCGAACCGCCGCGTCTCCAGCACCTCCAGCTCATCCGCCCCGAAGCCTGAGACTGCCCGCAGCGCCTCATCCAGGTTTGGAGCAGTAATCACATCACTGAGAATCTCATACGCGCCGTCCTCCTGCACATACAGGTTCCGGTGTTCTTCCGACAGCGGTTCCAGCGACGCGTCGTCCGGCACGCCGAAGGTAATGATATACGGTTCCTCCGCCGGCCCGGAAGCGGCGACAACCTCATCATCCACCGTTTCCCACTGAACCTCAGCCCTGCAGCCGCAGAGCAGGGCCGCCAGACACAGCCCGATCAACCCACAGCTTTTTTTCAAGGAAAGCACCTCCAGGAAAGGATGTTTCAGATGACCTTTGCGCAGCGGCTTTTGTGCTGCTATCTGCTTCTAATCAATGCGCTTGGACTGGCACTTATGTATCTGGATAAGCGATTTGCCAAAAAACACCGCCGCCGAATTCCCGAGGCTGCGCTGATGTGGATTGCCGCGCTGGGCGGCAGCCCCGGCAGTTTGGCCGGAATGTACCTGTTTCGCCATAAAACGCGGCATCCCAAATTTTATATTGGGATGCCCATACTCCTGGCAATTCAAATTCTTCTGGCCGGCTTTTTTCTTCTTTCCTGACAAAGCGCGCGCCGCCGTCCGGCAGCGCGCGCTTGAGTTTACGACAACATTCCACAATCCGCCGTCGCCGCCCTGCGGCATCTCCCTTCTCCCAGGCGGAAAAAGGGGCCGGAAGGAGCGGCCGGTTTGTACGCCCGGCCCCCTGCCCGTTCCGGCATCCGGGGCTTTGAACGTCTCAGGGAAGCTCATCCCTGCCCTGCAGCCCTTCAAAAAGCCTTTTCCAGACGCTGCAGCCGGCCTGTCATGTTGCGGAATCCGGCCGCGCTTTCTTCCGCAGCCTGGTCTTTTTCCCGGTCTCATCCACAAGATAGGTGTGATCCAGCTGCGCCTGCAGATTCAGGCGAATATCCGCCAGATACTCATTGCGCAGCGCGCTGCGCTCGGCGTGCTCCTCCGGCGTCAGCCCTTCTGCCTTTGCTTTTCTGGCCAGTTCATTGATCCGGTCGATCTTTTTCTGTTCCATTGCATCATACAAACCGGCTGATCACAACGCCGATTCTCCCTTTCTTCGTCGTACCGCCCACCGCGGTCAGCTCAATTTTCCCAAGCCCCCGAACGGAAATGACGTCCCCCTCCGCCACCTGACGGTCCGGTTTCTCACAGGTCAGCCAGTTGACTGCCGTCCGTCCGTTCGTCACGGCTTCCGCTGCGCGGCCGCGGCTCAGGCCAAACCCTGACGCCACGACGCTGTCCAGCCGCAGCGCCGCCACCGTATCCCGCAGCTGCCTTGTTTCCTGCACCGGAACTTCCAGCTCTTCCAGCGCGATCCCGCTCAGGCGCAGCCTGGTGCGGCCGGCCGACTCCAGCGTCTGCCGCACATAGGGCAGAATTTCCCGCGTCACCAGGAAATCACACCGCCCACGCTGCACCAGGATATCTCCCACCGTTTCCCGCTTGATGCCGCAGCCCATCAGCGCACCGAGAAAGTCCCGGTGTGTCAGGGAGTCTCCCGCATAAAACTCCGCACGCAGCGCGCAAACCGGGCTTTCCTCCCCATGCAGCCACTCCTCCGGCGCAAGATATGCCGGAAGATAGCAGCAAAGCGCCCGTTCCGCCCCCGCATAGCCGCCAAAAAAGCAAAACTCCGTCCCCTGAAGCAGCTGCTCCGTCAGGGCCTGCTCCCGCCGGGAGAGAAAGCAGGTGGCAGCCGGGATCTGCTTCCGCTCGGCGGCCGTGATCCGGTCATAAACCCTCGCCAGCAGGATCGCATCCTCCGCATTCTCCGCCAGGCTCTCCAGCCTTCGCCGCCTATCCATCCGTCCCACCCCGTCTTTCATTATCCACGCTCCGCGGGCAGGCCGCCTGTTCCTGCTTTCTGCATTCCCGGCAATATCCGTACAGTTCCAGGCGGTGCCCCGTCACGTCAAACCCTTCAGGCTCCGCATGCAGCGGAATGGATTCGAAGGGGCAGCACTGCAGCGGTACCTGCCTGTGGCAGCGCAGGCAGACGGCATAGTGCTCATGCTCCGCCCGCCGCAGACGGTACAGCGCCGTCTCTTCGCCCATCATTGTGGTTTTTGTTACAAGCCCGTGAGACTCGAATGCGGAAAGGACCCGGTAAACCGTGGAAACCGCCAGAGCTTCCCGCGCCCCTTCGGTCCGCCGGTAAATCTCTTTCACATCCAGAGGCCGCTCCGATTCGGAC
>JAHZEF010000138.1:4896-5872 GCA_019422005.1 Clostridiales bacterium
CGGGTCCGCTTCAGATCCGCAGGCCACTGCGCGACTTTCATTGTTCCTCACTCCTACGCCGTTATACCGCGATATGCAGCAGATCCAGCAGGCCGCCGCAGGCCACGCCGATCCCATAGAGCAGCAGTATAATCCCCACATTCTCCCGCGCATTCCGGTTGATTCGCAGCAGCACCAGCAGGCCTGCGCCGGCGCTGACCAGCAGCCCCGCCATTACGGAGCCGAAACTCAGCAGGCCGTCCAGATACAGCGTCGTAAGCGCCACTGAGGCTGCGCAGTTGGGGATCAGCCCCACCAGCCCGGAGAGGAAGATCCCCAGAACCGGACGGCCCAGCAGCAGCGCCGCCAGTGCATCCTCGCCAACCAGAAACAGCACCAGATTGATTCCAAAGGTAAACAGCAGAAGAAACAGCGCGATGCCCGCCGTATGCCGCAGCGCGGCGAGCGCAATCCGGTGGCCGCCGCAATGGCAGTGTTCCCGGCTGCAGAGTTCCCCAATGGAGCCCGTATGCTGCCGTCCCCTGCGGCGGCATACCAGATCTGTCAGGAATCCGGCCGCCGTGCCGATCAGAACCTTCAGCCCCAGAATTTTCAGCACCTGTACCGCCGGCGTCTGTCTGGAGATCATAATCGGCAGCATTTCATCCGAGGTGGAGAGGAAAATTGCCAGCAGCGTGCCCACGCGCCCTGCATACAGGCTGGAGGCCGCGGCGGAAAAGCCGCATTGCGGCACCACGCCCAGCAGGCCGCCGCACAGCGGCCCCAGACGACCCGCTTTTTTTATCAGCGTATCGGTACGGCCCTCCAGCTTGTGCTCCAGGTATTCCATGGCAAGATAGGTCAAATATAAAAACGGCAGCAGTTTTGCCGTATCCAGCAGCGCGTCAAACATCAAGCCCAGCATAGGAACACCCTTCCGGCCGTATTTGCAATTGCAACTCATTTGCAAAGACAACCTAGCACACAACCTGGAACA
>JAHZEF010000139.1:0-2201 GCA_019422005.1 Clostridiales bacterium
GCCTGGATAAAAATCCCCTGAACGCCGAAGCAGCCCAGCGTAACAAAGACGCACAGGAACAGGCAGACAACCGCCCCCACTTCCCGGTGGATCGGACGTTTTTTCCTGGTTTGTTTTGGGCTCCTGCGGCCGGAAGCCGATTGTTTGGATGCCGCCCGCGAAGCCGTCGAGCGGGCTGATTTCTTCTGCGAAGCCATGAAAAACTCCTTATGCAATCAGAGATAGGATCAGGGTGACAATCCCCGCTCCCCAGCAATAGTACGCAAATGCGCCGAAGCGGCCCTTCCGGGCTATGTATCGTAACAGGCTGATGGCGGCATACCCGGATATCATAGCCACCAGCACGCCGACCAGATATACCGGAAGCAGCTTGGTATCGATTCCGGCTTTTGCCGCGTCGACAATGCTTAAGAGGTTGGCGCCCAGCACGGCCGGAATGGAGAGCAGGAACGAAAACTTAACGGCAAACGTCCGGTCAAATCCCCGCGCCAGCCCTGCGGAAATGGTGGTACCGGAACGGGACAGTCCCGGTACCACAGCCACAGCCTGCGCAACTCCTACCAGAAGCGCGTCCAGCATCGTGGCGTTCCGCGCCGTTTTCGTGCCGCGGTTCATCCGGTCCGAGAGAAACAGGAGCAAACCGGTGACCGCCAGCGCAAACGCGATGAAAAACGTATTTTGATACAACCCCTCCACCAGATCCTTTACCGGCAGAATCAGAAACAGCGGAAGCGTGGCCACAATGATCATCAGAATCGTCCGGCGTGCCGGCACATCCGGCTTTCCGCCCTGCGGGAGCCTTTTCAGGTGCACCATATAAAAAAACTCCCGCAGCAGTTCCGCAATATCTCTGCGATATGCGATAAAGACGGCTACCAGCGTTCCCAAATGCAGCAGGACGTCAAAAAACAGATGGTCGTGTTCCACGTCGGTCAGCTGGAAGAAATTTTGGAAAATGGACAGGTGACCGGAGCTTGAGATTGGCAGGAACTCCGCAATCCCCTGCACCAGTCCGAGAATAATGGCGGAAAGGTAAGTCATGAGACGTCCTCCTGTAGGTTTATCATTAATGATTATATTATCATAAACCTTCCGGGAATTCCATAGTTTTCATGCGTCATTTCTATTCCGGCCCCTGCGTGCCCGGTCACGCGCAATCAGGCGGTGCAAGGTGTCCAGCGCGTCTCCAAGGCTTCCCAGTTTGTCAATCAGCCCGCAGGCCACGGCTTCCCTCCCATAGATTACCGTCCCGACGTCTGAAGCCAGCTCGCCGGTCGCCATCATATAATTGAGAAACACGTCCCGCTTGATCCTGGAGTTGGCCGTTACAAATTCCACAATCCGCTCCTGGATCCGGTTAAAATACTGAAATGTGGCCGGCGCTCCCACCACAGTGCCGGAAATCCGCACCGGATGGATTGTCATCCCTGCCGATGGCGCAATCAGGCACTTTTTCGCAGAGACGGCCAGCGGGACCCCGATGGAGTGGCCGCCGCCCAGGACCAGGGACACGGTAGGCTTTTTCATCCCGGAAATCAGCTCTGCAATGGCCAGGCCGGCTTCGATATCGCCCCCGACCGTGTTCAGCAGCAGCAGCAGCCCGTCAATTTCCTCGCTCTCCTCAATGGAAGCCAGCAAAGGCATCACATGTTCATATTTTGTGGTCTTCACGGATTCCGGCAGCACCTGGTGCCCTTCAATCTGCCCGATGATGGTCAGCGTATAGATTGTGCCGCAACTGGTCTTGGTGGTTGCCGAGCCCAGTTCCGTAATCTGATCGCGGTCCTGCTCCCGCTGAGCAGCGCTCTGTTCTGCAAACTCCATCTGAAATACCTCCCGTTTTTCAATCGCGGTTAGTATTTCCCGGAAATCCGTATCGTAAACCGAAGGGCGGCCCTGCATGCCGGGCCGCCGGCGTTCATACCGGATCCTGCCAGCCCTTGCAGACGTCCACCCAGCCTGTATATGCAGAATAGCGCTCCAGTTCCCCGATGCGCATCTCAATCGCCGAATTGCTGCTCCCGGCCGCCGGGAACACGGTCTCAAACCGCTTCAGGGAGACATCCAGATAGATCTGCACGCCTTCCCGGACTGCAAACGGGCAGACGCCGCCGACGGCATGTCCCGTACGGGCCGGCACGTCTTCGTGCGCCAGCATTTTTGCCTTGCAGCCGAACGCCGCCTTGAATTTGGCGTTGTCG
>JAHZEF010000139.1:2211-5872 GCA_019422005.1 Clostridiales bacterium
GATGCATCGATCGCCGATCAAAAAGGAGAGCGTCTTTGCAATGCGGCAGGCTTCAACGGAAAGCGCCTGCGCCGCCAGTTCCACCGTTGCGCTGGAAACCGCGAACTCCTGAATGCGGTTGTCCATTCCGTTTTTCTGAAAAAATTCCCGTACTTTTTCAATAGACATTGTGTTTCCCACCTTGCAATTTTTATCGGTATCGTGCCGCAGAATCATGATATCATATCTGTTCCGCCGGTTGCAAGCAGCGGAAAAATGTGATATGGTACATTCGCGAGGTGTAACTGCCATGACAAAAACCAACGTGATGCGTCTTCTCGAGCAGGCCGGGATCGTTTATCGCGCCGCTGAATACCCGTTTGATGAGACCGATCTGAACGGGATGCACGCTGCCGAAGGGATCGGGATGCCGCCGGAGCAGGTGTTCAAAACACTGGCGGCGCGCGGCGAGCGCCGGGGATATCTGGTATTTTGCATCCCTGTCTGCTGCGAACTGGATCTGAAAAAAGCCGCCAGGGCTGCAGGCGACAAAAAAGTGGAACTGCTCCCCGTGAAAGAACTGCTGCCCCTGACCGGCTACCTGCGCGGCGGCTGCAGCCCCATCGGTATGAAAAAGAAGTTCCCCACGTTTCTGGAAGAAACTGCGCAGCTTTATGATGAAATTGCCGTCTCCGCCGGACAGCGCGGCTGCCAGGTCATTCTGGCGCCGCAGGATCTGGCTGTCTATACGCAGGCCGTTTTCAGCGATCTGGCGGAGGTTTAGGAAGGAGTACTGCATATCATGAAATTCAGTTACCGGACCCGCGGAGTCTGTTCCCGCGAAATCAGGCTGGAAACCGACGGCCATACCGTCAGCCATGTGGAAATCGTAGGCGGCTGCAACGGCAATTCCCAGGGCGTTGCAGCGCTGGTGGAAGGCATGGAGGTGGATGAGGTCATCCGGCGCACCCAGGGGATCCGGTGCGGAGGGAAGGATACCTCCTGCCCCGATCAGCTGGCAAAGGCACTTTCAGCAGCCAGGGAAAAGCTGGCGAGGCAGAAAGCCGCCGCATCCGAAAAACCATAGGGCCGTGTAAACGCACCAGGCGCATGGAGCCAATCCATGCGCCTTTTTCTGCGATGAAGCAACCAGAACCTGATCCTGTCCCCGTTTTTGCCCGATTTCTGTTTCAGCTACTTGACGGAATGGAAAAACTATATTATGATGATTGACAAGGAATCCAATCGTAATATTGTATTATCTTTTCAAAGCTGATGGATCTTTCCCAACGTACCTGCGGCGCGGCGCCGTCTGAAGGCGGCTGTCGTCAACAATGTAAACGGCTTTTCAAACCATTTCACAAGGAGGAAACGAAACCATGACCGGAAAAGAACTGATACAGAAAACCCTGCGGCACGAGGAAACCCCCCGGCCCCCCTGGGTACCGTTTGCCGGCGTACATGCCGGTAAATTAAAGGGGTACACCGCCACCGAGGTGCTTCAGGATGGCGACAAGCTGTATGACGCGCTGATGGAGGTCCATCGCCTGTATATGCCGGACGGCCTTCCCATTGTGTTCGATCTTCAGCTGGAGGCCGAAATTCTGGGATGCGAACTGATGTGGGCTGACGATAATCCGCCCACCGTTACCACCCATCCCCTGGAGGCCACTGGTGAGATTCCCGACAAAATTGTCGGGCCGGAAGACGGGCGGATCCCGCTGGTCATGGACGTCTGCCGCCGCGTCAAGGCGGCGGTCGGCGATGAGACTGCCATTTACGGCTTGTTCTGCGGCCCCTTTACCCTGGTGTCCCATCTGCGCGGTACGAAGCTCTTCATGGATATGAAGAAAAATCCGGCGCTGGTGGAAGCCATGATGGACTATGCCTGCAAAAACGCAATCGCCATGGTGGATCTCTATGCCGATGCCGGAGCCGACATCATTGCCACCGTTGACCCTCTGGTCTCCCAGATTTCGCCCAAGCATTTCGAGGCCTATCTCACAAAGGTCTATACGAAAGTATTCGATCACATCCGCTCCAAGGGGCTGCAGTCTGCGTTCTTCGTCTGCGGCAATGCCATGCGCAATCTGGACGTCATGTGCCAGACCAATCCGGACAGCCTCTCCATCGACGAAAATATTCCCATGGCGGAGGCCAAGGCGATTACCGATCGGTACAATATCGCCATTGGAGGCAATATTCCGCTGACGACCACCATGCTGTTCGGCAACCAGCAGGACAATATGAAGTTCGTTGTGGATATGATCGACAGCGTGGATCGCAGAAACCTGATTGTGGCGCCCGGCTGCGACATGCCGTACGATATCCCCATCGAAAATACGATCGCAGTCGTCCAGGCCGTCCGGGATGTGGATCGATACCGCGAACTGCTGAAGGATTACGAAAGCAGCGATGACGGAATGGAAATTGAACTGCCGGACTATGAGCATCTGGAAAAGCCTCTGGTGGAGGCCTTCACACTGGATTCCATCGCCTGTGCCGCCTGTACATACATGTGGGCCTCTGCATGCGACGCCAAGAAGGCATACGGGGACCGGATCGATGTGGTGGAATACAAGTACACCACGCGGGAAGGTATTGCCCGCTGCAAAAAGATGGGGGTTAAAAATCTGCCCTCCCTGTACATCAACGGCAAGCTTTACTATGCCTCCATCATTCCCAGCCAGGAAGAATTCTTCGCCGAAATCGACAAACTGCTGTAAAAGCATTCTTCCGTCGGAGCAGTCCGAATGCGATCAGATACCGTACAGCGCCCCCGGTCACCGGCCGGGGGCGCTGTACGGTATTTTTGTCTCACTCCTCATTCAGTTCCGCAGGAGTGGAAAAGTTCTCAGCCCAGGCTGTTTGCAGAGCCTCTGCAAAAGGCGCTTCGCTGCGCCCGATGATGACCAGCGTTCCGCCGAGGGGGTGGCCCGCAGCACAGGGCGACAGTTCCAGCTGATCACATACGCCGTCCACATGGAGCATCCCCTCCCTGGTTTCCAGAAACCCCTTCATCCGAAGCAGATAGCGGGAAATCGCTTGATAAAACCGCTGTATATCCCCGCGGCAGGCGTCCAGGGCGCCGGTCTTCAGCGTATAGGCCGCCGGCCGGTTCCACGGGGTATTGGAGGAAACGCCCTCGCGGCCATGGTTTGTAAGATCCTGCTCCAGCAATTCCAGCGGGACCTCTGCGTAAGAGGTCTGATAAACCACCGCGTCGCCATTCAGGGCCCGCACTTCCCTCCGGACCGCTTCCTGCTGCGCGGCAGAAACCAGATCGGTTTTATTCAGAACAATCAGATCGGCCGTCCTTACCTGGTTCTGGACCGGCAGCAAAACGTCCGCATATTCCAAAAAAGTCACGCAGTCCACCAGGCAGATCATACCGCGGTATGCATACCCCCGTTCCAGATACGGGGAAAGCCGGCGCAGCACAGACGGCATCCCTGCGGGATCCGCCATACCCGAAGCTTCGATCAGCAAATGGTCAATCGGCTGCTCGCTGAACGCCTTGAGCGTCCGGACAAAACCATCCTTCAGGCAGGCGCAGAAAATGGAGCCCTGGTTGATTTCCACCAGCTTGAGGGTACCGTCACCCAGCGTCGCGCCGTCAATTCCAACGCTCCCGAACTCGTTGACCAGGAGCCCCAGCCTTCCCTGCGGAAGTTTCGGCAGC
>JAHZEF010000014.1 GCA_019422005.1 Clostridiales bacterium
CAGCTCGGCGGCGTGACGCAGCTCTTCTTCGGGAATTCCAACGGCGTCGGGCATCTTGCCGCCGTTCTCGTTGATCATCTTCACAAAGTTCTGGGGGACGGAAGAAGAGCCGTGCAGTACGATGGGGAAGCCGGGCAGACGCTTGGAGACCTCTTCCAGCACGTCGAACCGCAGGGGAGGCGGTACCAGAACGCCCTTTTCATTGCGGGTGCACTGCTCGGCGGTGAACTTGTAAGCGCCGTGACTGGTGCCGATGGCGATGGCCAGGGAATCGCATCCGGTCTTGGAGACGAATTCTTCCACTTCTTCCGGGCGGGTATAGGAAGCGGCATGGGCGGCAACCTTTACGTCGTCCTCAATGCCGGCCAGGGTGCCCAGCTCGGCTTCGACCACAACGCCGTGATCGTGGGCGTACTCGACGACCTTTTTGGTGATCTCGATGTTTTCCTCAAAGGGCTTAGAGGATGCGTCGATCATGACGGAGGTGAAGCCGCCGTCGATGCAGCTCTTGCAGGTTTCAAAATCGGGGCCGTGATCCAGATGCAGGACGACGGGGATCTCGGGGCATTCGGCGACGGCAGCTTCCACCAGCTTCACCAGATAGGTGTGGTTGGCGTAGGCGCGGGCGCCCTTGGAGACCTGCAGAATGACAGGCGCATGCTCCTCACGGCAGGCTTCGGTGATGCCCTGCACAATTTCCATGTTATTGACGTTGAAGGCGCCGATGGCATAACCGCCGTCGTAAGCCTTCCGGAACATCTCGGCAGAGGTAACAAGAGGCATGGGTAACAACTCCTTTTGTTCTGTTTATGTTATATATTCTAACAAAACAGTCCAAAAAATTCAATAGGATGAACAACAGAGAAAGAAGGGTTTTGGCGGCGGGTTTTCATGCAACATTTTGCAGATTGCCGAAAGGCCTTGATTTTTTGGCAGATCCGGGTATCATGAAAGAAGAAACGGGGGCGTAAAATGCTGACGATCTGCGTGCCCATCCTGGCGGACAACGAAGGCCGGGCGCTGTTTCAGCGGCTCTGCGAGGCGTACGGGATGCGCCTGCACCGCATGGCCATGCTGCGCACAGAAGATATGGTGGCCTCTGAGGCTCAGGGAAACGGCCACCCCGGTCAGTTTTACGAATCGCGGGATCTGGAGGTATTATTTCAGGAAAAAAGCATTCGCATTTTCGCAGTTTTACTGGTGCTGGCGCTGTCCGCAGCAGCCTTTGTGTCCGCCAGGCGGGTTCTGACAGATTATGGCTGAGCCCTCCTTTCAGGGAACAAGCGCACTCTGGAAGCAACAGCAGTGATCAGATCGAGGCTACGATGACCCTTTGGCACAACAACAGAGCAATTGCGATCCGGGAGGCCTCCGGATCCGGCAGCGTCTATATGGGTGGGGCCCACCCGGCGGTTTGGGGAGCGTCCGATCTCCTGACCGTATATGTTTGGAATCAACGGCGCATCTCTGCCGGGAGAACCGGTCGCAGATGTCTTCTGATCGGCAGAGCAGCATCGCAGCAGGATGGGGTGCTTCCAATCGTGTTGATCCCGCAGTGGGTATCCGGAGTATTCGCTGCAGAAATTTGAAACTTTTTTGAAAGGAGGCTGTGCCATGATAAAAATGATGTCAGTTTATCCGGCATATGTTTAGCAGCGGTGCGCAGATTTTTAAAAGTGGCTTTTCTCGCGGCATTGGTGTTGCTTGTGGTTGCGGGCCTGCTGCTGAAAATGCCCCGGTTAAACGCGCAGGAGCTGGAAATGGCAGCCCGGGCAGAGATCCTCAATCAAATAGAGGCAGGGATGCGCCTGCCGGACGGGCAGACGGCGGGCGCCGCAGACGCAGAGCGCGGCAACGCAGTATATCACGGGAGATTCGCCGCAGTGACCGGCGGGCTGACCGCCGATGGGAAGCCGTATGTTTACGGTGTCCTGTTTTACAAGCTGCCGTTTACAGATCAGTATGTCTGTGATTCCCGGCACACGCAGCTGGCCCCTGCTGGTACCGTCCTGCTGTCCTTCTCTCCCTCCTACGGCCTGACAAGGTTTCATATTACGGCTGGCCCCGCATCCCTGCTGATAGGGCAATCAGCAGACGGAGCACGGGCAGCGGCGGTGCTTCCGCTGGCAACCTGCTTGTGCGGGCTCCTTTGGCGTGCCGCACGGCGAAAAGCCGCAGCGCGTGAAAACGGCCGGCCGGAGACAGAGTAAGGGAGACCGGGTGCGGGTGGTTTTCCGCCGTATTTGCTGCGGCCGGCAGCCTGAGCCCGGGAGGCGCCTCCTGCAAAAAACGGCCGGAACGCCCCCTTCCCACCAATCCGCCGGTTCCCGTATCTTCGGCGGCTTTCCGGATCTGCCGCCGGCCGGAAAGGGGCAGGCCGGATGGTTCGGCAAGAAAAAATGAGTATTTTTCTTTCAGAAAGGCACGGACAATGCCGTCCGTGCCTTTTTTGAATTTACAACGCAGAAATCCTGTGTTATAGTATATCTGTAAAAATTTGCGGAATTTTCCGAAATTGCCGTTTTAATTGAATTTGGAGGTAATGAAACCATGTCAACTGCACTCAAAGGCGCCTGCATCATCGGCCAGTCCGGCGGCCCGTCGGCTGTAATCAACGCCAGCGCCTACGGCGTGATCAAGACTGCGCTGGAAAACGAGAATATCACCAAGGTCTACGGCGCATACCACGGCATCAAGGGCGTGCTGAACGACCAGCTGCTGGTGATGGACGAGGAAGATCCCAAGGAACTCGAGCGCCTGCTCTACACGCCTTCCTCCGCTTTGGGCTCCTGCCGCTACAAGATCGCCGACCCCGACGAGGACGAGACCGACTACAAGCGGATTCTGGAGATCTTCAAAAAGTATAACGTCCGCTATTTCTTCTACAACGGCGGCAACGACTCCATGGATACCTGCGCCAAGGTTTCCCGCTATATGGCCAGGGGCGGCTATGAGTGCCGCGTCATGGGCGTGCCCAAGACCATCGACAACGACCTGTTCGGCACGGATCACTGCCCGGGCTTCTCCTCCGCCGCCAAGTATATCGCCACTTCCGTGATGGAGGTCAGCCGTGATGCTCAGGTGTATGACACCGGCATGATCACCATTATTGAGTGCATGGGCCGCCATGCCGGCTGGCTGACCGCGGCCGCCGCTCTGGCCGGCGCCAAGGGGGAGGGCGCCGATTTCATCTACCTGCCCGAGGTGGACTTTGACATGGACAAGTTTGTGGCCGACGTGTCCGAGCGGTACGCCCGGAACAAGAACTGCATTGTGGTTGTCTCCGAGGGCATTCACTATGCCGACGGCAGCTTTGTCTCCGAAGCGAAGACCTCCGGAACCGACGGCTTCGGCCACGCCCAGCTGGGCGGCCTGGCCGCCATGCTGGCCAACGTCATGAAGGAGAAGACCGGCGCCAAGGTCCGCGGCATCGAGCTGAGCCTGCTGCAGCGCTGTGCTGCGCACTGTGCATCGGGCAACGACATTCAGGAGTCCTTCAACTCCGGAAAGGCCGCCGTCGAGGCTGCCGTGGCCGGCGAGACCGGAAAGATGGTGGGCTTCGAGTGCACCCGTGAGGGCGGCTACACCTGCAGGACCAAACTGTTTGATCTGGACAAGGTGGCCAACTTTGAGAAAAAGTTCCCGAGAGAATGGATCAACGCCGAGGGCAACAATGTGACGCAGGACTTCGTGGACTACTGCCTGCCGCTGATCCAGGGGGAGACCATGATGGTCAAGGAGGACGGCCTGCCCCGCTTCTGCCGCCTGAAGAAGGTCTTTGCCAGGTAAATTGCGTGCTTCCCGTTCTGCTGCAGCGTCCCGTGGGATTTCCGCGGGACGCTGTTTTTCTGCAACTCCCAATTCCCGTTTGTGTTCCTGGAGCTATCGTTAGCCCGGACGAGCATATAGCTGGCCGTTTCTTCTGTCTGCCGCATAGAAATAGAAAAGGGACAGCTGATTTTGTCGGTTGCCCCTTGCGGGTGGTTTATTTAGTTTTATTGCATACTGCTTTATAAACTGTGATTTGCTGATTTATTCCAGTAGTCACTCCGCACTTTCTACTACGAATTTAACACTTCCTTTTGTTTTTTCTCCTGTTACTGTTACCGTATATGTTCCGCTTTCTTCTACCTCAACATCATAGTCTACTGAGAAGAAAATACCTTCACTTTCAGCGATAGGTTCATCATCATTTTTCTGAATTTTATATGATAACTGACCGTCCTCAATTACAATTTCCGTATGAATGGTATCCCCAGCTTCAACAACGAAATCTTGAGAATCAGTAGTATTAAACTCTGTATATTCCATAATTAGTTGCTTGTCATTTCCTGTTCTGCTTCCATTGAAGTCTGGCGAACAGGCTGCTAGTGATGTAATAAGAACTATAACACTAAAAATAGTTATAATTTTTTTCATTATCTTACCTCCACAACTTCACATTTATTGCTCTGTTTCACCGAGAAAATAATAACACAAACTCGTGAGCAAATCTACATCTCGTCATGGGTCGGGAACACAAAGTCGAATTGGGACTTCTGCAACCGCGCCATGGCTTTTTCCGTCTGGATGGGTAGAAGCCTGTGAAGGAGGAAACCGGCATGAAAAAACGAACTGTTGTATGGATTGCCCTGGCCTGTGCGATCCTTGCGGGAGGCGCCGCCGCAGCGCTGCTGCTCCCAGTGGGGAAAAGGCCGTTCCGGAATCTGGAGGCGGCGGATATTGCTGCCGCTACGGTGTGCCTGTCGCCGCCGGACAAAACCCTGGAGGTCACAGACCGGGAGGCGCTGGCCGATTACCTGCGCGCTGCGGTGATTTACCGGAGGGACGACTCCTACACGGAATACTGCGGCCAGGGAGTCACCTTTGACCTGACCATGGCAGACGGTGCGGAGGTCAGTGTGACGGCCTATAATCCGTTCCTGGTGATTGACGGGGTGGGGTATCGCACCGAGTATGCGCCCTGCGAGGCGCTGAACGGCTATGCCAACGATCTGCTCAGGCACGGGGCGCCCGTGGTGCTGGAGCAGCCGCCGGGCCTGGCGGTGATCAGCGACCGCACCTCGGTGGGCGCGCTGCCGGGCGCCTATTCCTGGACGCACGTCGGTGGCGACGGCAGGGCAGTCAGCACGGTGGCTGACAGCGCGCATCCGCTGGACTGCCGGGACCTTCTGGCCGCGCTGGATACCTGTGAGGCCGACGCCGTGCTGGAATTTACCGAGGAGCCGACGGAGATCCTGAGCGTGCGGTGCTGGAGCGACAGGGAATGGGGGAATTCCGCCGCGGCGGCTGAGGAGGTGGAGCGCCGGGGAAACGCCATTGCGCTGAAGCCCGGCGGATGGGTCTACGAGGTCCGGGCAGGCTGGGAAACGGAACGGGGCGACGGCGGCACCGCCTCGTATATTTTCTACGTGATGCGGCTGGATGCATAAGAACTGCCCCGGCGGACATTGTCCGCCGGGGCAGTTTCCAGGTGGGAATCAGGCCAGGGCCGCGGTGATGATGGCCATGGTATAGACCTCGTCGGCATTGCAGCCGCGGGAGAGGTCGTTGATGGGGGCGTTGAGGCCCTGCAGGATGGGGCCGTAAGCGTCAAAGCCGCCCAGACGCTGGGCGATCTTGTAGCCGATGTTGCCGGACTGGATCTCCGGGAAGATGAAGGTGTTGGCGTAGCCGGCTACCTTTGAACCCGGGAACTTCAGCTGGCCGACCACCGGAGAAACGGCGGCGTCGAACTGCATCTCCCCATCCATGGCGAACTCCGGCGCCATGGCCTTGGCCTTTTCGCAGGCGGTACGGGCCAAATCCACATTGGGGCCCTTGCCGCTGCCCTTGGTGGAATAGCTCAGGAACGCGACCTTGGGATCGATGCCGAAGGTCTTCGCGGTGCGGGCAGTCTCCACGCCCACCTCAGCCAGCTTGTCGGCTGCGGCCAGCACTACATTGCCTTCCTTGTCCACGGTATCCTCATAGGAAATGTTGATGGCGCAGTCGCCCATGGCCAGCATCTCGTCGCCGCGGCACATGATGAAGCAGGAGGACACCAGGTGCGCCCCCTTCTTGGTCTTGATCAGCTGCAGGGCGGGACGGACGGTGTCGGCGGTGGAGTAGGTGGCGCCGCCCAGCAGCGCGTCGGCCACGCCCATCTTCACCAGCATGGTGCCGAAGTAGTTCCCCTTGGAAAGCGCGGCGCGGCACTCGTCGGCAGTCATCTTGCCCTTGCGCAGCTCCACCATCTTTTCCACCATCCCGTCCATACCGGCGTAGGTGGCGGGATCCAGAATCTCCAGGCCTTCGATATCAAAGCCGCCCTTCTGGGCGTTGGCCCTGACCTCGTCCACATTGCCCACCAGGATGGGGGTCAGGAACCCGCCCTGCTTCAAACGGGCGGCGGCCTCCAGGATCCGGGCGTCGGGGCCCTCGGTGAAAACGATCCTGCGGGGGTTGGCTTTCAAAATCTCAACCAGATTTTCAAACATGTCAGTGTACCTCCAAATTTTCATGCGGCCGCAGCCGCACATCTCTCAATATTTTATTATACACCCTTTTCTGCGGCGTCTCAACCATCAAATGGGAAAATATCGGAGGAATCCGGGAAAAACGGTGCCTGATGCGATGCGATTTCCAGCGGTTCGCCGGTCAGCGGGTGCGCAAAACGCAGCCGGGCGGCACAGAGCTGCTGGGTATGCAGATCCCAGCGCCGGGACAGGAGCAGGGAGGCCGGCGAGCTGTAGCCACGGTCGCCCAGGATGGGGAATCCCATGGCGGCGCAGTGAACCCGCAGCTGATGCGTCCGCCCGGTTTCGGGGCGCAGCTCCAGCAGGGAGACGCCGGCGGCACGGTTCAGCACACGGTAGCGCGTCCTGGCGGCCTGGCCGTCGGCGCGGACCTCCCGCAGAAGGCTGCCGCCGCCGCGGCGGCCGATGGGCAGGCTGATCAGGCCGGCATCCTGCTCCGGGCCGCCCGCCACGGCCGCCAGGTACGTTTTTTCCAGGCGGCAAGCCTGCTGCGCGCGGCAGAGCAGCGCATGGATGTGCGCGTTTTTTGCCAGGAGAACGACGCCGAAGGTGTCACGATCCAGCCGGGTGACCGGATGAATACCGCAGGGCTGCCCGCGCTGCCGGAAATATCCGGCGGCCAGGTTGGCCAGCGTACCGGTCTGGCGGCTGGCGCTGGGATGCGTCCAGAGGCACGGCGGCTTGTCCGCAGCCAGCAGCGCGTCATCCTCCCAGAGGATTTCCAGGGGGCCGGCTTCCGGCGGGAACGCCGGCGGCGGTTCGTCCAGGCAGACGGAAATGACGTCGCCCGGAAGGACGGGGTGATTGGTGAAAACCGGCAGGCCGTTGACCGTCAGCGCATCGGTGCGCTTCAGCCGCTGGACGAGAGAAGCGGACAGCTGCAGTTCGGAACGGAGAAAAGTCAGAAGCGGCCCGGCGCGGCCGGCCCTGCAGTACAGGTTCATCCTTTGCCTCCCGGTTCAGCGGCGCTTCCGGCGGCGGTAAAGCAGTCCGAGAAGGACGCCCGACAGAGCGGTGGCGGCCAGCAGGAAGAAGGGGATGTGGATGTCCATATGGTCGGCCATCACACCCATGATTACCGGATAGAGCGCGCCGCCGATGCCGCATCCGGTGCTCATCAGACCGACGGCGCCTGCCGACTGGTCCGGGAATTCGCCCGCCGCCATGGCCACCAGGGCAGACCAGATGGGGCCGTAGCTGTATCCCACCAGAAAGCTGACCGCCAGGCTGAGCGCGGCGTTCCGGGACAGCGCCATGAGCAGCAGCCCGGCTGCAGAGGACAGATAGTACACGATCACCAGCCTGGGGGCGGCTGGGGAACGGACGCTGTTGACCAGACGGGAAATGGCGGTTCCGGCCCAGAAGGCGGAAATGGCGTAAGCGCCCAGCTGAGGCGCGTCCAGTCCCAGTTCGAACAGGCTGCCGGCGAAGTACCCGAAGCCGTTTTCCAGGCCGACATAGGCAATGATGCTGATAAACAGCAGCGCGTAAGCCGGCGAACGCAGAAACCGCAGCGGATTTCCGGAGGACGCTGCCGCAGCGGACGTCCGGGGCAGATGAAGGCGCAGCAGCGGCCAGAGCAGCAGAAGGAAGGCGGCGCCCAGAATGGCGTACAGCGCGCGCCAGGGGATGGAACGGTTGAGGATTGCCTGCAGCAGAATCGGCCCGACAATGGCGCCGCTGCTGAAGAAAAACTGGCAAAGGTTGATATACCGGTTGCTCTGCTCCGGGTACCGGTCGGAAATGGCGGCGGAGGAAACGGATTCGCAGATGATCCCGCCGCTTCCCACCAGGAAGATGCCGGCACTGAAGGGCAGCAGCCGGTGAGAAAGGCCTGCCGCCAGGCAGCCGGCCAGCATACAGCAGACGCCGGCCACCAGAAGCGGTTTTTTCCCGAACCGGTCGGCCAGCCCGCCGGAGATCATGGGTGTGATAATAATGCTGGCAAACTGTACGGCCACCAGGAGCCCCATGCCGGTTTTGCCAAGCCCGAACTCTGCAGATGCAGAGGAAATGGCCAGCTGAAAGCCGCCCAGATGCAGCCCGTCGAACAGGAGCATCAGCGCCGAAAGGACTACCAGCCGGTAGCCGCGCAGTGTGTTACCCATGCAATTCCCTCGGTTCCTTTGTGAGATTGTTATATTCTGTCACAGATTCCGCCAAAAAGCAAGCGTCCGGGCCGGAAGAGCGAAAATGATGCGCCTGCGCCGTGATTTTTACAAAAAGTATTGACAGAATGGAACCTTGGCGTTAGGATGGCAATCAGAGGGGCGGGCCCTGACGCAGGATCTGCCCCCCTTGCGGAACTAAAAATGCACTCGAATGCAAATTTAATCTGGGAGGGAAGACCTGTGAACCGTGCAGAATGCTATACCCACACCCGCAATTACGGCTGCCGGCTGCGCCGGTATCTCTGGAACGGCGTGGAGATGCTGTCGCTGGAGAATCAGAAAGTCAAAGTGGTTCTGGCGCTGGGGAAAGGCGCGGATATTGTGGAGTTTGTCCACAAGGCCACGGACACCGATTTCATGTGGCATTCGTTCAATGAGCTGAAGAATATCCGGCATATCCCCACTGTGGCGCCGTCGGCCGGCAATTTTCTGGATTCCTATGCCGGCGGCTGGCAGGAGCTGTTCCCCACCTACGGGGGACGTGCGGACTATCACGGCGCGGAAATCGGCATCCATGGCGAGGCCTGCCTCTATCCGTGGGACTGCACGGTGCTGGAAGATACGCCGGACTGTGTGGAGGTGCTGCTGACGCTGCGGACGATCCGCAGCCCCTTCCTGCTGGAAAAGCGGGCGAGCCTCCGGTGGAATGATCCGTCGCTGTATCTGCGGCAGAAAGTGACGAATCTCGGCTCCTGCGGGCAGTCGTTCATGTGGGGGCACCATCCCGCTTTTGGATTCCCCTTCCTGGACAGCAGCGTGCGCCTGCATCTGGAGGGGACGCCTGTGGTAACGGTGCCGGCCGGCACCATTGCGCATCGCTGTCCCTTTGCAGAGGAGACCTCCGGCCCCTGGCCGACGCTGCCGGACCGGGAAGGGAACGCGCTGGATCTGAGCCGGGCTTATGCGCCGGAAGACCGGATGTATATGGAATATGCGGTTTCCGGATTGCAGGAAGGGCGCTATGAACTGATCAACCACAACCGCGGACTGGGGATGCGCATGACCTGGGATCTGTCGGTCTTCCGCTATCTGTGGGTTTGGGGCCTGTACTGCGGCATTGACGAATATCCCTGGTACGGGCGCAGCTATGTGATGGCGGTGGAACCCTGGTCCAGCATGCCGGGAGACTACGCCGCGTGCAGGGACAACGGATCGCTGCTGCAATTGGAGGCCGGGGATTCCATGGAGACGTGGATTACGGCGGAAGCGTTTGAAACAGGGGTGGATCCGGAGAAGGGGGCGGAACAGAAATGCCGGAAGTGCGGATTGTAGGAACGGGAAAGCGGCGGTATCTTCCGCTGCTGCTGGAGGCGGATCCGGATGAAGCGATGATCGGACGCTATCTGGATACGGGGACGCTGTATGTGCTGGAAGAATCCGGAGAGGCTCTGGCGGCAGCCGTGGTGGCGGACCTGGGGGACGGCCGGTGCGAACTGAAAAATATTGCGGCAGACCCGGCGGTGCGCGGACGGGGATACGGCTCTGCGCTGCTGAACGCAGTGATTGCGGCGGAAGAAGGCCGTTATACGGAGATGCTGGTGGGAACCACCGCGCCGGTCACGGGCTTTTACCGGCGGCATGGATTTCAGGACAGCCATGTGGTCAGGAACTTTTTTACCGATCACTATCCGGAGCCGATCTTTGAAGACGGCGTCCAGTGTATCGATATGCTGTATCTGAAAAGGAGGCTGCAGCCTTGAAGCGATATGTAATTGGCCTGGACATCGGGACCACCTGTACCAAAGCGCTGCTGGTGGACGAGACGGGGGCGGTGGTTTCCCAGGGGAGCCAGGGGTACCGGCTGATCAGTGACGGATGCCGGGTTGAGCAGCGGGCGGAGGACTGGAATACCGCCGCCGCCGCAGCGGTCCGGCAGGCGGCTGCGGCCGCCGACGGGCAGGTACAGGCGATTTCCCTGTCTACCCAGGGCGGAAGCACCGTGGCTGTGGACCGGGAGGGGCGCTTCCTCGGCAACGCCTGGACCTGGATGGATTCCCGCTGTACCGAAGAGGCGGCGGAGGTGGAGCGGCAGGTGGGCGGCGGCTATATTTACAGAACCACCGGCTGGAGAATCAATCCGGCGCTGGATGCCGCCAAGCTGCGCCGGATGAAGGCCATGCCGGAGTACCGCGGCGCGGTGCGGTATCTGACGACGCTTGAGGTTGTGAACGCCTGCCTGACCGGCCGGCCGGCGATTGATCCGACCAACGCGGCAATGCGCCAGCTCTACCATGTGGAGCGCAACGACTGGGATCCGGTGATGCTGGAGGCCGCCGGCGTGGAGCGGGACGAGCTGCCGGAGGTGCTTCCCACCGGCGCGCCGGTGGGGACGCTGCAGCCGGAGCCGGCGGCAGCCATGGGGCTGCCGGCCGGGATCCCCGTGTTCAACGGGGCCCACGACCAGTACTGCGCGTCCATCGGCGCCGGAGCGGTCAGCGACGGCGATATGCTGCTGTCCGCCGGCACGACCTGGGTGCTGATGGGGATCAGCGGCAGGCCGCTGTTCACGCCCAGTTTTATCGCGCCGGGCAAGCATCCGGTGGAGGGGCTGTATGGGGCCATCGCTTCGCTGGTGGGTTCGGGCGCATCCCTGCAGTGGCTGAAAAATGAATTTCTGCCCGAGTCGTTCGACGAGATGAACCGCATGGCTGCGCAGCGCCGCGACCGGGTCAGGGATCTGTTCTTTTACCCCTATCTGTCCGGCGCCGGATATCCGGTCTGGAAGCCGGAGGCAAAGGGCGCGTTTACGGGCATTACGCTGGCGCATGACCGGTTTGACTTTGCCAGGACAGTCATGGAGGGGGCCGCCTTCGGTGTCCGCAGGGCAGTGGAGGATTTTGCCGCCAACGGCGCCGCGGTCCGGACCATCACAATGATGGGCGGCGCCGCGAGAAGCCCGCTGTGGATGGGGATGATCGCGTCGGTTACGGGGGTCCCCATTCAGCGGCTGAACCAGTCCGACGTCTGCGCCCTGGGCGCTGCGGCCATCGCCGCCTGCGGAGCAGGCTGGTATTCCGGCTACCGGGCTGCGGCCGAAGCCATGGTGCATATTGAGCATCTGTATGAGCCTGAGGAGGAGGATGCGGCCTGGTATGCGGAAAAGTTTCAGGCATATGACCGGATGTGGAAGTGCATGGAGGCATTTTACCGCGCCTGAAGCGTGCGCCCGCATCAGCTGCCGGGCGGCATCACAGGCGGTGAACCGGGGGGATCAATGCCGGAATTCACAAAAAAAGCCGCTGGAATTCGTGCAATTGGCTTCCTTGACACCGCTTTGCCGTGTGATATAATGAGGTTAATCAAAAGTATCCTCGAGTGCACAATGGAGACGCGCGAGGAAATCCGGATTCTGGAGTGTGACTGGGGAAGGGATATGAGAGGTTCAAGGCCGACTCTGAAAGATGTCGCTGAGAAGTCCGGCTATGCGCTGCGGACGGTGAAAAAGGTGATGGGCGGGGAGCCCAATGTCCGGGACAAAACCCGGGAAGCGGTTCTGCGTGCGGCAGAGGAGCTGCAGTACACCCGGAACCGGGCGGCAAGCGCGCTGGCGCGGAATCAGCGGGTGAAGCTGGCGGTGGTCTACTCCCAGACCACGGAAGCGTATTTCCCGGAGGTGGAGCAGGGGTTCCGCCAGTGCTTCAAGGAGTATGTGGATTTCGGGCTGAGCCTGGAATTCTGCATTACCAGACAGCGCGGCTGGCAGGCGCAGAAGCCGCTGCTGGATGCGCTGCTGACGCGGGAGGATATTCAGGGCGTTGTGGTTCAGCCGTTCAGCGCCACGATGCTCAACGGGTCGATCGACGCGCTGGTCAGCGCCGGAAAGCCGGTGGTTACCTTCGGCGCCGATGCGCCGGACAGCAGGCGGCTTTGCTATGTGGGGCCGGACGCTTACAAATCCGGCCGGATCGGGGGGCAGATCCTGGCGAACTATGTCGGGAAGCGCGGCAAGGTGTTTGTCATCAATCAGGGGGAAGACCATATGCAGACCCGGGAACGGTGCCGGGGCTTTCTGGACCGGATGCGGGAGCATTACCCGAATATCCAGGCGTTTGAGATGAATCTGCCGGATAATTCCAATCTGTATTACGACACGGTTCACAGCATTGTTTCCAATGAAACGGTTGCAGGGATTTTCTGCACCGACGCCAATACCTGCGTGGCCGGCCAGGTGCTCAAGGATCTGGGGGAACGGGATATTGCGCTGGTGGGGTTCGACCTTTCCGCCGACGGCATTGCGCTGATGCGGGAGGGGTTCATCAAGGTGATCATCGAGCAGAAGCCGGAGGTTTTTTCCCATTTGGCCACAAGAATCCTGTTCCGGTACATTGCGGAAGGGAAACAGCCCGAGCCGATGAACAACACGCCGCTGTATATTATGACCAGTGAATGCATTGACGGCTGAACTGCCGCAGGCGCCCGGGGCGGTCCGGGGCCTGCCCGGCAGCCGGCCGGGACAGACGTGTCAGAGCCGGCGGGATTTTTTTCAGAATAAAAGTGCACGCGGGTGCAAATAGAGCGAGTTTCAGGAGGAAAAAACATGAAAGTCAAAAGAGATGTGGTTCAGGAGCGTATGGTCAAAGACGGCCGGCTCACCGCGAAGGTCGGAAGAGTGCTGCAGATGCGGGAAGTATCGCTGGCAATTCTGCTGGTGATCTTCGGCGTCTGCATGACCATTGCGACGCCGAACTTCCTGCGTGTGGACAATTTCCGGGTTCTGCTGCAGGGCATGAGCACAGATATGATGATCGCCATCCCCATGTGCATCTCCCTGATTGCAGGCAACATTGATTTCTCCGGCGGCAGCGCCCTGTGCCTCAACGGCGCGGTCTGCGCGATGATGCTCAACAAGGGCGTATCGGTGCCGCTGGCGATTCTGATCGGCCTGACGGCGGGCTTCCTCCTGGGGGCGCTGAACGGCGTGATCATCAACAAGCTGGGCCTGACGCCCCTGGTTGCCACCATGGGCACCTGGATGGCCTACCGCGGCGCGGCGCTGGTGATGCTGGGCGGCGGAACGCTGTCCTCGTTCCCGGAGAGCTTTCTGGCCCTGGGCCGCGCGGAGGTGTTCGGCATCCCGGTTACGATCCTGTACATGCTGGTAATCGTACTGGCCGGCGCGCTGCTGCTGAAATATTCCAACTTCTTCCACAACGCGTACTTTATCGGCTCCAACAAGGCTTCTGCCAAGCTGGCCGGCATCAATGTGGAACGCTTCACCGTAATCACCTACGCCATTACCGGCGCCATCGCTGCGTTTGCGGGCATTATCCTCTCGGCGCGGCTGGGCAGCTGCTCCCAGAATGCCGGCGAAAGCCTGGAATTCCGCAATGTGGTCGCGCTTCTGGTAGGCGGCGTTTCCATGGACGGCGGCGTGGGCAGCGTGCTGGGCGCCGTACTGGGCGTAATCCTGATGCAGATGGT
Organism: Clostridiales bacterium; assembly: GCA_019422005.1. Taxonomy (GTDB): domain Bacteria; phylum Bacillota; class Clostridia; order Oscillospirales; family Oscillospiraceae; genus Avoscillospira_A. Next base: position 14,111 of record JAHZEF010000014.1, read on the forward strand.
GGGCAACGCCATTACGCTTCTGTATCTGAACACCAGTTATACCAAGGTGATCAACGGCTGCATCCTGATTCTTGCGGTGGGCCTGGACGTCCTGATGAAAAAGAAAAAGGCCAAGGCGTGAGCGCGGCGCGTGACGGTAGGAGGAGCAAGTATGGCAAATACGGCAATCAGGCTGACGGATGTGACGAAAGTGTTCCCGGGCGTCCGGGCGCTCAGCGGCGTCAGCTTTGAGATCAGGGAAGGCGACGTCCACTGCATCATCGGTGAGAACGGCGCCGGAAAGTCGACGCTGATTAAAATCCTCGCCGGCGTACAGGGATGCGACGGAGGCCATGTGGAGCTGTTTGGCCAGACCATCCATTTCAGAAGTCCGGAAGACGCCAAACGCGCCGGCGTCGGGGTGGTATATCAGGAACTCTCCAATTTCATGCATCTGGATGTGGCAAGCAATCTGTTTGCCGGAGCCGTCCCCACCAGGGGCGGGCATATCGATTACAAAACCCTGTACCGGTCGGCGCGCGAGATCCTCGACGCCTGCGGCCTGAGCTATATCGATGAAAAGGCCGATATGCGCACCCTGAGCCTGGGGTCACAGCAGATGGTGGAAATTGCGTCCCTGCTGCACGAAAACGCCAAAGTGGTGATCCTGGACGAACCGACCTCGGCATTGACGCAGATTGAAGTGGAAAAGCTGTTCGAACTGATCCGGGATATGAAGGCCAGGGGCGTTACCATCCTCTATATTTCGCACCGGCTTGACGAAGTGGTGGAGCTGGCGGATGCGCTGACCGTTTTGAAGGACGGCGAACATGTGACAACGCTGCCCATGTCTCCGGAGATCACAAAGGACGATATGGTCCGCTATATGGTCGGCCGCGACGTGACCTATGATTACAAGGTGGGCTCCACCCGCATCGGTGAAGTGCTGATGGAGGCGGACGGGCTGTGCAGCGGGAGCGCGGTGCAGGACATCTCCTTCCAGCTGCATGCTGGGGAGATTCTGGGGATCGCGGGCCTGGAGGGTTCGGGCCGCACTGAGCTGCTTGAGACGCTGTTCGGCTGGCGGGACGCTACCGGCGGCGGCGTGCAGCTCCGCGGAAAGCCGGTGCGCGTCCGGAACCCGTACGATGCCAAACGGAACAAGCTGGCGTATATCACCAAGGAACGCAAGATCCTCGGCCTCTTCCTGGGGCTGGACGTACAGCAGAACATTGCGGCTGCTTCCACGGAGCGCTATGCGCCCGGCGGCTGGGTCCGCTACCGGAAAATTGCCGAGAACGCCAGAAAGTACGTCAAGGCCATGTCCATCAAGTGCTCCGGTCTGGGGCACAAAGTCCTGAACCTGTCCGGCGGCAACCAGCAGAAGGTGCTGCTCTCCATGTGGCTGTCGGCGGACCCGGATGTGGTTATGATTGACGAACCGACCCGCGGCGTTGATGTGGGGGCAAAGGCCGAAATTCATCTGCTGCTGCGGGATGTGGTGTCCAGGGGGAAGGCCGTGATTATGGTGTCCTCCGAGCTCCCGGAGATTATGGCTTCGTGCGACCGCGTGATGGTTATGTATGAGGGCAGGTGCATGGGCATTCTGGACAACCGGGATCTGAGCGAGGAGAAGCTGATGGCCATGGCCTCCGGCTATACCGATTGAGCAGTCGTTTCCCCGTCTGGGTGTAAATAAAATTTAGTAGGAGGAAAGTAAAATGAAGAAACTTGTTTGTCTGCTTCTGGCGGCTGTCCTGATGGCCGGCTGCCTGGCGGCCTGTGCCAGGGACGAGGCGCAGGCTGACGCCAACGCCCCCGCCGACGGCGGCGCTGCCGTGGAGGGCGGGAACGCCGCCATGCCCGGCGAGGGTGAAACCTACTGCGTTATCATGTCTTTGGGCCAGCTGGAGTTCTTTGACGCCCTGAAGGCAGGCGTCTGCGACGCGGCCAACGAGATCGGCGCCAAGTGGTATTTTGCAGGGCCGCAGGAATTTGTGCCCGACCAGATTGTGCAGGCCATTGACCAGGCGGTCGCCAACAATGTTACCGGCATCGTGCTCCACGGGCAGACTGAGGAGACCGCCAATGCCGTCGACAATGCCATCGACGCCGGCATCCCTGTGATCTGTGTCAATACGGATATTCCCTCCAAGCGCCTGAGCTTCATCGGCTGCGATCCCTTCAACGCCGGCGTCGGCCAGGCCGAAGAGCTGCTCCGCCTGCTGGACGGCAAGACCGGAACGGTGATCATCTCCTCCGCCCTGGCGGTTGCCCAGCCTTCTGCCATTGCCAATCTGGAAGGCGCGCATTCCGTTCTGGATGCGGCGGACGGCATCAAGGTTGTGGAAGTGGACGACACCTCTGACGCCAACGTTGCCGCAACCAACATCGGCGCGGCCCTGCAGGCCAATCCGGATGTGGTCGGCATCATCGGACAGCAGGCTTATACGGCGGTCGGCGCCGCCACGGCAGTCCGTGAGGCCGGCAAGACCGGCGACATCGTGATCGTCGGCCGTGACCGCGATATTGCAACGCTGGATCTGATCAAGAACGGCGAGGTTGCCGCCTCCTTTGCGCAGAATTCCTACGTGGAGGGATACATTGCCCTGCAGTGGCTGCACGCCTATGTCAACGACAACCTGAAGGTCATTGAGGGCTACCGCGAGCTGGGCGTGAACCCGCTGCCTGACGCGGTGGACTCCGGCTCCATCATCATCAACGCGGATAACGAAGAGCAGTTCCGCGCCAAGTATGTCTACGAGGTAACGGCCAGCAACTGACCGATCCTTCTGACGCACGGGACGCCGGCAGCCGCCGGCGTCCCGAAGCTGAAATCTGCATGGGCACTGCCAGTCATGTGCCGGGAGGGCATTTATGAGAAACCCGAAAATCGGTTTGCTTCCGCTTTATGTGGAACTGTATGATCTGACCACGCCGGAGATTCGTCCGGAAATCGACCGCGCGCACCAGCGCGCATCCCAGCGCCTGCGCGAACAGGGGCTGGAGGTTGTCAATGTTCCCGTCTGCCGCCTGGCGGGGGAATTTGAACAGGCTGTGGCGCTGTTTGAGCAGCAGGACTGCGATGCGATTGTCACGCTGCATTTGGCCTACTCCCCTTCGCTGGAGTCCGAAAAGGCTCTGGCGGCCACGAAGCTTCCGCTGATTATTTTGGATACCACGCCGGCGTATACCTTTGACCAGCATACGGACGACGCCGCCATTATGCTGAATCACGGGATCCACGGCGTTCAGGATATGTGCAATCTGCTTCTGCGCAATGGAAAGACGTTCAGGGTCTGCGCAGGGCATATGGATCATTCCGATGTGCTCCGGCGCGTGGCCGCCGCCGCAAGAGCGGCCATGGTGGCCCATGAGCTGCGCCGCGCCCGCGTGGGGCTGGTGGGCGCCCCGTTTGCAGGGATGGGCGACTTCCGCGTCCCCTTCCAGGAGCTTCGGCAGGATCTGGGGATTGAGACGGTCGCCTATGATTTCGAGAAGGGCGCCGCGAGGATTGCGGCGGTCACCCAGGCGGAAATTGACGCCGAATATGCGGCCGACTGCCGGCGCTTTGCGCTTTCACCGGACTTGTCCCGCGCGGTATACGACCGCACGGCGCCCACATGTCTGGCGATCCGCCGCTGGGCAGAGGAGGAGCGCCTGACCGGCTATACCATCAATTTCCTGGAAACCGAGGGATCCAGGCCCGGCCTGCCGGTCATGCCCTTTACAGAATGCTGCACCGCCATGGCCAACGGCCTGGGCTATGCCGGGGAAGGGGACGTGCTGACCGCCGCCCTGGTAGGGGCGCTGCTGACGGCGTTCCCGGAGACGACCTTTACGGAAATGTTCTGCCCCGACTGGGAGCACGGCAGTGTGTTCCTCAGCCATATGGGAGAGTTCAACTATGCCGTTGCCGACGGGAAGCCGCTGCTGCAGGAGAAGCCGTTCCCCTTCACCAGCGCGGAAAATCCGACGGTGGCCTATCAGACCATGAAGGGCGGCCGCGCGGTCTTCCTGAACCTGGCGCCGTTCGGGGGCGGCCGCTATACGCTGACGCTGGCCGCCGGCGAGATGCTGGCCATCCGCGGAGAGAACCGGCTGGCCGGCGCAACCAACGGCTGGTTCCGTCCGGATGTGCCGCTGGAGGAGTTCCTGGCCCGCTTCAGCCAGGCCGGCGCGACGCATCACAGCGTCCTGGTTTACGGCGAAGTCCTGGAAGAGCTGAAGCAGCTGGCCGTGTTCCTGGGCTGCGGCCTGACGGTCATCTGACGCTGCGGCCCTGCCGAGCGGCTGCAGCCCTGCCTGAGGAGGGAGTTTATGACGGGACGTCAGCGATTGCTGGATACCTTTGCCGGGAAACGGACGGACCGCGTCCCGGTGGCTCCGTTTTTCTACAACAATGTGGTCAATGAGCGCAATGGCGGCGTGCCGGAAGACCCGATTGCAGCCTGCGCGGCGCTCTACCGCCAGTATGGCTTTGACATACTGCTGCGGAACTACAATGTGCCGGCGTATCTGGAGGAGGCCTGCCTCTCCTGCGACGCCTGGCGCGTCGAAGTCCGGAATACCGGGGACGTGGGGATCAGCTGGGAGGAAATCACAACCATCACAACACCGGAGCGGACCATGACGCAGCGGAAATCGCTGCGGCGCGTGACGCAGTACGAGGTTGTGGAGGCGCCGGTGGAATGCTTTATCCGGGAACCGGAGGATTTCGAGCAGTTCCTCAAATACCAGCCGCCGGTTCCGCAGTACGACTGTTCTGTGGTGACGCATGCCAGAAGCGTGGTCGGGGACGACGGCCTGACGGGGCCCTGGGTGCACGGCGTGTTTAATCTGTGCGGCACATACCGGAAGCTGGAAGACCTGCTGATGGATCCGTATACGGACGAGGCGTTTTTCGCCGCGCTGATGGAGTACTTCCTGCAGCGGCTTTTCAGAACGGTGGAGCAGATCATTGCGGCGGGCGCTGATTTTATCAGCCTGTCCGGCAATATGGCCAGCGGTTCCATGGCGGGGCCGAACCTGTTTGAGGAATTTATCATGCCGTATGAAATGCGGCTGATTGACCGGATCCATGCCTGCGGGGCGAAGGTGCTCTACCACAATTGCGGAGACGCCAGATTCCTGCTGCCGCTGTACGACAGGATGCATCTGGATCTGTATGAATCGCTGACGCCGCCGCCCTATGGGGACACGGAACTGCTGACGGCGCTGGAGACCATCCGGCCGCCCACGGTTTTGAGCGGAAACATCGATCAGATTCACTTCCTGATGGAAGCTTCTCCGGAGGAAGTATATGAGCGGGTGTGGGAGACGGTATCGGCCGTCAAAAAGCGGGGGAGCTTTGTTCTCGCCTGTACGGACTACCTGTCTGAAGGGACGCCGGAAGCCAACCTCCGCGCATTTGCCGAAGCGGGATTCCAATTCGGCAGGTATGAATAAGGAAGAGAAAAGACAGACTGTTCGCAGGGCCCGCCGTCCACGGCGCGGGCCCTGCGGTTTGCTCTGTGCGGCGGCAGAGGAAGGAACTGGACACGTGCTTTGGTTCGTGTTATAATCATACCGTAAACAACAGGGACAGGCTGTCAAGCAGGCGCAGCCCTGGCGGCTGCGTCCGGGCCGCCGGAATGGCCCGGGTCTCCCGGTTCAGGCGGGATGGCGCTGACGGAATAGGGGAATGAGTATGCATATTTCGCAAAAGGCCCAAAAGTGCGGGCTGTCGCCCATGCGCAAGTTCCACCCTTATGCGGTGGAAGCGGCCCGGCAGGGGAAAAAGATCTATCACTTGAATATTGGGCAGCCGGATATTCCAACGCCGCAGGCGTTTTTTGACGCGGTGCAGGGATTTGCGTCGCCGGTGCTGGCCTATGCCGCGTCTCCCGGCGTTCCGGAACTGATCCGGGCGGTCCGGCAGTATTACGAAAGGCTGGATGTCGCGCTGGAAGACGAGGAGATCCTGATTACCACAGGCGGCAGCGAGGCGCTGATGATGCTGATGCTGTCCATCCTGGATCCCGGCGACGAGGTCATTGTGCCGGAGCCCTTCTATCCCAACTACAACACCTTTATTCAGGCGGCGGGCGGCGTGATCCGCCCGCTGCATACCGCGCCGGAAGACGGCTACCGGTATGCCAGCCGTGAAAAGTTTGAAGCGCTGATCAACAGCCGCACCCGTGCGCTGCTGATCACCAACCCCGGCAACCCCACAGGCGTCATCCTGGACGAGGAAGAGATGCGCATGATCAAGGATGTGGCCAGGGAGCACAATCTGTATCTGATTTCCGACGAGGTGTACCGCGAGTTTGCCTACGGCGGCGAAGGGCTGCAGACCATGGCGAAATTCCCGGATGCGGCGGAGAACGTCGTGATTGTGGATTCGATCTCCAAGCGGTTTTCGGCCTGCGGCGCGCGGGTCGGCGCGCTGATCACTAGAAACCGGGAACTGGCGCAGCAGTGCATGAAATTCTGCCAGGGACGCCTGTCCGTCGCCACGATGGATCAGGTGGGCGCCGCGGCGCTCTATGGGATCGAAAGCAGCTACTTTGACCGGACGCGGGAAGAGTATCGCCTGCGCCGGGATACCGTGGTACGCAAGCTGCGCGGGATGCCGGGCGTGATCTGCGAAGAACCGAAGGGCGCGTTCTATCTGATGGCGGCGCTGCCGGTGGACGACGCCGACCGGTTTCAGCAGTGGCTGCTGACTGATTTTTCCGATCACGGCGAGACGGTGATGTTCGCGCCCGGCGAAGGCTTTTATGCGACGCCGGGAAAGGGGAAATCAGAGATCCGCATTGCGTACGTTCTGAAGCAGGAGGACCTGGAGCGGGCGATGGATCTGCTTGCCCTGGGGATTGAAGCGTATCGCCGCCGCTGACAGCGGCCTGAACATCTGCGGCTGCATAAACGGCCCGCCGGATCCGGTTCCGGCGGGCCGCATTGCCGGATGGAGGAGAGATGCATGGGGGCTGAACAATGGTTTGCGCCGCTGATTCCGCAGCCGGCGGACAGCTTTGAGGCGCTGTTCGAACGGCTCCGGGAACGGTTCGGCGCTGCGGAGACGGCGGCGCTGCGCAGCGCCATGGAGCAGCGGCGGCCCGGCGGGGATCGCGGCTTTTATGAACTGAAAAACCGGAATCCCGATCTGAGCGCCGCGCTGACCATGGGATACGATGGGGACAGCCTCCCTAAAATTGCGTCGTTCCTGGAGGAGAGGCGCGCCCTGCTGCGCGGGGATGTGCTGGATGCGGGATGTGAAAACGGGATCCTGACCATGGCGGTTGCACGGATGGCGCCGGCTGCGCGCGTGACGGGGGTGGACCGCTGCCGGGCCGCGGTGGAGGCGGCCCGGCGGCTTGCAGCGGCCTGCGGCGCGGCCGTCCGGTTTCAGACAAATTGGCCGGAGCGGCCCGTTCAGGCTGTGCTTTCCGTCCGGGCCCTGCATGAGAATTTTGACCAGTCCGGCGTGCCGGAGCTGGAAACGCTGGAGGAGTCGGGCCTCCGTTTGGCCGGACGGATGCGGCGGTATGCCGGCAGGCTGGCTGCTTGCGCAGACGAAGGGGCGGCCCTGCTCAGTGTGGAGCGCTGCGGTGCGGACCGGGTGCTTCTGGGATGGCTGCTGGCGCTGGGACGCTGCGGCTTTCATCTGACGGAGCACGGGACGATTTCCGCCGCTGAGTGCGGCCGGCCGGCGCAGTTCCAGGGGCTGGTGCTGCGGCGCGGCGGCGAGCCGCAGCAGAAGACGATCCGGCGGTTCTGCGATCTGATTTTGCCGCGGGAGCCGGTGCAGACGCTGCGAGGGACGGCTGCGGAGGCGTATCTGCTGCGCTGGGGGGACGGCTGCCGCACCGGCTTTGCCGTGCGCTCGCCGGACGGCCTCCGGATGGGACGCAGCGGGGTCTGGATGCACGGAGACGGCGGGAGGATCCTGCTGTTTCAGGCGTCGGCGTCCGGATGCTTCCTGCAGGTGATGGACCGGCGGGAGCTGCCGGCCGCGGAGGATATGCTGCGCCGTTCTGCGGCGCAGGCCCGGGCCGCCGGCTACCGAATTGACTGAGAAGCTTGCAGAGCGCGGCGGCCTGTGCTATGATAGGATCCGGGAGAAAACGGAGGAAAGGAATGTAACCATGCTGTATACGATTGAAAATGAACAGATCCGCGTTCAGGTTGCGTCCCGCGGCGCGGAGCTGCAGTCCATTGTCCTGAAGTCCGACGGTACCGAGTACCTGTGGCAGGGAGACGCAAAATATTGGGGGGACCGGGCGCTGAACCTGTTTCCGATCTGCGGCAGGCTGTGGGAGGGGAAGTATACCTACCGCGGCAGGACGTATGAGATGAATATTCATGGCTTCGCTTGGACGGCGGAGCTGCCGGTTGTGAAGCAGGAGCAGGACCGCATCAGCTTCCGCCTGGTGCCGGATGAAGCGATCCTGGCCCAGTATCCCTTCCGCTTTGTGCTGACTATCACCCATACCCTGGTGGGCGCCAGCGTGATGACCAGCCTGCATGTGGAGAACTGCGGCGAACAGGAAATGATATTTGCTGTGGGCGCGCACCCCGGCTTCAATGTCCCTCTGGGCGGAGAAGGAAAGTTTGACGATTGGTATCTGGAGTTTGAACAGCCTGCAAAAGCCATGTCCATCGTTATGAGCCCGGCCTGTTTCCTGACTGAGGACGCCGAACCGCTGCCGCTGGAAGACGGGAAAATCCTGCGGCTGCGTCACGACCTGTTTGACAACGACGCTCTGGTGCTGTCCGACGTCTGCCGCGCGGTGACGCTCAAGTCGGCCGTTTCGGGAAGGCAGGTCCGCATGGAGTATCCGCAGATGGGCTTCCTGGGGATCTGGCATGCGCCCAGAACGGATGCGCCCTATGTCTGCATTGAGCCGTGGTCCGGCCTTCCCTCCTATGACGGACGCGTGGACGATCTGGAGAGCAAGCGGGATATGATCCGCCTGCCGGAAGGCGAAACCTACGAAAACACCTATGTGATCACCGTCCGGTAACCGGCTTCGGGGGCCGCCGCAGCGAGATCCGCTGCGGCGGCTTTTGCCTGCCCTCCAGGTTGCTTTTTGGCGAAAAACCGAGTAAAATGAAAGGCAGACTGAGGGAGGGGATGCAGGTGGGGAAACCTCTGGAAAACCTGTTTGAGACTTATCAGACGCTGGTGGTGCTGGATACGGAAACCAGCGGGCTGCGGTTTGATCTGGATGAGATTATTGAGCTGTCGGCGGTCACGGTGCAGATGGCCGGCGGAGGGCCGGCCATAACCGGCGAGTATGACCGGCTGATCCGGCTGTCGCCGGGAAAGCGGCTGGATCCGAGGATTACGCAGCTGACCGGCATTTCCGAGGTGGAGCTGGAGGCCGGGGGCATTTCCAAGAAGGAAGCGTGCCGGGACTTTATGGCGCTGCTGCGCCATGGGCGCACGCTGCTGGTGGCCTACAACGCCCACTTCGATCTGAGCTTTCTCTATTATTTCCTGCGCCGGGACGGGGATCCCGGCGTCCTGCGGGAGCCGGACATGCTGGACGCGCTCAGCGTGTACAAAGACCGCAGGCCGTATCCGCACAAGCTGAAGGACGCCATCGAGGCGTACGGCCTGCAGGACAGGGTCATCAACAGCCACCGGGCGATCGACGACGTCAAGGCGACGGTGGAGGTGCTCAAGGCCATGGACTGCGAATGCTGTGATCTGAACCGCTATGTAAACCTGTTTGGTTTCAATCCGAAATACGGCGTCCAGGGGAAGCGGATTGGATCGGTGACGTATCTGCCGCAGCCCTACAGCCTGATGAAAAAGCTGTATGAGTGACCGCGGCCCGCGCGGCTGCGGCATTCGACAGATTTCTGCACGGCCGGACGAAAAAGCGCCCTTTTTTACAGAAAGGGATGGCGCACGCCCGGCGGATATGGTATGATACATCATGGTGAATTAAAATTTTAAGGAGCGCGATCATGGATATTTTTGCTGTATTCTCCCTCATCGGAGGCTTGGCATTTTTCCTGTTCGGCATGCATGTGATGTCCAACAATCTGGAGAAGATGGCCGGCGGCAAGCTGGAGCTGCTTCTCAAGAAGATGACGACGAATCCGTTTGTCAGCCTGTTTTTGGGCGCGGCCATCACCATTGCAATTCAGTCCTCGTCCGCCACGACGGTGATGCTGGTGGGCCTGGTCAATTCCGGAATCATGGAATTCGGCCAGACCATCAACGTGATTTTCGGCGCCAACATCGGCACGACGCTGACGGCATGGATTCTCAGCCTGTCGGGGATCGAGAGCAGCAATGTGTTCCTGCAGATGCTCAAGCCGGAGAACTTCTCCCCCATTGTGGCGTTCATCGGCGTGATCATGCTGATGATCAGCAAGAGCGACCGCAAAAAGAGCATCGGCACAGTCTTTGTCGGATTCGCGGTGCTGATGTACGGCATGGAACTGATGAAAAATGCGGTCAGCCCGCTGGCAGAGCTGCCGCAGTTCTCTGAAATGATGGTGAAATTCAACAATCCGGTGCTGGGCGTGCTCATCGGCGCGCTGTTTACCGGGCTGATTCAGAGTTCGGCGGCTTCGGTGGGCATCCTGCAGGCGCTGTCGATGACCGGTTCCATTACGTACGCCATGGCGGTTCCCATTGTAATGGGGCAGAATATCGGCACCTGTGTGACCTCCATGATCTCCAGTATCGGCACCAATAAAAACGCCAAGCGCGTGGCGTTTGTGCACATTGCGGTGAACGCCATCGGCACGGTGATTCTGCTGGTCCTGCTGGGCGCCGCCAATGCGCTGTTTGATATCACCATTGCAGACCGCGCAGTGAATCCCGCCTCCATCGCAATGATCCATACCGTATTCAATCTGGCAATCACGGCCATGCTGATGCCCTGCGGCAGGCTGATTGAGAAGCTGGCTGTTCTGGCAGTGCCGGACAAGCAGAACGAAAAGGAGCGCAGGCCTCACGGCGCGCCGTTCCTGGATGCCCGGCTGCTGTCCACGCCGTCCGTGGCCATCGCCGAGTGCGAACATAAGACGATGGAGATGGCGGACCTTTCCAAGCAGACCATTTTTGACGCCATCGCTCTGCTGGGAAACTATACGGACAGCGACGCAAGGCAGATCAAGCTGGATGAGGACACCATCGACCTGTATGAGGACAAGCTTGGCTCCTATCTGGTGCAGCTGTCCGGCAAGGACCTGTCTGAGAGCGACACCCGGAAGATCTCCAAAATGCTGCATTCCATCGGTGATTTTGAGCGCCTGGGAGACCATGCGCTGAACCTCAAGGACGCGGCGCAGGAGATTCACGAAAAGCAGATGCAGTTTTCCAGCAATGCCATGCAGGAACTGGAAACGCTGACGCTGGCGCTCTCTGAAATCCTGACCAACGCGGTCGCCGCGTTCAATCACAATGATCTGGCCATGGCTGCGCGGGTGGAGCCGCTGGAGCAGGTGATGGACGATCTGATTGAAACGGTCAAGCTGCATCACATCGAGCGTCTGCAGGCGGGAAAATGTACCATTGAACTGGGCTTTGTCCTGTCGGACATCCTGACGAATTATGAGAGGATTTCCGACCATTGCTCCAATATTGCCGTCTGTGTGATTGAGACACAGCACGACAGCTTTGATACCCATGAATATCTGCATGCAATCAAGAAGCACGCGGACTATGAGGAGCAGTACCGGGCATACCTGGAAAAGTACCGGCTTCCGGGCCAGGCGTACTGACTCCGCAGTCCGCTGAAAAAGCGCTGCAGTTTCCGCTGCCGGCCCGTGCCGGATGAAATTCGAAAATGCCGAAATCCAAACCGGATTTCGGCATTTTGTGCGGGTATGCGCCTTCCCGCCCGGGGGGCGGGCCCGCCGGAAGCCCCGCAGGGCGGGCTGGGGCGGTGCGGGCTGCACAGGAGCGGCCGGCCTCTGGGGCGTCAGAATTTTTTGACGCTGTCCGCGAAAGCGAAGTAGACCTCATCCCTGGTGTCTTTGGGAATTTCACAGCCGCAGGACAGCATGAACGGCGTTCCGCTACACAGCTCGATGCAGCGGCGCGCGGCGGACTCCGCCTCGGCCGGCGTGGCGTTCAGCAGGCTCTGTACCGGATCCACGTTGCCTTTGAAGGCTCTGCCTGCAGCGCCGTAGACGTCCCGCGCCGCGGCAAGATCCACCATATGGTCCACGTTGTAGAGGTCTGCGCCGTTGGTAACCAGCTGGCCGAGGAAGTGCTGGGAATTTCCGCAGATGTGCAGCTTTACCAGGCCGCCGGCCTGGTGAATGCCCTCCACCACTCGCTTTTCGTACGGCAGGACAAACTCTTCCACCAGGGCCGGGGACAGCAGGGACGCCGCCGCATCGCCGCAGCCGATCATGTCTGCGCCGGCTTCCAGCTGGGCTGCGGCGTAGTCGATTTCCATCTGGCACACCATGTCCAGCGCCTGATGCACCAGCTCCGGCTCGTCAAACAGCAGCATCATGGTTTCCTGCAGCCCAAACCATTCGCAGACCTCCGCGAACGGCATTTCCACCCAACCCAGCACCAGGGCGTCCCTGGCATGACGGGCCATCTGCTCTACGGATTGAACCCGTTCATACATGCGGGAACCGCAGCGGAGCGGATCGGGGCGCCGGTCCAGCCGGTCCAGATCGGCCTGACAGGTGAGCAGCGGCCGGGCAAGATACGGGGTGTCGTCTCCGTCGGGGATGACGATCTCGCCGCCCAGATCCGCGCTGATGCGGTAGGAATCGCTGCAGGCTGTGATGGCGTCCACGCCGTAATGCTCCAGCAGATTCAGCTGGGCTTCGGCCAGGGCGCCCGGGTCTGTGGAGAACCGGGAATAAGAAATGCCGAGCCGGTCGGCGGCAAAAAACATCATCAGGGGAAAGAGGGGCGTGCGGTCGGGGGCCTGGCCGCGGATCACCGCCAGGCAGCGTTCTTTGCTTGTCATAAAAACTCCTTTATGCTGTCAGCTATGTAGTCGGGACGCCGGCGTGGGCGGCGTCTGCATCATATGAAAACTATATGAAAAAAGCGGCGCTTTGTAAAGACGGCGGGGCAAGCATCGGAAGAAAGCACCGAAGATGCAGAAGAAACTACCAGAGATACTGGAATGCTTAACAAAAAATTCATAGCTGAATTGGCGATTGTTCACAGTTTGTTGACACAGTCGGCCGGAGCGGTATGATATTCTAATTCTATACGTTTGGACAGGGCGGGGCATCTCTGCCCTTTCGATCGGAATCGGACCAGAAAGGAATATCAGAGCTATGGGGTTGCGGAAACAAAAGGACCAGGGAGGCGGCGTTGCGGCGCAGCCAAAACCGCAAAAGAAGAAAAAGGCCAAGGTGATCGTGATCGCAGTTCTTGTGCTGGCGGTGGCGGCGGTGATTGCGGTACGGCTGTTCTCTTCGGGCAAAGGGGGCGGCCAGCCGGCCAGTACATATACGGAAGACACCGTGCAGAGGCGGGACATTGTCCGGGAGCTGTCTTATTCCGGGACGCTGGAACCGGCGGATTCCTACACGGTAACGAGCCTGGTCAGCGGGGAAATCCTGGAAGCGGATTTTGAGGAGGGCGACACGGTCAGCAAAGACGACGTGCTGTACCTGGTGGACAGTTCTGATGCGACGACCGGCGTGGAACGGGCGGAGAACAGCCTTTCCCAGGCACAGCGCTCCTATAGCCAGGCGCAGAAAAGCCTGGCGGATCTGAACGTCAAGTCGCCGGCGGCCGGCCAGGTGGTGGATCTGCAGGTGGAGATCGGGGACGAAGTGAGCGCCGGGCAGACTGTGGCAGTGGTTCGGGACAGCGGAACCATGTCTCTGGAACTGCCGTTCCCGGCAGACGAGGCTGCTTCCTTTTTTATCGGGCAGGCGGCCAGTGTAACTGTGGACGGCAGCTTTGAAACGCTGGCCGGCAGGGTGACCAAGATCAATGCGTCGGATACGGTTCTGACCGGCAACCGGATTGTCCGTATGGTGACCATTGAGGTCTCCAACCCCGGCGCCATGACCAGCAGCACCCAGGCGACGGCCACCATCGGCACGTCCGCCTGCGCCGAGAGCGGGACATTTGCCTATAAAGCGGAGAAAAACGTGGTCGCCAATGTGTCCGGCGAAGTAGTGTCCCTGCCTGTGGCGGAGGGGGCGTCGGTGGCCAAGGATCAGACGGTCGTGGTTCTCTCCAGTGATACGCTGCAGGATCAGGTGGCCAACGCCGCCGACCAGCTGGACGACGCGCAGCTGTCCCTGGACAACCAGAAGGATACGCTGGACAACTATACAATCCAGTCCCCCATCGACGGCACCATCATTGACAAGACCTATAAGCAGGGAGACAATCTGGAGAGCGGCAAGCAGCTGTGTACGATCTTTGATCTGAGCTATCTGACCTTTACCATGAATGTGGATGAACTGGATATCAGCCAGGTTCAGGTGGGGCAAAAGGTGCAGATTACGGCGGATGCGCTGGAAGGGCAGGTCTTTGAGGGCGTCGTCACCAAGGTCAGCATCAACGGCAATACGACCGGCGGCGTAACGTCCTACCCGGTCACGGTGCAGATCGACGAAACCAACGGCCTGCTTCCGGGCATGAATGTGGATGCCTCTGTGGTGGTGTCCGAAAGCCTGGGCGCGCTGTCCGTACCGGTGGAAGCGGTCAGCCGCGGCAACCAGGTGCTGGTGAAGACCGATGGGCCCGATGCAGCCGTGGAGGGCAATGCGGAAGGCATCCCCGCCGGCTATGAGTATGTGGAGGTTGCCGTCGGCAACAGCGACGATAGCTATATCGAGATTACCTCGGGCCTGTCTGAAGGCGACCAGATTGCCTATATCAAGTCTGTCGCCAGCGGCATGGGCTTCTTCGGATACCCGATGGAGGGCGGAGGCGTAGTCGTTTCCACGGCGGAAGTGCCGGCGGGGCCCGGAGGACCGGGAGGCGGATACTGATGAATACCCCTCTGATTGAGTTCAAAGAAGTCTCGAAAATTTATCACATGGGCGACAGTGTAGTCATTGCGGCAAACAAGATCTCCATGCGGATTGACCAGGGCGAATTTGTGGCCATTGTGGGCCAGTCCGGTTCCGGCAAGTCCACCTGCATGAATATCATCGGCTGTCTGGATGTCCCCAGCGAGGGGCAGTACCTGCTGGGCGGCAAGGATGTGGGCAGGCTGAATAAGAATCAGCTGGCGGAGATCCGCAATAAAATGCTGGGGTTTATTTTTCAGCAGTATAACCTGCTGCCGAAGCTGACGCTGCTGGAAAATGTGATGGTACCGCTGATGTATGCCGGCGTGCCGCTGCGGGAGCGCAGGGAGCGGGCCATGGACGCGCTGGAGAGCGTCGGGCTGAAAAGCAAGTATAAGCACCGGCCGAACCAGCTGTCCGGCGGGCAGCAGCAGCGCGTCTCCATTGCAAGGGCCCTGGTGGGCATGCCGTCGGTGATTCTGGCGGACGAACCCACCGGCGCGCTGGATTCCAAGACGGGCCGGGAGGTCCTGAATATTCTCCAGGGGCTGAACAACCAGGGCAATACCGTGGTATTGATCACCCATGATAATTCGATTGCGGCGACGGCCAAGCGGATCATCCGTCTGGAGGACGGGTGCGTTGTCTACGACGGCCCGGCCACGGACCCGCGGGCGTTTGTCCGCGCTGTGATCCCGGGGGCCGCGGCGCCCGGTGAGACGGGAGGTGCCGCCCTTTGAATTTCCTGGAATCCTTTAAGATGGCGTTTTCCAACATACGTGCCAGCAAGATGCGGTCTTTTTTGACCATGCTGGGAATTATCATCGGCGTTGGGGCTGTGATTGTAATTGTCGGCCTGGGGAACGGCATGCAGATCTATATGACGGAACAGTTTGAGAGCATGGGGACCAACACCCTTTCGGTCAGCATCATGGGCCGCGGCAGCGGGCGGACGGTTTCGGTGGATCAGATGTATGAAATCGTCGAAGAGAATCCGGAATACCTGGAGCGGATTTCGCCGACGGTGACCATGCAGACCTCTGTGAAGATCGGCACAAAAATGCCCTCCTATACCTCGGTCACCGGCGTCAGCGAAGATTATTTCCTGATCAAGGACTATACGGTGCAGCAGGGCCGCGGCCTGCAGTATGTGGATATGCTCAAGCGCAATAAAGTGTGCGTGGTCGGAAGCTACCTCAACCGGGAATATTTCGGCGGCCAGGCACTGGGGCAGACGCTGAAGCTGGGCGGTACGCCGTTCACCATTGTCGG
>JAHZEF010000140.1:0-5513 GCA_019422005.1 Clostridiales bacterium
CTTGTATTATAGAGTAGTAGTTATTAAAGCCCCTCTCCAAGGGCTGTGCTACACTTATAATTCCCGTCTATTCCAGCGGATTGCTTTTCTCTCTCAATCTTCGCACCGCCATAATGTTTTCGTCATTAGGCTTTCCGTTTTAATGCTTCGTTGAATGGAATACTTTCCCGCCTATTTGTCTTTTCTGGTTAAGATACACTTACAAAAAGCTACCATACCAAATCCGGCGATCAAACCTGTGGCAAACCTCCTGTGATTATTAGATTTTTGAAGGTTCATATATTGGGTGAAGCCATCAACAGCCGTTGGTACGATTGCTGCCAGCGATATTCGTTTTGATTTTGGCAATAGTTTTACCAATGGGGTGAAAATTGCCAATGCTTGACCGGCTAAAATACCTGTGCATCTGGCGCAGAGCGGAAACTGATAGCCAAATATGGTGAAACTGCGTTCTGGTATCTGATGGCAGCCAAATTTTTCGCCTAGCTCCATAGAAAGGCGCCAAATATCATCTTTTTTCATGCCTTAAACTTATGACCACAATTACTACAAATCCAATATGTAGTTGATTCGGTTTTTCCTTTTCCCATACCACATAATCCGCAAAGCCAGCCGAATGGCCCAAGCATGAGGATGCCGCAGCACCCCTTTCCTGCGCTGAACCCTTTTGTACTTCCGCTGGTTTCTGTTATAGCCTGGCAACCATCCGCTTTACATTTTGGGCATATCATATTTGTACTCTCCTCTTTATTTTGCAATTTCCGCTTACAGCTTACTCTAATCCATATTGAAGTTTAGAAGATACTTTTGGGACATTTCATCTTCATATTTCCCTTAGTTTTCAGACTTCCCATCTTTCTCGTTTCCCCTCATTCTAAAAATACAACTCCGTCGCCAAATTCCCGTAAGTGTACCAGCAAACGGCTTTTCGCATGAACTCTTCTGTCACATTGAAATACTCGGCTAAGGACCAAATCTTGGTATAGCCATCAGAAAGTGCGCGATTCAGCTTATTCCTTGGGATGAGCTGAGCGATGGCCCATTTATCGGCGCGATTTTCATGGCACTGGCGCACGTCAAACGGGGTATGCCGGTTATAGAAACTTCCTGTGGAGCAATGGCCTAATTCGTGGGCCATGTGGACACGCTCCTGCCGAGATGCATACAGCAGCGAATAGTCCATCAGAATAAAATCGCCATTTGGATCGGGAGCTGAAACAGATTCGTTAAGCGGCAAACGACAATATTCCACCCGGATACCGGCATTTGCTGCAATACGAAACATCTCATTCATTCGCATCCTTCTTTCGCTTATATCTTTCTTTAATCAGCTGGATGGCAAACTGTGCCTCGTCCCACATGGCGTCTGTCACTTCGCCATCACCACCGAATAAGGCCAATTTGATATCTTCTTCACTTATTTTGTGCTCACCATCCTCGGTGGGTGCTTTTTTTGCTTCTGTGGCTCCCAGCAGATAGTCCGACGGAACTCCAAAGTACCGCGATACTTTTTCGATATTTTTTGCAGACAGTTTTTTCGTCCTGCCCGCCTTCAAGTCACCCATGATCCCACGACTGATGCCAAGGTCTGCACATAGTTTCCCCGGCTTGATTCCACGCTCACTGCAAAGTCCCTCAATAATTCCGTACATTTTGCACATAATGATCCCCTTGAAATTTGTACGAAATGCCGAATGATCGGAAATCCGTACGTATCACTTGATTTATAAAAAATACCGTGCTATTATGGGGGCATAAAGAACGGATTGCCGTATATAAGATGTTGGCTGGTATCCTTAATGTAGTACGACAATCCGTACATGTCAACAATAAATGTACGGAAGTGGGCGTTTTTGTGGATTCATGCAAATTTACGTCGTTTGGTTTGTGCGTAAAAACGGAACTTTTGAAACGTGGAAAAACGCAGAGGTGGCTTGAAGATCAAATTAAGCCCATTGGGATGTACATGGATGGCGGATACATGTATAAGATCTTGACTGGTCAGCGCAATGCTCCAAAGGTAGTTCATGCGATCCGCAGCATCTTGGAGTTGCAAGGTGTCCTATTTTTCACTGTCTACTTTTTAGGTATCATATCAACAAGGCGGGAGCATCGGTTACAGATGTTCCCGCCTTGTGCCTTAGTTCTGCTTTGTTTGGTTCTGTTCCTGATGTGCTTTCTATTCTGCAAACTCCCGCTGCCCTTTCCCGTCCTCGAAAAATGCCTGTACCTCCGGGAGCAGGACACGGGCCAGGGTGTCCATCCCATGGACGGGTATCCCCATGCCGTGGCCTTTTATCCTCCTCCTCGCCATAGGAGCCGCCTCCAGTCTTAAAGCCACCCCACATCAAGCAGGTAGGCTTGAAACACAGTCCCGTCCCCGGTGATGAAGCGGCCACGCTGCGCCTTTGGCTATCTGATCGGCGGCGCTGGCAGTATCCGGGATGATATGGAAAAAACACTGCCCGCCCTGCCGCATACCCGGAAATTCAGGCCACTCCTGATCTGACCGGAGAGGATGTTCGCATCAGGTTTCCCTGGGAACCTGTCGATTTTTTTCGCTGTTTATGGTATACTTTGGTAACAGCAGCCGCAGGGGGGATTCATATGGGTATTTTACAGGACAGCCTTGCAAAACTGGGAACGCTCTACGCGTTCAGCAGGAAAATATCAATCATCCATGCGGCCAGGCGCGCCGGTGCGCTTCGTACGATCCTGCTGGAAAAAATGGTGGAAAAGATGCTGCTGCATGACCACTCGATCCTGCGCCTGACCGACGTCCTTTCCGAGCAGGGGGCGCAGGAGCTTGATGTGTCCCTGATTGCCAGCGCGGCCCGCAGCATTATGGAAACCGCCAATCTCTATTTTCATATGGCGCAGAGAAAAATCAGCCCGGATCATGTGGAATTGCGGGCGGAAATCATGGTGCTCAATGAAATCTATAATGAAATGGATCTTACGGGCAAGTTCGGATTCTCACAGGACTGCTTCTGCGCGCAGATCAACCGCTGGTATTATGAGGGTGCCCCGGGGCGCTTTCAGAGGTTTCCGGAGTTCGCGGCACTTTCTGCAAGGGAACAGGCCCAAATAACGTCGGGACGGAAACCGGCATTTCAAATGAAATCTCCGCATATCCTGCAGGAGCAGATGGAATCTGCAGTTTATAATCTGTTCTCAAACAGCCTTCACAGCCTTCCGCTGGGACTGGGCAACAACTCGGTCAATCGTACTCCATACTTTCAGAACTTTTTCCGGGCGGAGCATCTGCTGGTCATTGCGCTGCAGGTCAGCCGCATTTATACGGCGCATGTGGTGAAAGATTATCTGGATTTGAGAAAGCGCCTTTACGCATTGCTTACCCCGGAAGAAAAGAAACTGCTCAAATCCTATCTGTCCGCTGCAGATTTGGAGGATTATATCCGCGCGCTGGGCGCAGAATATGAAAAAAGGCCCTTTCCCTGCCTTTCCTGAGCGCAGAGGGGATCCTGCCGCCTGCCGGCCCGGAACGGCTGCCGGCTGCCCGGCAATTCCTGCGGCGCAGGGAGGGACGGCAAAGGCTTCAAAGCGGCAAAGCGGGCGCGCAGTCCAGCAGGCGGCGGAAGAGACGCGCAGAGCCGGCAGCACGCGGAGGCTGCCGGCTCTGCGCCATGGGCGCGCTGCTCAGCCTGCAAAGAGCGGCGTGGAGAGGTACCGGTCGCCGGTGTCGGGAAGGAGCGCGACAATGGTTTTTCCCTGATTCTCCGGCCGCTTTGCCAGTTCGACGGCGGCCCAGACGGCAGCGCCGGACGAGATGCCGACCAGGATCCCCTCGCATTGCCCGATCTGACGGCCGGCGACGAATGCGTCCACATCGGTGACGGTGATGACCTCGTCATAAACCGCGGGATTGAGCACGGCCGGTATAAATCCCGCGCCGATCCCCTGAAGCTGGTGCGCGCCCGGCGTACCCCTGCTCAGAACCGGAGAACCGGCCGGTTCCACGGCCGCAATGCGGATGCCGGGATTTTTCGATTTCAGATATTCGCCGACGCCGGTAATGGTTCCGCCGGTGCCCACGCCTGCCACAAAAATATCCACGGCGCCGTCGGTATCTTCCCAGATTTCGGGGCCGGTGGATGCGCGGTGTGCGGCGGGATTGGCGGGGTTGTCAAACTGGCCGGGGATCAGGCTGTGGGAAATTTCCCGGGCCAGCGCCTCCGCTTTGGCGATGGCGCCTTTCATGCCCTGCGCTCCGTCTGTCAGCACCAGTTCGGCGCCGTAGGCCTTCATAATCTGACGGCGCTCTGCAGACATGGTGTCCGGCATGACGATGATCAGACGGTAGCCCCGGGCCGCCGCCACGGACGCCAGGCCGATTCCGGTGTTGCCGGACGTGGGTTCGATGATAACGGAGCCGGCCTGCAGCAGCCCCTTCCGTTCTGCGTCGTCGATCATGGCGAGGGCGACCCGGTCCTTGACGGAGCCTGCCGGGTTGAAATATTCCAGCTTGCCCAGCAGCCTGGCGTTCAGGCGCTGTGCTTCTTCCAGATGAGTGAACTCCAGAAGCGGCGTTCTGCCAATCAACTGATCGGCGGATGTGTAGATTCTGCCCATGATGTGCCTCCATTCCAAAGCGGGCCGACCGGCCGGATTGTTTTTGGGAATTATAATCCGGCGGCGCGTATTTGTCAATCTGCTGCCGGAGATCCGCCATACTGCGCTGCATGATGCGGCATAGGGGCGCCTTGGACGAAAGGGGATTTCGGATAGGCGAAAGCGGGAAAGTATGTTATAATCAATCCTGCCGCAAGGCGGAAAGCCGGGGCGGCGGAAAGAGCCGGACAGGGAGCGGAAGCGGACGCCCGCCCGGGGACAGGAGATGCGGGGATGACATTTGCAACCAAATTGCTGCGGCTGCAGCTGGAACTGCTGAAGCCGTTTACGACGGGATGCTCCATTGAAACGGCCAGAAAATGGCAGGAACGCCTGGGAGAGCTGATGGCGTGGCAGCACCGGGCGGATGTGGAATACCGGGAGGAAGCGGCAGGCGGGATCCCGGGGCTGTGGGCGGCGCCGAAAGAAGCGGCGCGCGGCGGCGTGATCCTGTACCTCCACGGCGGCGGCTATGTGGGAGGGGATCTGGAATATGCGCGGGGGTTTGCAGCGGCGCTGGCGGCCGGAACGCGGCGCAGCGTATTCTGTATTGCCTACCGCCTGGCGCCGGAGTTCCCATTCCCGGCAGCATTGGAAGATGCGCTGGAAGCGTACCGCCATCTGCTGCGCAGCGGATTTTCCGCAGGGCAGGTTGTACTGGCGGGGGAGTCGGCGGGAGGCGGGCTGATTTACTGCCTGTGTTTGCGCCTGAAGGAGCTTGGGATGCCGCTGCCGGCCGGCCTGATTGCGATTTCTCCCTGGAGTGACCTGACCGAGTCCGGCGCCTCCTATGAGGCCAACCGGGAGGCGGATCCCTCCATGACCAGGGAGCGGCTGCGCTACTATGCCGCATGCTGCACCGACGAGCCGGCCCAGCCGAG
>JAHZEF010000140.1:5523-5786 GCA_019422005.1 Clostridiales bacterium
CAGGAGGCGACGAGGTCAGGCTGGACGATGCGGTGCGGCTTCATGAAAAGCTGCTCTTGGCCGGCTGCGGCAGCAGGCTGACCGTTGCGCCGGGCATGTGGCATGCCTATATCCTGTATCATGTCCGGGAGGCGGAACAGGACTATTTGGATATTGACCGGTTTTGCACGGAGGTGCTTTCATGAAACAGCAAAGGCTGCGCTGGATGCGGCTGGACAACGCGGCGAAGATTTATCCGGCCAGCAAGCGGCGCAACTGGAATA
>JAHZEF010000141.1:0-3044 GCA_019422005.1 Clostridiales bacterium
GGATTTCTCCAGCGGCGTCAGAGCCGCATGCTGTTCCGTTGCCAGATAAAGCTCGCGATACAGGCTTCCGGCATCCAGCTCAAATGCCAGCAGACGGCCGGAGGAGAGCTGCTCACGGGCGGCCAGTTCTGAGCAGACCGTCACGCCGACACCGGAGGCTACAATGCTGAGAATTGCGTCCGGCTGTTCGATCCGGGCCACGATTCGAAGCGCCTGCGGGTCAAAGCCGATGCGCTCCAGATAGGCGTCAAAGCGCTGGCGGGTACCGGATCCCTCTTCCCGCACCACCATGGGTTCCGTGAGCAGCTCCCGGCCCAGGACGCCGGCGTGCTGCAGGCTGCGGAAATGCTCGTCATTGGCGGTCAGAAGCACCAGCTTGTCCCGAAGCAGCGGGTAATACCGGCACCGCGCCGGTTCCAGCTTTGCCCCGACAAAGCCAATCCTGGCCTCCTGTGCGAGCAGCCACCGGTGCACCTGCGCGCTGTCGCCCTTTTTCAGGAGATAGCGGCATTCCGGCCGGCGTTTCAGAAAATCGGCCATCAGAGCCGGCAGCAGGCATTTGCAGGGAACCGTGGAGGCGGCGAGGGAAAGGACTGCCGGCAGGTCGTCGGGATGCACTGCCGCATGGAGCGCCTGACAGCGCTCCAGAATTTCCTGCACCTGCGGATAGAGGATGCGGCCGGCCTCGGTCAGGCAGATTTTTTTCCGGACGTCCCGCGTAAACAGCTGCGTTTCAAGAGCCCGCTCCAGTGTCTGGATGTGTGCGCTGACCGTGGATTGGGTCAGATACAGTGCCTGCGCGGCTGCTGTAAAGCTGCCATATTCTGCAGCTGCGGCGAAAACTTCCAGCTGCCGCAGATTGAAATCAAGCATGGTTTCCCTCCTGATGATCTGATGTTTTACTTTGCGCGGGGAATGTGCTACACTGATTCCAAAGACTGGGTATATGGCGGATCAAACCGGCCAATTTTTCAGCCCGTCTGCATTGGGACGGAAAAGGAGCATGTTTTATGAAATGGGTTTATCTGGACAATGCGGCCACATCATTTCCAAAGCCGCCGGCGGTGGCGCAGAGGATGTCGGAATACCTGGAACGGGTGGGCGCCACCATCAACCGCTCGGTTTACGGCCCGGCACAGGAAGCCGGGATGACAACGCTGCTGCTGCGGCAGCGGCTCTGCCGGCTGTTTCATTTCGGGGATCCGGGGCATGTGGTGCTGACGCCGGGAAACACCGCAGGGCTGAATCAGCTGCTGCGCGGCTTCCTGAAGCCGGGGGATCACTGCCTGGTCTCTTCCATGGAACACAACGCGGTGATGCGCCCGCTGCAGGCGCTGACCGCCTGCGGCGTGACGTTTGAGCGGATTCCCTGCGGCGGCACGGGACGGCTGAACCCTGAAGCGATGCACAGCCTGGTGCGGCACAATACCCGCATGGTGATGCTGGCGCACGGTTCCAATGTGGCGGGGACGGTTCAGGATGCGGCTGCGGTGGGCAGCTTCTGCCGGGAGCGGGGGATCGCGTTCTGCCTGGACGCTGCCCAGACGGCCGGACATATTCCGCTGGATTTTCAGGCGCTGCAGCTTTCTGCGCTTTCCGTCCCCGGGCATAAGGGGCTTCTGGGGCCCTCCGGCATCGGCGCGCTGCTTCTGGAGCCGTCTTTTGCCCGGCAGCTGACGCCGATTGTCACCGGAGGGACCGGCAGCGCTTCGGACTCAGAATTCCAGCCGTCCTATATGCCGGACCGCTTCGAGTCCGGGACGCCCAATATTCCGGGGATCTATGGCCTGGAGGCGTCGCTGGCGTTTCTGGAGGAGGTCGGCATAGAGCGGATTGCGGAGCATGACCGGCGTCTGACCGGCCGCTTTTTGGACGGCGTCCGGCAGCTTCCCGGCGTCCGGCTGGTCGGCCCGGACACGGCGGAAGGGCGTGTCGGCGTGATCAGCCTGGACTTTCCGGCGGCGGACAATGCCGAAACGGCCGACCGGCTGGAGCAGAAATTTGGAATTTTGACCCGCTGCGGCCTTCACTGTGCGCCGTCTGCCCACAAAACGCTGGGAACGTTTCCGCGCGGGACGGTACGCTTCTCCCTGGGGTGGTTCAACACGGAACAGGATGTGGATGCGGCGCTGGAGGCCATTGCCGCCGTCAGCGCAGGCTGATGCGCCGGCCGCCGCCGTATTCCCGCACCGTTCCCACGCGCTGCGCGCTGGGAACGGTTTTCTGCAGCGCTGAGAACAGCGCGTCCGCATCGGCCGGGTCTACCGCCATCAGCAGGCCGCCGGCGGTCTGGGGATCGTACAGCAGATCCTGCTTGGCGAGTTCCGTACTGCCGGGATCCACAGCCGCTTCTGCATAGGTGCGGTTCCGGTACATGCCTTCCGGAAGGATTCCCATGCGGGCCAGTTCCAGCGCTTCCGGCAGCAGATCCATGTCGTCCGGGAAGATCTCGGCTGCAGTGTCGCTGCCCTGCACCATTTCATAGAGATGCCCCAGAAAGCCGAAGCCTGTCACGTCGGTACAGGCATGGACGCGGAACTGAACCATGACATCCCGGGCTGCCTTATTGAGCGTCGTCATCAGACGGTGGGCCGTCTGCAGCGACGGCTCTGAACACAGATCGGCTTTGGCGGCTGTGGTCAGAACGCCGATCCCCAGAGGCTTTGTCAGAAACAGGA
Source organism: Clostridiales bacterium (assembly GCA_019422005.1). Taxonomy (GTDB): domain Bacteria; phylum Bacillota; class Clostridia; order Oscillospirales; family Oscillospiraceae; genus Avoscillospira_A. The sequence goes on from JAHZEF010000141.1 coordinate 2,679, forward strand.
CGTCGCCGGGGCGGGCGCCGGCATTGACCAGAATCCGCTTCGGGTGCACGAATCCGGTGACGGCCAGGCCGTATTTGGGCTCCTTGTCGAAAATACTGTGGCCGCCGGTAATCATGGCGCCGGCCTCATAGACTTTGTCATAGCCGCCGCGCAGCAGATCATGAACCGCGGATTTCGGCATGGTTTCCGGTACGCACAGGATGTTCAGCGCCAATTTTGGCTCGCCGCCCATGGCGTAGACGTCGGACAGCGCGTTGGTGGCCGCGATCTGGCCGAACAGATAGGGATCGTCGGCGATCGGAGGGAAAAAATCCACAGTCTGCACCAGCGCCAGATCATCGGAAATCTGATATACGGAAGCGTCGT
>JAHZEF010000141.1:3054-5730 GCA_019422005.1 Clostridiales bacterium
GTCGTCGGATTTGTCAAACCCCACCAGAAGCCTGGGATCGCGGCGAACCCGGATGCCCTCCAGCAGCTGTGCCAGCACGCCGGCGCCGACTTTGGCGCCGCAGCCTGCACAGTCGGCCAGTTTGGTCAATTTGATGTCCTGTTCCATATGTCCTCCATTCTGCACGCAGGCAAAGCTGCGGCGGTGTATACCCGGCACCGGCGGCCCTCGTTGTCGGTGATGCTGTCCAAAAAGCTCCAGCCGCAGGCTTCATAAAACCCGGTGTGGTCGGTAATCAGATAGAGCTGCCCCCAGCCCAGGGCCGCAGCGTCCGCGCGAATGGCGTTCAGGAGACGGCGGGCCAATCCGCGGCGGCGGTGCGGCGGATCCACATAAAGTGCGCATACGTTGGGCGTCAGGTCGGGCCGGGGATGGAAATCGTTGGCGATCAGCCCGGCGCCCGCTGCGATGGTTCCGGCCGGATCCACCGCGACATACCACTGGGGAATCTGCTCCGGATGCCCCAGGCACTGCCGGATACTGTCCCGGTATGCCTCCGGGGGGACGCCCCAGCGGCTGTGGAACCAGGCGGCTGCAGGTTCCAGAAGATCCGGATGGTACCGGAGCGGCAGCAGCCGGTATCCCGCCGGGCTGCGGAGGGCGCCGCTCAGGTGCAGGATGGCCTCGAGGACGCCGCCCCCCACGGCAAGGGCCTTGTCCGAGGCGCAGTAACAGTGCTGAAGCTCGCAGCGGGGATCCACATCCCCGGCTTTCATACCCTGGTGAACCGGCGTGCCGTCCGCCAGCAGCCCCCGCAGGATGCCGCCGATGGTGCAGACCATGGGGACGTCCGCCACGGTGGCGGCCACGTCGCCGGCCTGAACCTGGTCGCCGATCTGCAGGCAGGCATGGAATACGCCGTCGGCCGGCGCCCGCAGGACGCGTTCACCTGCATATCCCCCGATCAGGCCGGGGATGTTGGTATTGGGCAATGCGGAGCCACTGTAGTTTACGCGTCCCAGATAGTGGCCGCGCATGGTTTCCACAACGGCGTGGCAGTCCGTTCCGGCTTCAAAGCCGGGGCCGACGGCGACGACAACCGGCGCGTCGGTGATGGAGGTGCCCAGGTTGCGCTTGGCCAGGATGGCGTCCACGACGGCGTCCGGATGCAGAGCGGCGATGCAGGCGGCGTCCGGATCGGCCAGTACCGGTATACAGCCGGCAGACAGCGCGTCTTTCACCTCTTCCGGCCCTCCGGCACGGACGGCGCGGATCTGTTCCACTGTGCAGGACCCCAAAACAATGGCCTGGAAAAAGCAGACGGTGCGGCGGATTGCCGTGGGCTGCGGGAGATCTGTCATGACCACCTGCAGGCCGGCACGGTGCAGGCGCAGGGCGATCCCGGTGGCAATGTCGCCTGCGCCGCGGATGATGACCAGCATGTAATCCCTCTTTTCGTGATTCTTTACTAAAAATAACACTTGTAATACAAAAGGTCAAGAGAGATGCGGACAGGATGCCGGGGTCGGCAGGACTTTTTTCCGGGAGCGGCTTGACGGTGCACTGCCGCCGTGCTAAACTGACCGTATGAAAAAGAAATTGTATCCGAAGCTGACCATTCGGCTGTATCAGGAAGAGAAATGCTTTGGGCCGGGGATTGCAGAACTGCTGGAACGGGTGGAACTGCACCGGTCTCTCCGTGCTGCCGCGCAGTCCATGAATATGGCGTATTCCAAGGCGTGGACGATGGTCAGAAACTGCGAGGCGGCGCTGGGCCGCAAACTCCTGAATTACGCGACGGGCGGCCGTCACGGGGGCGGTGCGGCGCTTACGCCGGACGCCAGATTCCTGCTGAACGGATACCGCAACTACTGCGAAGCGCTGCAGCGTCAGGCAGACGCTCTGTTTGACCGGTATTTTGAGGACTTCTGACGGCTGTTCCGCGGAAAGCCGTCGGAAGCGGCCGCGCAGTCCGCAGCTGTTTCAGCGCTTCGGCGCGGGGCGTACGGATGCGTGCGGCTGTCTGCGCAATAGACCGATCCGGCCGGATGCAGGCTGTTCCGGGGCGCTGTGCAGCTTCGGAACGGCGTTATTTTTTTATTGATTTTATAGACGGATATCGTCTTATAACTTCTTACAAGTATTTATAACAGTGATGAAAAAGGCTTGATTTACAAGACTTTTCCCGTATCTCGATATAATTTTCCATATTTCCGTATAGGTTGGATTTGTAAGCAAGGGTGGTAAAAAAGCATCAAATACAGAAGATGATATTTTTGCCCTCCATGTTACGCATTAGAGGCTCAATAAGCCTTGTAAGAAAGGTATTACAGGCATTAAATCCGATAGAGTAAGGTGTTTATGCCTTTTTTCTCAAAAATCCCCTTTAACTGCGTAGTATTTCAAAGCAAGCTGCTATCTGTTCAGGTTATCCTTTTCCTTTCTATTTCTCTACAAAAAGTTTCGTAGCAAGCATAGGAAAGGGGTACCCTTTCCGTAAAAACCACTTTATCTCACGTGCGACAGTAAGAGTAATTTATGCTAGTTGGGAATATCCCAAACCCTCGTGCAAATGAGAATTTGTCTGTAGCTATATCTGAACAACATTTACCGTATTTCCGTGTTTCTGAATAAGTTTTATCAAGTCTTTTGCTTTAAGCCAAACTGTTGCAGTGTTATCATTTGGGTGAACACCTA
>JAHZEF010000142.1:0-260 GCA_019422005.1 Clostridiales bacterium
ACCACTTTGCCAAACAATCCTTTTTTTACCATATTTAAAACAGCCAGCTCAGATTCGCCATAGCAGCAGTTTTCCAGCATCATCAGATGCGAGCCGGTGGCCTCGTGGGTGCGCACCAGCTCCCAGCAATCCTCAATGTCGTAAGCGCCGCCGACCTCCAGGCCCACATACTTGCCGGCCCGCATGGCGTCCACGGCAATCCGGGCGTGCGTGTTCCAGGAGGTGGAAATGATCACGGCGGGAATGTCGGGATTGTTCAG
>JAHZEF010000142.1:292-5692 GCA_019422005.1 Clostridiales bacterium
ATAATCCGCAGATCCTTCCGGCCGTATGCCGGTCAGGGACTCGAGCTTATCCTGGGCGCCTGTGATACGATCGTGGTAACGGTCTGAGACGGCTGTGACCTGTACGTCTTTCATCACGGCCAGGGAATCAATCAGTGTCAGACCGCGTCTGCCGAGGCCAATTAATCCAAGTTTCACTTGATCCATCGCAAAGATCCCTCCTGCGTTTTGATAGTTCGGATTATAACACTGCGTTATAAAAAATCAAGATTTTTTGAAAATAAAAAAACGATAGTTATTAAATACTATCTGATTGAACAAATTTTTATTGGAAATTTTGTGTATATAATGCATATTGGATAACTTGACGGTGATAAACCGGGATGGTATAGTATAAGAAAAATAACGATCGTTATGAAAGGAGAGGTATTGTGGCGGTAACAAAGCAGGATATTGCGGACTATCTGGGCATTTCCCGCACGGCAGTTTCTCTGGCGCTGAACCAGTCTTCCAAGTGTACACTGTCGGAAAAGAACAAAAAGCGTATTTTCGAGGCGGCCAGGGAGCTGGGATATCCGCTCAGCACCGGCAGCGTGACCAGGAAAATCTGTGCGGCGCTGTTCGACGTGAATAGCCGGCAGGCGTATACCACGGATTATAATGTCATCAACGAGGTGGACGATTACCTGGGCGGCCTCGGCTATAACATGGTGTATCTGAATGTGAGCAATACCGAGCGCTCCCTGCGGAGGTTTTATAAATATATTGAAAGCGGCGACGCGGACGGCCTGGTCATCTTCTCCCTGCTGGACCGGACGGTTCTGGAGCGCGTGGAGCAGCTGGGGATCCCCTATGTGGTGTTTTCCGAAATGGACGGGAATGTTCCCAACTGCTGCAGCCCCGACGCGGCCTATGCAGCCCGGGAAATGACGCGGAAGCTGATTGGACTGGGCCACAGGGACATTGCATTCTGGTGCTGCGACCTGAAGTATCCGCAGCAGCGGCATCTTCTGGAGGGCTATCGTACAGCGCTGGAAGCGGCGGGAATCCCGTTCAATCCCTCGCTGGTGCAGGCGAGCAGCCGGGAAGACGGCCAGGAACTGGCCGCCCGGATGAAATATCTGGGCATCCCGTATACCGCAGCCTTGTGCAGCAACAACACCATCCAGTTCGGGGCGCTGGCCTGGCTCCGGGATAACGGCGTTTCTGTGCCGAAGCAGGTGAGCCTGCTGGGCTATGGCGTGGGAGAACTGATGAAGCTGTCCCAGCCGCAGCTGTCCACGTTCTGCTATGGCGATTTTATCAACCTGGGCATGGCGCAGCTGATGGAAAGCATCCAAAATGGCTCCAAAACATATCCGTGCCAGTGGGTACAGGAGGGCGACTTTTACGCGGGAGGCACGCTGGCTCCCGTATGGAAAGAGGAGGCCGCGCCGGCCGGGGAGCGGGAGGCCGCGCCGAAAGCGCAATAAGGCATGCCGGCATGCTTTGGAAGCAGCCGCGCTTCGGGATGTTTCCGCGGGGCGGCAGTGGTTCGGTATTTTTGCCGGGGAAGGAAGACGACGGATGAAATTAGGGGTAATCGGGTATGGGACCCGTGCAGGCAGGCTGATGGAAGCTTTTGCACGCCAGAATATGGGCGTTGTTTTGGCGGCAGTGGCCGATCCGGAATCCGAACGGGTCAGGCAGAGGGTGGAAGACGCCGGCTTTCCTGCGGATACGGTACATTTCTATACGGAAGCGCAGGAAATGCTGGATCAGGAGCGGCTGGACGGCGTGATTGTCTCCACGCGGTGCAGCCTGCACGCGGCGCTCGCCGTCGAGGTCATGAAACGGGGCGTCCCGCTTTTTCTGGAAAAGCCGGTGGCTGTCTGCGATGGCGACGTCGCCCTGCTGGAGGACGCCCGGCGCAGATATGACAGCCCGGTTCTGGTTTCTTTTCCGCTCCGGATGACGCCTCTGGCCAATCTTGTTCGGGAAATCATTGATTCCGGACGGATCGGAACGGTGGAGCAGGTTCAGGCGGTGAACAACGTCCCCTATGGCGGCGTTTACTACCACAACTGGTACCGGGATACGCGGGAGACAGGCGGGCTGTTTCTGCAGAAAACCACGCACGATTTTGACTACATCAACAGTATCCTGCGGCAGACGCCGGTCGAAGTCTGTGCCGTTTCCGCCAGGCGTGTGTTCCGCGGAGACCGGCCGGCCGGCCAGCGGTGCCCTGACTGCCCGGAATATGAAACCTGCCTGGAAAGCCCGTTTGTGATGAAGCACTGCACCGGCGAGGAAATCCAGGGGGACTTCTGCTGCTATGCAGAAGATGTGAGAGATCAGGACTGCGGAAGCGCCATTGTCCGTTATGATTCCGGCGTCCATGTTTGCTACTCTCAGAACTTTTTCGCCCGGAATGGGGCTGCCAGGCGCGGAGCCAGATTCCTCGGCTATGAAGGCACGCTGGAGTTCGACTGGTATACGGATGAGATCAAGGTTTTTCGCCATCACCAGGATGTTGCAGAGACATACAAGATGAACACCGTCAGCATGATGCATGGCGGCGGCGACAACGCCCTGGCCTGGAATTTTATTCAGATGATGCGGGGCAGGGATATTTCCCATGCGCCGCTGAGCGCAGGGATTCTGAGCGCAAAGATGTGCCTGGCGGCCAGGGCCTCCGCGCAGAGCGGCACATTCCGGCGTATTTAGCGGTTCCCGGGCCGGCTGCAGGGCGGGCGTCCTGCAGCGGAGCCCTCGCATATATGCAGCGATTGGCAGGTATGTTACAAAAATCAGGGAGGTGATTTCTCCGGCGCACAGAAAAGCCCCTCAGAATTAAAATTGGAAAGGAATGTTATAGGATGAAGACAGGTTTCAAAAAAGTAATGGGTATTTTCTCGCTGGTGCTGGCGCTGTGCATGCTGTTTACCGCCTGCGCCCCGTCGGCGCCCGACGCAGACGGCAAGACGGACGATGTGCAGCAGGGGCAGGATCCCCAGGACACCCAAACGGGGTCCGGTGTCGGCCTGACCGGTGATTTTGAAGTGCAGATCGTGACCGACGGCTTCGGTGAGCAGATCTGGACAGATGCGCTGGACGGCTTCCAGGCCGAGAATCCGGATCTGAATATCATTGTCAACAGCGGTGCCACCGTGAATGAGCAGATGAACACCCGCTGGATGGGCGACGATCCCCCTGATTTTGTGTATCTGAGCGGCGGCAACCTTCCGGTGGACCAGTTTATTGCCGACGGCAAGCTGATGGATCTGACGGAATGGTTTGAGACGGCCACGGACAAAATCACGGGCGAGCCGATCAAGGATAAACTGATTGACGGCATGCTGTGCCCCGAAAACGGCAAGCTGTACCGTGCGCCGCTGTTCTTCAGCACCTGGGGCGTCTGGTACGACGAGGCGCTGTTCGAGGAAAATCAGATTGAAGTGCCCACCAACTACGATGAGCTGATGGAAGCCGGCGCAAAATTCCAGGAAAAAGGAATCCCGCTGTTCTGTTATACCGGCGTTTATGCCAACTATCTGACGCGCGGCTTCCTGCAGCCGGCCATGGGCGCGGACTACGGCGAGGAATTCCTCAATAAGGTCGCCTCCGGCGAGGACCCCGAGGTCTACCGCAGCGAGGAGTTCAAGGCCATTCTCACAAAATACAAATCCATGGTCGACGCCGGCTATGTGATGAACGGTACAGTGGCCCTGGATCATACCGGCTCTCAGATGGCGTGGCTCAACCATGAAGCGGCGCTGATCCCCAATGGCCTGTGGCTGGAGAACGAAATGAAGCAGGATATTCCCGAGGGATTCCGGATGCGGTTTGTGGCAAGCGTGCTGCAGGACGCCTCCAGCCCCATGACCATCAATCCCCAGGGCACCAGCGTTGCCATCGCTGCCGACGCCAAGAATCCAGAGGCGGCCCTGGCCTTCCTGGAGTACTTATACCGCGACGCCAACATGGAGAACTTTGTCGCCCTGACGGGCAATCCTGCGTCTGTCAAGATGGACGCGTCCAACCTCGACATATCTGAGGTTGCAAAAGACGTGATCAGCAAAATCTCCGATCCGTCCATCAACTCGTTCCCGCAGAATCCCATCAACCTGCCTGCGGATGTGGAAAAGGCGTTTACCGATGCAATGAACGCCATCACGCTCGGCGGCATTACCGTGGAGGAAGCCTGCGAGCGCATCTACGAAGCGGCGGTGAATATGGAATCCTGAGACGAATGCTGTTTTTTTGAATCATCCGCCATGGAAGGGGGCAGCGGCCTGTTGCCCCCTTCCATGTACGGACGCGGTGTAAGGGGAAGCGCGAAATGAAAAAAAGAATGTTGAAATCTTCCGCGTCCGCGCCCCGGAAGTCGGGGTTTGCCAGGCTTGGACGCTCGAAGATCAGTTTTATGCTTGTATTCGCACTGCCGCCGTTCCTTCTGTATCTCTTGTTTTTCCTGCTCCCGCTGATCGATTCCATCCGGATCAGTTTTCTAGTATTTCTCATTCTCGACCAATATAATCCCACCATGGAATTTGTGGGGCTGAAGAACTATTTCCAGATCCTGTCGGATCGCATTTTTCAGAAAGCGGTTCTGAACGACTTTCTGATCGTGATCGGGAAAGAGATCCTGATTGTCGGCCTTGCGGTGTTTTTTGCCATTGCACTGACACGCCTGAGACTTCGGAGGAGAGAGGTGGCGGCATACCGCTTCCTGTATTTCCTGCCGAATGTGCTGTCGGTAATCATCATTACCTCCATATGGTCCTTTGTGCTCAACCCGTCCATTGGGCTTTTGAATGGATTTCTGGAGCTGATCGGGCTGGACGGCGCCACCCACGCATGGCTGGGAGAGTACGGGACGGTTCTGCCTTCCATTATTTTCATCGCCAGCTGGGCTGGAGTTGGCTTTTTTATGATCGTGCTGATCGCAGCAATCAATAATGTGCCCAGCGAGCTGTATGAGGCGGCGAAACTGGACGGCGCAGGCGAATGGGCGCAGACTATCCACATCACGCTGCCGGCGATCTGGAACCAGATGAAATTCGTGATTGTCACAATCCTGTACCAGACGCTGGCCGGCAGCTATGCGCTGATTATGCCGCTGACCAACGGCGGGCCGGACAATGCATCCCAGGTGATGGGACTCTACATTTATCAAATGGGCCTGCAGAATAACCGCGTCGGCTATGCAAACGCTGCAGCGGTGATCCTGATGATCATTACCATGGTGGTTTCCCTGCTTTGCAACCGGGTTTTGAATCGCAGCAGTATGGCGGAATGAGGAGGGTAAAACATGCTGAAAAAGATGCAAAGCGGGTCCCTGCGCACGATTGTCCGACTGGCCCTGATTGTGTGGGGCGTGATCGTGACACTTCCCGTCGTCTGGGTTCTCTACTCCTCCCTGAAAGACAACCGGGCGTT
>JAHZEF010000143.1 GCA_019422005.1 Clostridiales bacterium
ACCCTTGGTTTTCAAATAAATTACAACGGCTGCCACGCCCACGATACCCAGCGCAATAAACCACTTCGGCTTAGTCCCGCCCAGGAACATCATGGCGGCGCCGGTGGCCAGAATGATCAGCGTGGCTGACAGGTGCGGTTCCAGGATCAGAAGCCCTGCAATGACGGCCAGGATCGCCACAAACGGCAGGACGCCGTATCGAAACGTCTGCATCCGGTCCCGGTAAACCGAGATCATCGCAGCGAAGCAGAGCACCACCGCCAGCTTGGCGATCTCCGAAGGCTGAAAATTGATGCCGAACAGGACGATCCACCGGGTCGCGCCGCCTTCCTCCCTGCCGATCAGCGGCACCAGGATCAGCAGCAGGACGGCGCCGGCCATAATCGGCACGGACAAGGCGCGCCAGATCTGATAATTCAGCCGGCTGACCACCCACATGATGGCAATTCCGGCCAGGGCGAAGCCGCCCTGGCGCGCGAAATAAGCGGTGGAATTTCCGGTTTCAGAATAGGCCCGGGCATAGCTGGCGGAGAACATCATAATCACGCCGATGGCCACCAGCAGCACCGTCAGGATCAGAAAAGGAAGATCCAGCATACCCCGTTCATCCAGGATTACTTTTTCTTTTGGCTGCAGTTTCTCAGATTCCATGGACCCTCCTCCGGCTTCTGCCGGTCAATACCGCCCAATCACGCCAAAGAACGCCGTTACGCAGCAGGCCAGAGTGATTAGGGTGAACACCGTGAAGATTTTGACCTCGCTCCAGCCGCACATTTCAAAATGGTGGTGGATCGGAGCCATTTTAAAAATTCGTTTCCCGTGGCTGATTTTAAAATATGCCACCTGAAGAATGTCAGACAGCGTTTCGATGATATAGATCAGTCCGACCAGGATCAGAATCAGCGGCATATCCATGGCAAAGGCCATGCCGCAGACCGCAGCGCCCAGGAAAAGGGAGCCGGTGTCGCCCATAAACACCTTGGCCGGATGAAAGTTATAGACCAGGAAGCCGGCCAGCCCGCCGAACAGCGCCGCCGGAAACAGCGCCAGCGTGCTCAGGCCGCTCTCCCGGAAGATGCTCCAGATCGCCGCCGTCGCCGCAAAGAACGCCATTACAGGCATGGTCACGCCGGTGGCCAGGCCGTCAATCCCGTCGGTCAGATTGACTGCGTTCACGCAGCCGACAATCACAAACATGGCAAAGATCATATAAACAACCCAGTTGACGCTTACGGTCCGGTTCCAAAACGGGAGATACAGATCGTTGGTCAGATGCCCGCTCCAGCGCAGCAGCGCCAGATAGCATGCCGCAGCCGCCAGCTGCAGCGCAAACTTCTGCAGGGCCGTCAGGCCGAGGTTGCGTTTTTTCTTGACTTTTACATAGTCGTCGATAAAGCCGATCAGGCCGAACACGACGGAGAACCCCAAAACGAACAGGTGCTCGTAACGGCCCTGGAGCATCTGCTTCCAGCCGCAGGCGATCATCCCGATCGCCGCAGCCGCAATAAAGATCACGCCGCCCATGGTTGGGGTCCCCGCCTTGGTATTATGCCATTTGGGCCCAACCTCCCGGATGGACTGTCCCGCCTTCATGGCGCGCAGCAGCGGGATCACCGCCTTTCCCAGCAGCAGCGCAGCCACAAACGCAACTGCCGCGCTGAGCAGCGGCTGCCAGACTTGCTCCAATTGCAGAATGCTCATTCGAGATTTCCTCCGAAGTATGATTTGGATCGCTCAATCCAGCGAGTCGTCTTTCAGGAACAGCTGCAGTACCCGCTCCATCTTCATGCCGCGGCTGCCTTTAAACAGCAGCGTATCGCCCGGCTGCGCCTTGGCCTTGAGTTCGTGAATCAACTGGTCCTGTTCATCATAATACATGGCGCGGGCCGGATTCATTCCTCCGGTAACCGCTCCCGTGACCACACGGGTGGCGTTGACGCCGTAGGCAAAAATCAGATCTGCCTTGCCCACGGCCAGCCGCCCGATCCGGTAGTGCTCCGCCATGGAGCTGCTTCCCAGCTCCAGCATATCGCCCAAAACCGCGATGCGCCGGCCCTTGCTGCTCCGCTCGGCCAGAACGTTCAGCGCCGCCTCCATGGACTCCGGGCCAGCGTTATAACAGTCTTCCAGAATGGTGTAGCCGTTCTTCTCATAAATCTTCTGCCGCATCCCGGAATTCTCAAAGGTTGCCAGGCCTGCCGCCATATTTTCCGGCGTTGCGCCGGACAGCATCGCCGCCGTAACGGCCGCCAGCGCGTTGTAAACCGTGTGCTGGCCGTTGGCCGGCACAAAAACCTCGAACTCCTTTCCAAAGGCGGCCACGTCAAACCGGACGCCGCTGTCGTCAGTCCGGATATTGACGGCGCGCACATCACAGGAGATGTTTTCAATGCCGAAATAGTAATGCCTGAACCGCATGGTATCCCGCAGATTCCAGAGCAGCGGCTCATCGCCGTTCATCACCACCACCGCATCATCGTTCATCCCTTCCAGAATCTCCATCTTAGCCCGGAGGATCCCTTCACGGGAGCCCAAATGTTCAATATGCATGGTCCCGATGTTCGTAAAAATCGCCATATTGGGGCGTGCAATTTTGGTCAGATAGGACATCTCCCCAAAATGGTTCATCCCAAGCTCCAAAACGGCAATTTCCGTATCCGCTTCCATATCCATAACGGACATGGGCAGCCCCAGATTGTTGTTATGGTTGCCCTCTGTCCAAACGGTTCGGAACTGGCGCTGCAGGATAGCCGCCAGCATTTCCTTCGTCGTGGTCTTGCCCACGCTGCCGGTGATTGCCAGGACCTGCGCCGGCATGGAGGCCCGATACCCCGCGGCAATGGCGCCGAACGCCAGGAGCGTATCCTCCACCTGAATCATCGGGATGCCGGACGGGGCCGGCTGCTTCGCGTTCAATACCGCGACCGCGCCGTTCTCCATGGCGCGGCGGATAAAATTGTGGCCGTCCACCCGGGCGCCGGCCAGCGGCACAAACAGCTGCCCCGGCTTCACTTCCCGGGAATCGGTCGATACGCCCGCCACTTCAATCTCATGGTACGGCGGGTCCAGTTCCCCGCCGAACCACAAGGCAATCTGCTTCAGTTTTGTCGGTTTCATTTGCGTCCGCTCCTATCTCTTTCAGCCCGCCGCCGTTCAGCTGCAGCGGGCTGCAGCAGTTCTCAGAATCCGCCCGCCGGGGCATCTGCGCGGCGGAATACTCCTGTTCCGCGGCCCCGCTCCGGGCCGCAGGCCGTTCCCATGCTCAGTCTCCGGCCAGATAAGCGGCCACCTCTTCCCGCTCATCCAGATGCGTCTTGACCGTGCCGAGGATCTGGTAGGTCTCATGCCCTTTTCCGGCCAGGACAATAATGTCATCCTTCTGCGCGTGATCCATTGCCCAGCGGATTGCCTCGCGCCGGTTCTCAATCACCACGTAGGGCTTTTCCGTTCCCGCAAAGCCGGCAGTAATTTGCCTGATGATCTCATTGGGATCCTCCGTACGGGGGTTGTCGGAAGTAATCACCGCCAGGTCGGAATATTCCACGCCGATCCGGCCCATGATCGGCCGTTTCATGGGATCCCGGTCCCCGCCGCAGCCGAACACGGCAATCACCCGGCCCCTGCAGAACCCCTGTACAGCCCGCAGCACATTTTCCAGCCCATCCGGCGTGTGGGCATAGTCAATCAGAACCGTATATTCCTTTCCCGGCGTGGGCACGACCTCCACCCGGCCTTTTACGCCGCGCGCGCCGGACAGGGCCGCCGCAATCTCCGGAAGCTGCATGCCCAGCGCCGTCGCCGCGCCGATCGCCGCCAGGGCGTTGTAGACCGTAAAGCCGCCCGGGATTCCCAGCCGGATTTCCTGCTGCGCCTCCCCGGCCTTCGCAAGGAAGGATACGCGGTCGGCTTCGAGTGCAATCTGTTCCGCGTGCAGATCCGCCGCCCTGCCGCGCGCAGAGTAGGTCAGCACCGGGCAGCCGGCGTCGGAGATCATCTGCTGCGCAGCACTGTCGTCCAGGTTGATGATGCCGCGCCGGCAGCGGGTAAACAAAATCGCCTTGGCTCTCCGGTACGCCTCCATGGTTTTATGGAAGTCCAGATGGTCCTCAGTCAGGTTGGTAAAGATCCCTGCCTCAAAGGGAATGTAGTCCACCCGATGAAGCGCCAGCGCGTGGGAGGAAACCTCCATCACAACATGGCTGCAGCCAGCTTCCCGCATACGCGCCAGAAGCCCCTGTAATTCAAAGCTTTCCGGCGTGGTATGCTCCGTCTCCAGCACTTCCTCGCCGACCATATTCTGAATGGTGCCGATCAAACCCACTTTTGCGCCCAGGCACTGCTCCAGTATGGATTTGAGCAGATAGGTCACCGTTGTCTTTCCGTTGGTGCCGGTCACGCCGATCACCGTCATATGCTCCGCCGGATGCCCGTACCAGTTGGCGCCCACCCGGGCCAGGGCCGCCCTGGCGGATTCCACCACTGCACAGGGGACGTCCGCCTGCGGCGCATGCTCGCACAGCACGGCGCAGGCGCCCTTTTCCAGCGCCATGGGAATAAACCTGTGCCCGTCCGCCGCATACCCGGTCACTGCAACAAACAGGTCTCCCGGCTGTGTGGTGCGCGAGTCATAGCTGACGCCCCGGACCTCCAGATTCGGATCCCCATGCAGCTCACGGAGCTCCACGCCGGCCAGGACCTGTGATAATTTCATACGACCAGTCTCCTTTGCATACCCGCGGCGCGCCTTAATCCTGCGCGCTGTGATCGGTAAATTCAACGGTCACCGTAGTGCCGCGATTGACCTTGGTTCCATACGGGATATCCTGATACGTCACGCTGACGGCGCTGCTGTTCTGATCCGTCCCCTTGGACTGCAGGTACAGCCCGTTGTTGACGGCCGCCTGATTGGCCTGCTGTACGCTCATGCCGGTAAAGTCCGGAACCTCAACCTGATCAGTCGGCTTTTCCGCGCCCATGTAGAGAATAATTTCAGAACTGCCCGGGACTTCCGCGTCCGGCGCCGGGATCATGTCGGTCACCACAGCGCCGTCCCCCACAACCCGGTAAGTCAGGCTCTTGTCCTTCAGCGCCGCCGAGGCCTGCGCCTCCGTCAGATTCAGCACATTCGGCACTGTCACGTTGATCTTGCTGATTTCCTCATCGGTGTAATCCGGCTCCACCCCCAGGTAGGGCAGGATATCCGTGAAGATATCACGGACTGTGGGCGCCGCCATAATACCGCCGGAAATGTAAATGCCGGTGGAGGTGGACGGCGTATCCAGCGCCGCCAGGACAATATATTTGGGATCGTTGATCGGCGCAACACCGATAAAGGAAACGATCTTGTCGTCCACCAGATTGCCGTTTTCATCAAAGACGTCGATCTTTTCCGACGTGCCGGTCTTGCCGCCCACCCGATATCCTACAACCTGCGCATTCTGCGCCGTGCCGGTGGTTACCACAGCCTCCATCAGTTCGCGCATGGTGGCGGACGTTTCCTCGCTGATCACCTGGCGGATCACCGTGCGTTCGTTTTTCTGCACGACGTTCCCTTCGTCGTCCACAATTTCCCCCACCACATAGGGTTCCAGCAGATAGCCGCCGTTGACCACGGCCGACACCGCGCGGACCA
>JAHZEF010000144.1:0-5368 GCA_019422005.1 Clostridiales bacterium
TTCACCGTCTTTCAGCGCCTGTTCCCCCTCGGCGATCTGTGCGGCGGCGTCCTCCAGCTCCCGCTGCGCGTCGTACTCTGCCGTCTGGTAGTCGTTCAGGCCGTCTGCATACTCTGTTTCTCCGGTGCGGAGCTCCGCCTCGGCGTCCGCCAGCCTCTGCCGCGCAGACGCAGTCTCCTCCTCCAGAGTCTGCCGCCCGTTCTCCAGATCCCGGCAGCCATCCTGATATTCCTGCCACCCGTCGTCCAGCTTTGCACGGCTTTCCCGATACTGCCGCCATCCGTCGTCCAGTTCGCCGCGGGCCTCGTCCAGCTCCGCCTGGCCGGCTTCCAGCTCAGCCCAGGCGTCTTCCAGCTGGGATTCAGCTTCTTCCAGCTCGCTTCTGGCTTCCTCCAGCTGTTTTTTCGCGCTGTTCAGTTCTGCGCGCGCGTCGCTGAGCGCGGCACTGGCAGAGTTTAGCTGCCTGGAGGTTTCTTCCAGAAGAATCCGCGTATTCTCCAGCTGATCGTATGCTGCGAGCGCTGCAACGCCCTGGTCATACTGCTCCAGCATGGAGCAGACCGCCAGCAGGGAAGCGGTGTCTGCCGGAACAGCCGGATCCAGCTGGGAGAGCTGGGAGAGGATATGGTCTGCAGCTGCTGTCAGAGTACCGGTTTCGTCGCTGCGCAGGGCTTCTGTCAGCGCTGCGATATCGCGGATACCGGGATCGGAAAGCTGCGAGACAAGCAATGTCAACAGTGCGTTCAGTGGTTCGCGGGCGGCTTCGGCCTGTTCACGGTTTTCCTCCACGGCTGTTCGGACCGCTTCTATGTCCGGAACCTGGCTTTCAAACAGAGCGCGCTGCGTCTCGTAGGCCTGCCGCCCTTTTTCGTATTCTTCCACACCGCGATTATATCGGTCCCGCCCGCTGCGATAGGCGTCCATACCGTCCTGATACTCGGCGTATCCCACTTCATAATCGGCGCGGCCGCGATCGCAGCGGAGTTTTCCGTCCTCATATGCGGCCAGCCCGTTTTCATACTCCTGCAGGCCTTCGGCATATTCTGCCTCGCCGCGCTCCAGTTCCTGGCCGGCCTCCAGATATGCGGCCTCGCCGGACTCCAATTCGGCCCGTGCGTCCTCCAGCGCCCGCTGCGCCTCTGCAAGCTCCGCCTCCGCAGACGCGGTTTCCGCATCCAGTGCTGTGCGCCCGTTTTCAAGCTCTGCCCAACCGTCGTCCAGAGAACGGCGTGCATCCTCCAACTGATCCCAGGCGGCTGCAAGCGATTCCTCTGCCTCCCGCTTCCCGTTTTCATATTGCTCCCGGGCATCTTCCAGTTCTGCACGGGCGTCGGACAGCTTGTCCCCGCCCTCCGCCCGCAGCGTCTGGTAGCGCAGCGCTGCGCGGCTGGAAAGAAGCGCCTCAACTTTGGGACGGGCTTCCTCCGCCAGCTTATCATAGGTGTCGGAATAAGCGGGAGCGCTGTTTTCGAGGGTTAAATAGAGCTCCGTGCAGTAATCCGCGTCGAAACCCTCCGGCAGCAGATATCCGAAACAGGAGACCGAGCCGCTGCCGAGCGTTGTGCTACCGCGTTCAAAATTGATATAGATCGGGGAATCCGCCAGGCCGACGACCCGGTAAGCGCGGTGAGAAAACAATTGCAGCGTATCCGTGTCGTTGGAAGCGGAGAGGGTCAGCCATGTTCCGAGGGCGTCTTCGCCGAACGCTGCGGCGTCCAGCACGCATTCATCGGATGAAACAGGCATTCGGCCGGCCCGAAGATCCGGAACGTTGAGGTCGGGAAGCAGCGTATGTATGGCGATGACAAGGTCGGAGCCGTCTTCCGTTTGATAAAGCACGTCCTGCGACAGGGAGCCACGGGCCTCCCGGATCCCGGGCAGCTTGCTGAAAGCCTCCGCATCCGCTGCGGTAAACCCCAGAGTGGACAGAAGGCGAAAATCATAAAGCTTAAAATCCTGAAGGTATTGTCCGCCGGTCTGAACCATGGCGTCCCTGGACACGCGGAGCCCGGCAAACAGCCCGACCCCCAGGGCAATGATCGCAGCGATGGCAAAGAAGCGCCCCAGAGAACTGCGGATGTCCCGAAGACAGAGTTTTTTCAGCATGGCGTCACCAGTCTATTTCTTCTACCGGCGTAATGTGTTCATTTCGATACATGGAGGCAACGGTTCCGCTCTTGATGGTGATCACGCGATCGGCCATGGCGGTCAGCGCTTTGTTGTGGGTAATGATGAGAATGGTCATACCGGTTTGACGGCAGGTATGCTGCAGCAGCTGCAGGACAGCACGGCCTGTGGCATCGTCCAGAGCGCCGGTCGGTTCGTCGCAGAGCAGCAGCTTCGGCTTCTTTGCCAGGGCTCTGGCGATGGCGACGCGCTGCTGTTCACCGCCGGACAGCTGCGCCGGAAAGTTGGCGGCACGGTGCTCCAGGCCTACCAGGCGCAGGACTTCTGAGGCGTCCATGGAATCCCGGCAGATCTGGGAAGCCAGCTCCACGTTTTCCCGTGCGGTCAGGTTGGGAATCAAATTATAGAACTGAAAGACGAACCCAATGTCATGGCGGCGGTAAGCCGTCAGCTGCCGGCGGTTATAACTGGAAATCTCCTGCCCGTCGAGCAGGACAGAGCCGGAGGTCAGCGTATCCATTCCGCCGAGAATATTCAGAAGCGTGGTCTTGCCGGCGCCGGATGCACCGACAATGATGCAGATTTCACCCTTTTCCACGGTGAAATTCACATCGTGCAGCGCCTGCGTTTGAATGGCGCCGGCGGTGTAGACCTTGCAGACGTTGTGCGCTTCTATATAATGGCCCATAGGATTCCCTCGTTCAATATATATATCATTATGTTAACAGTATATCAGCCGGTGCAAAATCCTGTCAATGTACGATATCCTGCAATCTGTTCAGTTATGCGCCGCCGGCTGAGGAGAGGGATGTCATCAGATTGTAACTTTTTCTCCGGTTTGCCCTGAAAAAATATTGGAAAAAAGAAAAAAACAGGTTGCTTTTCCGCAGTTGGTTTGATAGCATAAAGAGGATCGTTATGTAAATCAGAAAGTGGGAGAATCTGGAAGTGGTTTTTTCAAGTTTAACATGTCTGTACCTGTTTTTGCCGATTTGCATACTGCTGTATTTTCTGCGGCCGTCTGTCTCCTACAAAAACTGGGTTCTGGTGATCTTCAGCGTGTTCTTCTATGCCTGGGGAGAGCCGGTCTATGTCATCCTTCTGCTGTTTTCGGCATGGATGAATTATCTGTTCGGGCGCTGGATTGGGGATACGGAGAACCGCAGCCGTGCCAAACTGCTGCTGGCGGCCTCGGTCGTACTGAATCTCGGCCTCCTGGGCTACTTTAAATATGCAGGATTTCTGGTGGAGAATCTGAACCATCTGGGGCTTTCCCTCAAAGTGCCGGACGTGGTGCTGCCGATCGGAATTTCCTTTTATACTTTTCAGACATTGTCCTATGTCATCGATGTCTACCGGGGGCAGGTGTCCGTACAGAGGTCCTATCGGGATTTTCTGCTGTATGTCTCCCTGTTCCCGCAGCTGATTGCCGGGCCGATTGTCCGGTATTCAGAGATTGAGCCGCAGATTGCAGCGCGCAGAATCAATCTTTCCAGTATTTTTTACGGCGTGACCCGGTTCTGCATCGGCCTGGGCAAAAAAGTCCTGATTGCAAACTATGCCGGCAAGGTTGCTTCCCAGATGCTTGACGGCGATCTGGCGTCTCTGACGACAGTGGGAGGCTGGCTGGGGATCCTGATGTTTACCTTCCAAATCTATTTTGACTTTTCCGGGTATTCGGACATGGCCATTGGCCTCGGACGTGTGTTTGGCTTCCGGTATTCTGAAAACTTTGACCTTCCCTACATCTCCCGTTCCATCACGGAATTCTGGAGGCGCTGGCATATTTCCCTGAGCACATTTTTCCGCGATTATGTGTACATTCCGCTGGGCGGCAACCGGAAGCGCCAATTTTTCAATATGCTGGTGGTGTGGATGCTGACGGGCCTGTGGCACGGCGCCAGCTGGAATTTTGTACTTTGGGGCTTATACTTTTTCGTGCTGCTGTACATTGAAAAACACATTCCCAACGTTTTGGCAAAAATTCCGGGCGTCCTGCGCCAGATCGGGACGTTCCTGCTGGTGGTGCTCGGCTGGGTATTGTTTTACTGTACCGACATGGGCCGGCTGGGCCAGACGCTGGGCGTCCTGTTCGGTGTGCAGGGGGCAGGCTTCACCAACGGGCAGATTCACATTACGCTCCTGAACAATCTGCCGCTTCTGATCATCTGCGTTTTGGGCAGCACGCAGCTTCCGAGATTTTTGGGGATGCTGTTCGGCGGCCTCTGTGCCGACCGGCCCGGGGAGCACAGGAAGCGGAAGGTTTATATCAGCGTGGTCTATGTCTTTGATCTGCTGCTGCTTTTGCTGGCCACCATTTCCCTGGTGGGATCCAGCTTCAATCCGTTTTTGTATTTCCGATTCTAGGGGGGCGGGACGATGAAAAAGCTATATCTTGGCCTGCTTGGCTCCCTGCTGGCGCTGATGCTTGCGGTCGGCATCCTGTCTCTGGTGGACAAAGATCCGACGATATCGCTGCTGGAAAACAGGGAGTTGGCTTCCAAACCGGATTTCAGCTGGGGCGCCCTGTGGGAAGGCGCTTATGTGCAGGAACTGGAAGCCTATTATACCGATACCTTCCCGTTTCGGGAGCAGCTGCTGGGGCTTAACCGGAAATTGAACCAGTTCTATTATTATTCCGGAGGCGACAACAATTATCTGGCCATTGATTTCAACGGCGGAGCGGAGCAGGGAGGAGAATCCCTGCACGATGTGGAAAATGCGCTCAGCGGCAATGACAAGCCCGGGGAGCAGGAGCAGCCGGGCGGAACCGAAGGCGATGTGCCGCCGGACGGGACGCAGGGGGATCCGGATACGCCGCCGGAGGAGGAGCGCCGGGATCCGGAAATTGCGCTTCCGGACGAAAGCCAGGCGGCCGCGATCGGGACGTTCATCGTGGTCGGCGACAATGCCATGGATATTCCGACGGCAAGCGGGGCGGTGATTGAATCCTACGCCGGGGCGATCAACAATCTGGCGGCGGCCATGGGGCCTGACGTACGCACGATTTCACTGGTTACGCCGAATTCCGGCGAGTTCTATTCCCCGGAGAGCTTCCATACCGGACAGCATTCGCAGAAGGATATGATCGACGCCTGTTATGCCGCTATGAGCGATCAGGTGCTGACTGTGGACGCATATGCTGCATTGCGGGAACATGCCGATGAATATATCTATTTTCGGACGGATCATCACTGGACTGCGCTGGGTGCATACTATGCCTATGTGGAGTATTGCAGGA
>JAHZEF010000144.1:5378-5609 GCA_019422005.1 Clostridiales bacterium
GGGCCTGGAACCGGTGGCGCTGGATCAGTTCCAGACCGGTACGTATGAAAACTTCCTGGGTTCCATGTATACCTATACCCAGGGGTACCCGCAGAGTGACGCTCTGGCGGCCAATCCGGATACGCTGACCTATTATCTGCCGATTGCGGAGACCCACGCCAAGTATTATTCGGATACGACGCTGTCTGACGGAATTCCCATCAGTGTGGTGTATACGAAAATCGACGAGAG
>JAHZEF010000145.1:0-3060 GCA_019422005.1 Clostridiales bacterium
TCTATGCGGGAGGCGCAGCAATATTCCGGATTATTTTACCAACAGCTTTGCACTGCCGGACGCCAAAATTGTTCCATCGCCGGATGAGATATACAGGTGGTTCGCCGTCAGCGCACCTCCGGCCAGCACGCTGCTGCCCGCAGTGGTATCGGTCAGCACCGCTGTATCCACGGACGCCGTACCAGACAGGAACAGGACTTCCCCGCCGGCTGAGACCGATACGGACTGGCCGGCGGACAGCGTCACCGTTTCAAACTCGTTTTCCGCCGGCGCAGGCGTCTGCGTCCCGACGCTGGCCTCCAGATCGGAAATCTGCTGTGAAAACTCCGCCGAAAGCTGCTTCTGCTTCGACGTGATGGCAGTGTTGACCTCGCTGAGCAGGCTGGTTTTATAGGTTCCGGTCAGATAACTGAGCGACACCAGCGGATCCGACGACGTATTGGCGCCGTACGCTACGGCAGACAGTCCAACAATTGTCGTAATCACCAAGGCGGCCGCCAGAATTTTAATAAACAGATATTTTCGGCTCATGGGCTGCTCCTTTGTTTCGGCATTGGCAACAGGTTCGGGGATCCACCGTCCCGTTCCGGAACAGGCGGCGGGACGTCGGTCTCCCAATCGCTGCATACAATTCCAAAACGTCTGCAGCAACGATACAATGATTATACCCTAAAAAGTCTGATCGTGCAAGCCAAAACTCACCGCAATGGCAGAATCCACCCGGTTCATCAGCTCATCGTCCAGCCTGCCCATGTGTTCCCGCAGCCGCCGCTTGTCAATGGTTCTGATCTGCTCCAGCAGCACAACGGAATCCTTGGTCAGTCCAACGTCGTGTCCGGCCAGATCAATATGCGTCGGAAGCTTCGCTTTCCCGGTCTGGCTGGTGATGGCGGCTGCAATCACCGTCGGCGAATGCCTGTTGCCGGTATCGTTCTGCACAATCAGGACCGGCCTTGTACCGCCCTGCTCACTCCCTACCACAGGGCTCAGATCGGCGTAGAAAATATCGCCTCTTTTTACGTTTGTGTCCATTCGCTTCACACTCCGCGAAAAAAATGTTTACCATCGTTACACCTCTTGTGGAGTATGTAACGAGGTTACCCATATTCTCCCACGCAGTGACTGAATTTATACAGCCAGGTCGGCTCCCGATTCATACTATGCTTGTCAGCGGCATTCCGGAACCACCTCAGCCGACAGAATAAGACTTGATTTCCGCCGTCAGCACACAGCTGCCGTCATAATACACTTCAGACTGCAGCGGGGTCATTTCCCCGTCAAACCGGGTGCAGATCAACCGTTCGTCATTCCCATAGCCGACGCGGTAGGTTACAAGCCAGCCGTCCTGTTCCTTTGCCTGGGATTCCACATATCCATAGGTCCATGCATTCCCCAGAAGCTGCGGCAGCTGCAGCGGCGCTATCCGGCCGCCGGCCATTGTTCCGAACTCCAGGGAAGTATCCTCAAAGGAAACCTGCGCGGTTTCCCCCTCCACTGCCGCGGCAATTCCTGCAATCGTATCCGGTGCGACAACCGTCAGTTCCGCATAGTCATCCTGCGGATGATAGGAGCAGTCCAGCGTAAAGTCGTAAACCCGCTGTCCCACCTCCGCTGTCACATCCGCCGTGTATGTGCACTGCTCCGACGCCAAAAGCGACGTGCGGAAATCCAGCGCCCTCTGGACTTCGCCGTCCTGTGATCCGGCGCAGGCCGACAGCAGCAGGCCGGCGCCTGCAAGATACAGTATAAGCCATTTGATCCGCTTCACCAAGCTCCCCCCGATTATTTCAGTAGTCGCGGAAGCGCCCGAATCATATCTCCGGGAGTCATGCCGTATTCCCCGATCTCACCGGCGCAGAGGTCCCCGGCGGCTCCGTGAAGCCAGGCCGCCGCCGCCGCTGCCCGGAGCGGCTCCAGCCCCTGGCCCAGCAGCGACGTCAGGATCCCGGACAGAACGTCTCCGCTGCCGCCTGTCGCCATTCCGGGGTTTCCCGTCTGATTGATATAAGTCGTCTCACCGTCTGTGATCAGGGTGCGGTGCCCTTTCAGAAGGAGAACCTTACCGGTTTCCGCTGCGAGGCGCTCCGCCGCCTGCTGCCGTCCAAGCGACAGCAGGCCGCCCAGGCGCGCGAATTCACCTTCGTGCGGCGTGAGCACCATCGGACAACCCGTTCCGCGCAGTATATCTATATGCCCTGCGGCGGCGTTTAGACCGTCGGCGTCCAAAACAATCGGTCCCGTATACGCCTCCATCACAGCCTGCAGAATCTTCCAGATTTCAGGGGAACGCCCCAAACCGGGGCCAAACAAACAGGCGTCGCACTGCTGCAGACGCCACAGGATTTCCGGAATCCCCCGGGCCGACAAACGGCCATATCCGTCATCCGGCAGCGGAAACACCATCGGTTCATCCAGTTTTGCTGCAAGAATCGGATAGGCTCCCTCCGGTACCCCCAGAAAAATCAATCCGCTTCCGGTACGGAGGGCGGCCCTGGCTGCCAGGGCCGCAGCACCGGTAAAGCCTGTGCTTCCGCACAGCAGTAAAATTTTCCCGAAATCCCCCTTATGCGCTTCCCTGTCCCGCATCGGAAGCAGCGCATCCACAAATGCCTGTGACGTCTCATAGATCTGCAATGACAGCATCCTCCATCCGCTTTTTTTGATATAGTATACTGAAATTTCTGAAAACCGTCAATTTCATAGTTGCAACCGGAAGGCAACTGTGGTAGAATGCGAAAGATAGCATAAAAGCGATGACCGGGCCGCCGCATATCAGACTGGCAGACACAGAGAGGACGGAGCTGCTGAAAACCGTCTTCTGCCGGATATTGCAGGCTTTCTCCCGGGAGCCGCCGCCTGAACCCCATCGGCTGTAGGGCGTGCCGGGTAGCTCCGTTAACGGCATGAGCGCGCTGTTAGGCGAATTGCGGGTGGTACCGCGGAAGCATGGCTTTCGTCCCCTTGGGGGAGGAAAGCCCTTTTTTTGTCGATTTTGTATGAAGGAGATATGATATGAGAGACCAGCTTGAGAAAATCCGGCGGAAAACGATGTCTGCCATG
>JAHZEF010000145.1:3070-5540 GCA_019422005.1 Clostridiales bacterium
TTCGTCCCCTTTGGGGGAGGAAAGCTTTTTTTATGATCTTTTGGATACTTGAAAGAAGGAGATATGGTATGAAGGAACAGCTGGAAACGATCCGTCGGGAAGCGCTGTCCGCCATGGAAGCGGCTGCAGATTCTGCCGCATTGGAGGAACTGCGGGTTCGTTTTCTCGGTAAAAAGGGCGAACTGACGGCCGTCCTGAAGCAGATGGGAAAGCTTTCTGCCGAAGAGCGCCCCATCATGGGCCAGGCCGCCAACGAAGTGCGCGCCGCCATTGAGCAGACGCTGGAACGCGTCCGGGCCGCGCTCGAGGCCAAAGCATTGGAGGCACGCCTTCGGTCGGAAGCGGTCGATGTGACCATTCCCGGCAGCGGTCTGGAAATGGGGCATCGCCATCCGATGTATATTGCGCTGGATGAACTCAAGGAGATCTTCATCGGCATGGGATTTGACGTCCTGGACGGGCCGGAAGTGGAATTGGCGGAATACAATTTTGACCGTCTGAACGCCGATGAGGGCCACCCCTCCCGCGACTGGTCGGATACCTTCTATTTCGATACCGACAGCCGTGTGATGCTCCGGAGCCAGACCTCCCCGATGCAGGTCCGCGCCATGGACAGCCGGAAACCGCCCATCCGTATCATCGCCCCCGGCCGCGTCTACCGGAAAGACGAAGTGGACGCCACGCACTCCCCCATGTTCCATCAGGTGGAAGGGATGGTAATTGACAAAGGCGTCACCATGGCTGATTTGAAGGGGACGCTGAACACAGTGGTGAAAAAGCTCTATGGGGAGCATACCGTCACCAGATTCCGCCCCCATCACTTTCCATTCACCGAACCCTCCTGTGAAATGGACGTCCAGTGCCACAAATGCGGCGGCGCCGGCTGCCCCACCTGTAAGGGCGAGGGGTGGATTGAGATGCTTGGAGCCGGTATGGTGCATCCAAAGGTTCTGCAGATGGCCGGGATCGACCCGGAGGTCTACTCCGGCTGGGCCTTCGGAATCGGCCTGGAGCGCACCGCAATGCGCCGCTTTAAAATTGCGGATCTCCGGTTGATCTTTGAAAATGATATCCGTTTCCTGGAACAGTTTTAAGAAAGGAGTGTGGGAACAATGAAATTAAGCAGAAAATGGCTCAACGAATTTGTCACTGTGACTGCCTCCGACCAGGAGTTTTCCGAAGCGATGACGCTCTCCGGCTCCAAGGTGGAGACGACAGAGGATCTGGGGCGGGAGATCCGGAATGTGGTAGTCGGCAGATTGCTGGAGCTGAGGCGGCATGAGAATTCAGACCATATGTGGGTCTGCCAGGTGGATATCGGCGCGGACGAGCCTGTACAAATCGTTCCCGGCGCGGAGAATATCCATGCGGGCGATCTGGTGCCCGCCGCCCAAGGCAATTCCTGGCTGCCCGGCGGTGTCCATATCACCCGCGGCAATCTGCGCGGCGTAAAGTCCAGGGGGATGCTCTGCTCGCTCCGGGAGCTGAATCTTGACGTCCGCGACTTCCCCTATGCCGCTGTGACGGCAGCGGCCCTTCTCAATGACTACAAGCCGCTGGATCCTGCCAAACCGTCGATTCCGGCTGATATCCAGCCCGGACAGCAGATTTTCGGTCCGGTCGCAGCGGCCAGGGTACTGGAATGCGAGCCCCAGCCGGACGGCGGTTATCACATCAGCCTGGATCTCGGCGGAAGCACTGCCGCTCCGGACACACGCTGCCAGAATCTTCACGTTGGGGATCTGGTGGCTTATCACACCAAAACCGATACCATCTGCACGCTGGACGATCTCCATGCGCAGCAGGCCGAATTCCCTCATTGTATTCCGGACGGCATCTTTGTGCTTCGTGAGGAAGGGATTCAGCCGGGCGACGATATTCGCCCCATCATCGGTATGGACGATCACGTAGTGGAATTCGAGATTACCCCCAACCGCCCCGACTGCCTCTCAGTCATCGGCCTTGCGCGGGAAGCGGCGGCCACCTTCCGCGCCGAACTGCGGCTGCACAATCCTGCCGTGTCAGGCGGCGGCCGCGGCAGCCTGGCGGAACTTCTGGATGTGGAGACGCCGGATCCGGAACTGTGCCCCCGCTATACCGCCCGCATGGTCCGGAATGTCAAAATTGCCCCGTCTCCCAAATGGATGCGGGAACGCCTGCGCGCCATGGGCGTCCGTCCGATCAACAACATTGTTGATATCACAAACTATGTCATGCTGGAATACGGACAGCCGATGCACGCGTTTGACTATCGGTATGTCAGCGGCGGAAAGATCATCGTGCGGCGGGCGCAGGCGGGCGAGGAGCTGACGACGCTGGACGGCGGAATCCGAAAGCTCGATCCCAGCATGCTGGTAATCGCCGATGAGCACCGGGCAGTCGGGCTGGCCGGCATCATGGGCGGTGAAAACAGTGAAATTGTGGACGACACCGTGGACGTGGTGTTCGAGTCCGCCAATTTCAACGGCAC
>JAHZEF010000146.1:0-3362 GCA_019422005.1 Clostridiales bacterium
CGCGACTTCCGCGGCATCAACCCCAACTCCTTCGACGGCCGCGGCAACTATGCCATGGGCCTGAAAGAGCAGTTGATCTTCCCCGAAATCGAGTACGACAAGGTTGACGCGATCCGTGGTATGGACGTCTGCATCTGCACCACCGCAAAGACCGATGAAGAAGCAAAAGAGCTGCTGACCATGGTCGGCGCTCCCTTCTACGCTTGATTGGAGGAAACGTAATGGCGAAGAAATCTATGATTCTCAAGCAGCAGGCTGAGCCGAAGTTCTCTTCCCGGCGCTACAACCGCTGCAAAATCTGCGGCCGGCCCCACGCCTACCTGCGCAATTACGGCGTGTGCCGCATCTGCTTCCGGGAGCTTGCCTACAAGGGGCAGATTCCCGGCGTGAAAAAGGCCAGCTGGTAATTCATTTCATGTCAACCGGATTTCAGACGTCAGGGGAAGATGGAGCCGGGGACCGTATCGGGCTTTCGGTTCACATTCCTCTGATACCCTGAAATCTTAACAGGCATCCGCCTGTAACTTCTGATAGGAGGTATCACACATGCAAATCACAGATCCCGTAGCCGACATGCTGACCAGAATCCGGAACGCGAACTCGGCCAAGCATGAGAGCGTCGATGTCCCTGCTTCGAATCTGAAGAAGGCGATCGCCGAGATCCTGCTGGAAGAGGGCTATATCAAGTCCTACCAGATTGTGGATAACGGTACGCAGGGCATCATCCGCATTGCGCTGAAGTATCTTCCCAACAAGGAAAAGGTCATCAGCGGCCTGCGCAGGGTTTCCAAGCCCGGCCTGCGCGTCTATGCCGGCGCCGATGAGCTGCCCAAGGTCCTCAAGGGGCTGGGCATTGCGATTATTTCCACATCCAAGGGCGTCATGACCGACAAGAAGGCAAGAGCCAACCACGTCGGCGGCGAAGTCCTCGCGTTTGTCTGGTAAGAAGGAGGAAGAACATTATGTCAAGAATTGGCAAAATGCCTATCACCGTACCGGCAGGCGTGGAAGTGACCGTACAGGACGTCAATGTGGTCACGGTCAAGGGCCCGAAGGGTACGCTGACAAGGGCATTTCATCCCGACATGATCATTCAGGTTGCCGACGGCGCCATCACGGTTGCGCGGCCGGATGATGAGAAAGAGCACAGAAGTCTCCATGGCCTGACCAGGACCCTGATTCACAATATGGTTGAGGGCGTGACCAAGGGCTTCTCCAAGGAGCTGGAAGTCAACGGCGTCGGCTACCGTGTGGCGAAGCAGGGAAAGCAGCTGGTGATGAACCTGGGCTATTCCCACCAGGTCTTTGTGGACGAGATCGACGGGATTACCATCGACGCGCCCACGGCCAACAAAATTGTCATCAGTGGGATTGACAAGCAGGTTGTCGGCCAGTTTGCCGCCGAGGTCAGAGGCAAGAGGCCGCCGGAACCCTATAAGGGCAAGGGCATTAAATACACTACCGAGGTCGTGCGCCGCAAGGAAGGCAAGACCGGCGGTAAGAAATAATTAGGAGGTGTGCCAACATGGTAAGAAAACCTGACACGAATGCACAGCGCATGGTGCGCCATAAAAGAGTGCGCGGCAAGATCTCCGGCACACCCGAGAGACCTCGTCTGAATGTATTTCGCAGCAATGCGAACATCTATGCACAGATCATTGACGACGTCAACGGCGTCACTCTGATTTCTGCTTCCACGCTGGACAAAGAGTTCGAGGGCGCGGGCGGCAATGCCGGCGCAGCCAAGAAGGTCGGCCTGAAGATCGCTGAGCGCGCATTGGCCAAGGGCATTGAGACGGTCGTCTTTGACCGCGGCGGCTATATTTATCACGGCCGCGTTGCTGCTCTGGCTGAGGGCGCCCGCGAAGGCGGACTGAAGTTTTAACGCGGGAGGAGGAAGAAGAAATGGCTTACAATCGTAATGATCGCAATTCCGGAGAGTCCTCTGCTCCTGAATTTATTGAAAAGGTTGTCTACCTGAACCGGGTTTCCAAGACGGTCAAGGGCGGCCGGATTTTCAAGTTCGCGGCGCTGGTGGTCGTGGGCGACGGCAAGGGCACGGTCGGCTACGGCCTGGGCAAGGCCTCTGAGGTTTCCGAGGCGATTCTCAAGGGAATTGCGGACGCCAAAAAGAATATGAGCAAGATCGTACTGGACGGGACGACCATCCCGCATGAGGTGATCGGCGTGTTCGGCGCCGGAGAAGTTCTGCTCAAGCCGGCTCCCGTCGGTACCGGCATCATTGCCGGCGGCACGGTCCGTGCTGTGATGGAGGCTGTCGGCGTCTCCAACATCCGTGCAAAGTGCCTGCGCTCCAACAACCCGCAGAACGTCGTGAAGGCGACGATGCAGGGCCTGCTGTCGCTGCGCGGCCCGGAAGAGGTCGCTCGGGTCAGAGGCAAGAGCGTAGAAGAAATCATCGGTTAAGGAGGGCTCTCACATGGCAAATCTGAAGATTAAGCTGGTCAAGAGCCTGAGTGGCCGGCTGGATAAGCATATTGCAACCGCAAACTCCCTGGGGCTGCGCAAGATCGGACAGGAGACCGTCCAGCCGGACAACGAGCAGACCCGCGGCAAGATTGCGAAAATCGGTTATCTGCTTCAGGTCACCGAGGAACAGTAAGGAGGCGCAAGGTATGAATTTACACGAACTTGCTCCGGTTGCGGGCTCTACCCATGTGGGTAAGCGCAAAGGCCGCGGCACCGGCACCGGCAACGGCAAGACGGCCGGCCGCGGCCACAAGGGCCAGAAAGCCCGCAGCGGCGGCAAAGTCCGCGTCGGATTTGAAGGCGGCCAGATGCCGCTGGCACGGCGGGTTCCGAAGCGCGGCTTTAACAATATTTTCGCCAAACCGCTCACTGCCGTGAACGTGGGCAGCCTGAACGCCTTTGAGGACGGCGCGGTGGTGGATGCCGCCGCCCTGATGGAAAAGGGCGTGATTTCCGACTGCAGATACGGCCTGAAAGTACTGGCCAACGGGAAGCTGACCAAGAAAATCACCGTCAAAGCCGCAGCGTTCTCCGAGTCCGCCAAAGCAAAAATTGAAGAGGCAGGTGGAAAGGCAGAGGTGGTGTAAGGTGTTTACGACATTGCGCAACGCCTGGAAAATTCCGGAGCTTCGTAAAAAGATACTCTTTACACTTTTCATCCTTCTGATCTACCGCCTCGGCAACGCAGTTCCCGTCCCCTACGTCGACGTCGCGGCGTTGACCGCTTACTTCAACCAACAATTGTCCGATACGGTTTTGGGACTGTATAATGCAATGTCCGGTTCGGCCTTTTCCCAGGCGACCGTCTTTGCGCTGTCCATCCAGCCGTACATCAATGCCTCCATTATCATTCAGCTGCTGACCATTGCCAT
>JAHZEF010000146.1:3372-5524 GCA_019422005.1 Clostridiales bacterium
CCCGGCGCTGGAGCGGCTGAGCAAGGAAGGCGGAGAAGAGGGCACGCAGAAGATCACCAGAATCACCCGCTACGTGACAGTGGGCCTGGGCCTGCTGATGGGCTTTGCCTACTATGTCATGCTGAACAATTACGGCCTTCTGACCCATACCGGCTTTATGTACGGCCTGGTGATCGTGCTCAGCTTCACGGCTGGTTCGGCCTTTGTCATGTGGCTGGGCGAGCAGGTCAATGAGTTTGGCATCGGCAACGGCATCTCCATTATCCTGTTTGCCAATATCATTTCCAGGATTCCCTCCGGCGTCGGCCATATCATTTCCAGCCTCGCCAATGGCAGCATGGCCTCGTATACCGCCATCGGACTCATCATCGGCAGCCTGCTGCTGATTGTGTTCATTGTGTTTATCACGAATTCCGAGCGCCGGATTCCGGTACAGTATGCCAAGCGTGTGGTGGGCCGCAAGATGTACGGCGGCCAGAGCACCCATTTGCCCATCAAGGTGAATATGTCCGGTGTCCTGCCGATCATCTTTGCGCAATCCATCGCCTCGCTGCCGGCCACCATCGCTGTGTTCCTGCCGAAGGCGACCAGCGGGTTCGGCAAATTTGTGGAGTCCATCATTGATACCCATGGCGCCGTATATGCAGTGTGCTATTTCCTGCTGATTATCGCGTTCAGTTATTTCTATGCGGCTGTTCAGTATAATCCTGTGGAAATTGCCAATAACCTCAAGAAGAACGGCGGCTTTATCCCGGGCTTCCGTCCCGGCCGCCCCACGGCGGATTTCATTGCGAAGGTCATTAATAAAATTACGTTCTTCGGCGCGATTTATCTGGCGATTGTTGCCATCCTGCCGATTATTGTCGGCAATATTGTGGACAACACCCTGTCCATCGGCGGCACGTCCGTCATCATTGTCGTCGGCGTCGCACTGGAGACCGTCACGGCCATGGAGGCACAGATGATGATGCGCCACTACAAAGGCTTCCTGGAGTGATTTGGGGGGGAACGGTTGATGAAACTGATTCTTTTGGGCGCCCCCGGCGCCGGAAAAGGGACTCAGGCTGAGCTGATTGCCGCCAGGCTGGGAATCCCCACCATTTCCACAGGGAATATTCTGCGTGAGGCGATTCAGAATGGGACAGAAACCGGTCTGAAGGCCAAGGGGTTTATGGATCGGGGAATGCTGGTGCCGGACGATGTGATTATCGGAATCGTCGGCGAGCGGCTGCGCCAGCCGGACTGTGCCAACGGGTATATTCTTGACGGCATGCCGCGCACCATCCCTCAGGCGCAGGCGCTTGAGGACGCCGGGATCCGGTTCGACTGTGTTGTTTCCATTGAAATTGCGGATGCTGTGATTGAGCAGCGCATGACCGGCCGCCGCGTTTGCACGGCCTGCGGCGCCAGCTACCATGTAACCGCAAATCCGCCGAAGGCTGATGGGATCTGCGATCACTGCGGCAGGGAATTGTCCGTCCGGAAGGACGACGCTCCGGAGACCGTGAAAAACCGGCTGAAAGTGTTCCATTCGGAAACCGAGGCGCTGAAGGGCTTTTATGAAAAGCTCGGCAAGCTGAAGCTGGTGAACGGCGACCAGCCGATTGCAGATATTACCAAAGCGATTCTTCAGGCAATAGAGGTCTGAGAATGATTTCTATTAAAACTGAGCGTGAGCTCGAGGTGATGCGCCGGGCCGGCAGGATTACTGCCGGCGCCCGGGCGCTGGCCGGTTCCATGGTCCGGCCCGGCGTGACCACCAAGGAGATCGACAAGGCTGTTCACGATTTTATCGTGTCGCAGGGCGCGAAGCCGTCATTCCTGAACTATGCAGGATATCCCGCTAGCGCTTGCATCTCTGTAAACGATGTAGTGATCCCCGATGGACGGGTCCTTCGTGAAGGCGACATTGTCAGCGTGGATGTAGGTGCCTATTGGGGCGGATTTCACGGTGATTGCGCCGCTACCTTTGCCTGCGGGGCGGTTTCCCGCGAGGCGGAAAAGCTGATCGCTGTCACAAAGCAGAGCTTTTTTGAGGGCTTAAAGTTTGCGCGTCAGGGCAATCGTGTCTCTGATATCTCCCATGCGGTACAGGCGTATGTGGAGGCCAACGGCTTCTCGGTTGTTCGCAGTTTCGTCGGGCACGGCGTGG
>JAHZEF010000147.1 GCA_019422005.1 Clostridiales bacterium
CCAAATCACAATCCGGCGGAGCGGTTGTGATTTGGAAAGGAGGAGCAACAAAATGCGTGCGCTCTGACTTTTGAAAAAAGTCGGAGCAAACGATATGACGTTTGCTCCGACGTGGCACGCCGGAAGGGACTCGAACCCCCAACCCTCAGAACCGGAATCTGATGCTCTATCCATTGAGCCACCGGCGCGTGCGTCATGAACCTGACAGCATGTATCATACCATAAAATGCTGCAATGTTCAAGAGGAATTTCGAAACATCCGGCCGAAGGTAATCCGGAACCGCGGCGCCTGGTGGAAGAGAGGTTGAAATCGCAGGAAAGCCCCGCCGGCGCAGGCGGTGTATTCCGCAGCCGGCAGCGTGCGGCGGGGCAGGGAAAAAGGCGGGACAGCGGCTAATGCGGGGCGAAATACAGGGCTTGACGGGAACTCCAGGGGGATTTTGACACAAAAAGATCAAAAAATCCGACAAAAAAAGCCATACCGCCGTTATATCGTCTGGAGTTGGAGCGCGGTTCACCCTTATAATCTTCAGGGGAGGTCGTTTTATGACAGAAGGCGCTAGAATCGGCTATCAAATCCGAAAACTGAGACTGATGAGCGGCCAGACACAGGAAAACGTGGCGAACTCGCTGGAGATCAGTCAGTCCTATCTGCGGCGGATTGAGCAGGGGAGAGCAAATCCCAGTGTGAATATGGCGGCAAAGATTATTGCCTGCCTGGTGGCAGAAATTGTGGGAAGGCCCCAGGAGATTGAGCTGTTCCATCTGGATACCCTGTTTGAATCCATGGCGGTATGGCGGTACCGCCTTGTGAATGAAACACAGTTTGCGTCGGAAATCGGCTGGTTTCCCACGTATGGAATCTGCGCCGAGGAGCGGAGAAGGGGAGCCTGGTGCGACGTCATGACGCTGCACGACGTGGTTCTGGACCGTACGCTGGCCTGCCGGATCGTGGAGCGGCTCAACAGCCAGCAGCTGTCCCCGGTCCATTTTCAGGAGGCTGTGCAGAACATGCTGGAATAGCGCGGCCGCCGACCGCCTGCCTCCGTTCCCTTTCACTTGACGAAATATGAAAAATATGATATATATGAATTATCATATTTTGGAGGTATTGGTATGGCAGCGCCTAAAGGGAAGCACATGTTCGGTGTGGTAAAAGTTGGAGAACGCGGCCAGATTGTCATTCCAAAACGGGCCAGAGATATTTTTCAGATCCAGCCCGGAGACGGCCTGCTGGTTTTGGGCGATGAGGAGCAGGGACTGGCGTTGGTGAAAAACGAGGTATTCCTGGCGATGGCAGAGCGGATTTTCTCTTCGGCGTCGCCGTCGGAGGCAGAGCGGGAATTTGCCGACGAAGTGCGGCGGGCACAGGAGGAAAAGACATGATACCGGCAGTGGAGCTGGCAGGGCTGAGCAAGCGGTTTGGCAGCCGGACTGCAGTGGATCATCTGTCCATGACGGTAAAACAGGGGGAAATTCTGGCGCTTCTTGGCCAAAACGGCGCGGGAAAGACCACAACTGTCCGGATGCTCAGCGGGCTTACCCGCCCTTCGGAGGGGGACGCCCTTCTGGCGGGATACAGCATCCGCCGGGAAGCCGGACAGGCGAAGCGCCTGCTCAACCTTTCGCCTCAGGAAACGGCTGTGGCATGCAGACTGTCTGTTCGTGAAAACCTGGAATTGATGGCGCGCCTGTATGGGAGCGGGCGCGCTGCCGCAGCGGAACGCGCCCGGCAGCTCATGCAGGCGCTGGGCCTCCGGGAACGGGCTGAGGATCGGGCAGGGAAGCTGTCCGGCGGCCTGCAGCGGAGATTGAGCATTGCCATGGCGCTGATCACAGAGCCGCAGGTGCTGTTCCTGGACGAACCGACGCTGGGGCTGGATGTCCGCGCGCGGCGGGAGCTCTGGAAGCTGGTGGGGACGCTGCGCGGCGCTGTGACGGTGATCCTGACGACACATTATCTGGAGGAGGCGGAGTACCTGGCCGACCGGATTGCAATTTTGGAGGACGGGCGGCTGCAGGCGCTGGGAACGGCAGAGGAGCTGAAGGCGCAAACCGGCTGCCGGAATTTGGAGGAAGCGTTTCTGTCATTGACCGGGGGAGGGGGCGGTATTTCATGAGAGCGGCTGTGTTCGCGGCCCGGAATGCCAAAGAGCTGCTGCGGGATCCGGTGAGCCCGCTGTTCGGCGTCGGGCTGCCGCTGGCGCTGCTGGTTCTGATGAATCTGATCCGGCAGCGGGCCGGCGATGCGGCGGTGATGTTTGAACTGGAGCGGTTCACGCCCGGCATCGCCATGTTCAGTCTGACGTTTTTGAGTATGTTTACGGCAATGCTGGTGGCAGGGGACCGGGAAAACGCCTTCCTGACGCGGCTGTTTGCGTCCCCGATGACTGCGGCGCAGTTCCTTGCCGGCTACTGCCTGCCGCTGCTGCCGCTGGGAATGATCCAGGGGGCGCTGTGCTTTGCGGCGGCGATGTTCCTGGGATTGCATCCGACGGTGGGCGTGCTGTACTGCCTGGCGGCTATGATACCGGCCGTACTGCTGGCCACCGCGCTGGGGTTGCTGCTGGGGAGCGTTCTGCGGTACCGGCAGGTGGGGCCTGTCGCTTCTCTTTTGGTGCAGGCAGCGGCACTGACCAGCGGAATGTGGTTTGAGCTGGATTGGATCGGCGGCATGTTTCAGAAGATCTGCCTTTTGCTGCCGTTTTCCCACACGCTGGAACTGATGCGCGGGGCGTTGGAAGGAAGCTGGGCGGGCATGGGCGGACACCTGCTTTGGCTGGCAGGATATACCGCTGCTGCCGCGCTGGCGGCCGGGCTGCTGTTCTGCCGGCAGATGGATCGATAGCGGCGGAAGGATGAAAGGCAATGCTTTGGAAAACTTTGGATCTGCAGCCCGGGGTGACCAGCATCACCGGCAGCGGCGGTAAGACGACGCTGGCGCATTGCCTGGCCGCGGAGCTGCCCGGACGGGTGATTTTCTGTACAACCACGCGGATTTTGCCGTCCCCGCAGCTGCCGGTTGTAACGGATCCGTCCAGACAGGCCCTGGAACAGGCGCTGCGAAGCAGCCGGGCGGTGTGCACGGGCACGCCGGCAGATGCGGGAAAGCTGGCGGCTCCGGCCCTGCCGCTGGAGGCGCTGTGCCGGCTGGCGGATTTTATACTGGTGGAGGCGGACGGCTCCCGCAGGCTGCCTCTGAAGGCGCATTTGCCGTTTGAGCCGGCCGTACCGCCTCGTTCCGGAAAAACCATCCTGGTGGTGGGCGCGTCCGGATTCGGCGCGCCCATTGCTTCGGCGGCGCATCGGGCGGAACGCTTTGCCGCACTGTGCGGTGCGGAGCCTGCGGATCCGGCGACGCCGGAACGGGTTGCCTCGGTACTGCGGCAGGAGGGCGGATTTGACGCCGTCGTTGTAAATCAGGTGACGGATTCGGCCCGCCTGCGGCAGGCCGCCCGCCTGGCGGCGCGGCTGCCCGTGCCGGTATTTGCCGGGGAGGTTCGAAACGGCCGCCTGACAAGGCTGAACGGAGCGTCTTTCTGACCCCGGAAATTCTGAAAGGCCCCTGCGCGCCCATGGGCGCGCAGGGGCCTTCCGGCGGCTCCGGGAAAAAGCTCCGGGGAAGCCTGGAGATGCGCTACAGGCCGAGAACGGCCGGGAACTCTGAAAGGCTGCGGATCACATAGTCGCAGCGGCTGTCGGCCTTTGCCGGATCGCCGCAGAAACAGGTGGGAAGCCCGGCGTTGCGCCCGCCCTGCATGTCTGACGTGAGACTGTCCCCCAGCACGATGGCGCGGTCCCGCTTTTCCGGGCCGATGGCCTGAAATACCAGATCAAAAAAGCGCTTTTCCGGTTTGCGGCAGCCCATCTCCTCGGAAATGAAGACGTTGCTGAAATAACAGGCAAGACCGGAATCGGCGATCCGAAGACGCTGCGTTTCCGACGTCCCATTGGTGATGATGTCAATCTCGCAGAGCGGATGCAGACGCCGGAGCAGAGCCTCGCAGCCGGGCATGAAGTTGCGGTGGCGCCAGAGCCGGTCTTTGTAACAGGCGTTGGCCAGCTCCGGGTCTGCGTCCATGTGGTATTTGGCGAACAGGTCGCCGAAGCGGCCGGCATAGATGGCGTCTTTGGCGATTTCACCGCGCTCGAACCGTTCCCACCAGCGCTGATTGATTTCCATGTAATCCTGGATGCACTGCGGCGTAACAGGCAGGGCGAAGCGTGAAAGGACCTCCGTCAGGGCCTGGCGTGCGCTGGCGGAAAAATGGAACAGCGTATCGTCCAGATCGGCTAAAATAACGTCGTATTTCATAGTGGCTCCTAAAATTGAATGCCGCATTTGGGGCAGAATGTAAAATCTTCGGCAGTTTCATAGCCGCACTGCCGGCATCGGCGCAGGCGCTGCCTGGCGGCCCAGGAAAGCTGCCCGGGATCCAGAGTACGAAGCTCGCCGCAGGCCAGCCGCCGGCCGAGCTGCGGATCCAGTTCGCAGCCGGCGCCGCAGCAGCCCATGGATGCGGCATACCGGATTCCCCACTTCAGAACCGGAAGGAAAAACAGCGTCAGGCAGGTGTACGACATCCGCACCTGAAGGCGGCCGAAGCGGCCGCAGACGGGGCAGACGCAGGTTTGGTCCAAAGGCAGTTCCGCTTCTCTCTGCCCGATGCCGATCATAAAAAACAAAGGAATCACCGCCCTTTCCGCCCATATAGCCTATCAGAAAAATGCGCCGCTGGCAAGCGGCAGTTTGGCTGGGACGGCAAGTCACGAAGGGCGGGGAGAAGGCCGGCGGCCGCCCGGTGCGGAACGGGGAGGCGTCCGGAAGCGGGCCCCGCAGCTGCCGGCGACGGTGTTCCATCATGAATAAAAAAAGTATAAAAAAACGAATGATCCTGTTTGGAACTCGTTAAGAAATTAAAAAATTGTTGGATTTTCGGACTTCCTGTGTTATAATGAATCCGTTCTTTTATTTTTTGGACCTTTTGTGTCTTATAAGGAGATATACGGTATGGATTATGCACAGAAATCCCTGGAGCTGCATCGGCAGTGGAAGGGGAAAATTGAAGTCAATGCCACGGTTCCCGTGGCGACGCGGGAGGACCTGTCCCTGGCCTATACGCCGGGTGTGGCGCAGCCATGTCTGGAAATCCAAAAGGATGTGGAGCAGAGCTATGAGCTGACGCGGCGGCATAACCTGTGTGCCGTGATTACCGACGGCAGTGCGGTTCTCGGGCTGGGAGATATCGGGCCGGAGGCCGGTATGCCGGTCATGGAAGGAAAGTGCGTGCTCTTCAAGTCGTTCGGCGGCGTGGATGCGTTCCCCCTCTGCATCAAAAGCAAGGATGTGGACGAATTCGTCAACGCGGTCTATCTGATTTCAGGCAGCTTCGGCGGGATCAACCTGGAGGACATTTCCGCGCCCCGGTGCTTTGAGATTGAGCGGAAGCTGAAGGAAAAGTGCGACATTCCGATTTTCCACGACGATCAGCACGGCACCGCCGTGATTACGC
>JAHZEF010000148.1 GCA_019422005.1 Clostridiales bacterium
AGCGAAGGTCGTCCCGCAGCTGTTCCACGTACGCCGGGCGGCACCGCCGGGGGCCCAGATCCTCCATCCGCAGCAGCATCTCCCCGCCCGCAGAGCGCACGGACAGCCATGCAAGCATGGCGCTGCACACGTTTCCCAGATGCATCCGTCCGCTGGGGCTGGGCGCAAACGGTCCAATCACCGCCATCTGTCCCTTCCCCCTTCCGTCTCCGGTTCAGTATAGCACGCGCAATTCCCTGTGGTCAACAGGAGCAGGGTATGATACAATGGTGAAAACTTGAACAGGCAGGAGAACGCCCATGCTATTGCGCGCAGAACACCTTTCCATGAACTACGGTACCAAACAGCTGTTTGAAGACGCCTCCCTCCACCTCAGCGCCGGCGACCGGATCGGCGTCATCGGCGTCAACGGTGCGGGGAAGTCCTCCCTGCTGCGGGTGCTGGCCGGAGCGGCGGAAGCCGACCGCGGCACAGTCAGCCGCGACCCCAACGTGCAGGTCTCCTATCTGCCGCAGAACCCTCAAATGGACGAAGCGAATACCGTGCTTGAGCAGGTATTCGCCGCGTGGCCGGCAGAGTTCCGCACCTTGGCGGAATACGAAGCCCGGGCGATGCTCACCCGGCTGGGCATTACGGATTTTGACCGCCCGGTGGGCGAGCTTTCCGGCGGGCAGCGGAAGCGCACAGCGCTGGCTGCGGCGCTGATCCACCCGGCGGATGTGCTGATCCTCGACGAGCCCACCAACCACCTGGATGCGGATATGGTGGCATGGCTGGAGCAGCGGCTGCTGCAGTTCCGCGGCGCCATTGTAATGGTGACGCACGACCGGTATTTCCTGGAACGCGTCGTCACCCGCATTGCCGAGCTGTCCCGGGCGCAGCTCCGCTACTACGAGGCCAACTACTCCAAATATCTGGAGCTGAAGGCAGAGTCGGAGCAGATGCAGGCCGCCTCCGAGCGCAAGCGGCAGGCGCTGCTGCGCAAAGAGCGGGAATGGATCATGCGCGGCTGCCGCGCCCGCACCACCAAAAGCAGGGACCGGGTGGAACGGTACCACGAACTGGCCGCCCAGCGGCCGGAGGAGGCCGGCGGCACCGTGCAGGTGGCGGCCCAGTCCAGCCGTCTGGGGAAGCAGGTCATCACATTGGAGCATGTGTCCAAGGCCTTCGGCGGGCAGCAGATCCTCTCAGACTTTTCCATTGCCATCGGCCGCGATGACCGGTTCGGCATCGTGGGCGTCAACGGCGCGGGAAAATCCACCCTGCTGAACCTGATCGCCGGGCGGCTGGAGCCGGACAGCGGCAGGGTGGAAACCGGCCAGACCGTGAAGGTCGGCTATTTCACCCAGGAGGGCCGGGAAATTGATCCCGGCCTGCGGGTATTCGACTACATTTCCCAGATCGGCAGCGAGGTAAAGACCGGCGAGGGAACCCTGTCCGCCTCCCAGATGCTGGAGCGTTTTCTTTTCCCGCCGGATCTGCAGTACATGGCCATCGGCCGGCTGTCCGGCGGCGAACGGCGGCGGCTGTACCTTTTGGGCATTCTGATGCAGGCGCCCAACGTGCTGCTGCTGGACGAACCCACCAACGATCTGGACATTGCCACGCTCTCCGTGCTGGAGGACTACCTGGAAACGTTCCCCGGCCCGGTGCTGGCCGTCTCCCACGACCGCTACTTTCTTGACCGGATCGCTGGAGAAATCCTGGAGGTCCACGGCACGGTCACCCGCTATGTGGGCAATTACTCCGACTATGCAGCCCGCCGGCCGGCGCCGGAAAGCGCACCGGAAAAATCAGCCGGGCGGCCCAAGGGCGCGCCGCCCCGCCCGAAGAAGCTGAAATTTTCCTATCATGAGCAGCGGGAGTTTGAACGGATCGACGACGAAATCGCCGCCCTGGAGGAAGAAATCGCCGCCTGTGACCGGGAAATGGAAGACCACGCCTCCGACTATACGGCGCTGGAGCGTCTGACCGCACAGCGGGAATCCCTGTCTGCGGCGCTGGAGGAAAAAACCGAACGCTGGGTCTATCTCAACGACCTGGCCGAGCGGATCGAAGCCCAGAAAAACGGTTGAATGTATTGAAGAAGAAAGAAGGAATCCTGCCATGAAACGCCGCTCCATCAAAGAATGGGCCATTCGGCTGCTGCTTCTGCTGCTGGGCCTGACCATCGCGCACTTCGGCGTCACGCTGTTTTTACAGTCCAATCTGGGCTCCGATCCCTTTACCGTGCTGGTGCAGGGCATCTCCGTCCGTGCGGGATTGAGCGTCGGCGCCGTCCATGTCATCACCACCTGCGCGCTGATGGCGCTGATGCTGATCTTCGCCCGCGGCTACGTGCTGCCCGGCACCGTGGTATGCGCCTTCTGCGGCGGCCCCATCATTGATGCGTTCACCTGGCTGCTGGGCGGCTTCATCAACGCCCGGATGCCCATGGCCCTGCGGGCGGCCTGTTCCATTCTCGGATGCATCATCCTGGCCTCCGGGATGTCGCTGGTGATCCGTTCTGACGGCGGCACAGGCCCCAATGACCTGGTCGCCGTGATCCTCGCCGACAAGCTTCGCCGGTTCCAGTTCCGGTGGGTGCGCATCGTCTGCGACGCCGCCTTTACGGCCGCAGGCTTCCTGCTGGGCGGCACCATTGGTCCCGGAACCGTGTTCGCCGTATTCCTGATCGGCCCGGCCGCCCAGTTTTTCATGCCTTACAGCCAAAAGCTGGTGAACCGCTGCGTCCGCGGCTGCACATCCGTAAAATAAGCAGCGCCCCTGCCGGATCTTCCTCCGTACAGGGGCACTGGGGCGCGCAGCCCTTCCCTTGCGGCGCGCTGCGGCAGAACGGTTCCGGAGCGCCTCCCGCCAAATCCAGGCCGCCGACCGGGAACAGCCTCCTGGCCCTCCGGCGAGGGCCGCACGGCGGGCCTTCCTGCAATCCCCATACAGAAAAACAGGCGGCAAATGCCGCCTGTTTTGACGTCACAGCGCCCGATACCCGGCAGACAGATCCACCAGGTTGCGCGGCTTTTCCCCGGCCAGAAACCTCCGCAGGTTTTCACAGCACAAGTCCACGATCCGTTCCGTGGTCTCCGGCACGTTTCCAAATCCTACGCCTGCAATATGGGGCGTGAGCAGCCCATTCTCCATCCGCCACAATGGGTGCTCCGGCGGGAGCGGCTCCGGGTCGCATACATCCAGGACCGCACCATACAGATGGCCTGACGACAGCACCTCTGCCAGCACGTCGGCGCTGACCAATGTTCCGCGGCCCACATTCACCAGCAGCGCATCCCCTTTCATGGCGCGCAGGGCGTTCTCATCCAGGAGGCCGGCGGTCTCTCTGGTGTGGGGCAGGCTGCATACCACCAGATCCGCCTGCCCCCACAGCTGCGGCAGATTCTCCATCGTATACATTTCATCGAACTCCGGCGGCGTCTCCCGGGCCGTGCGGCGCACGCCAAGGACCCTTCGCGGCAGAAAGGGCCGCAGCCGCCGGGCAAACTCCGTACCGATATCCCCTGCGCCCACCAGCAGCACCGTGCTGCCCTCAATCCCGCGTCCGGGGAAGCAGGGCCTCCACACCCCCGCCGCCTGCTGGCGGACGTACCGGGGCAAATGGCGATACATGGATAAAACGGCGCCGAACAGATACTCGGCTATGGTGCCGCCGTACACGCCTGTGGCGCAGCTGATCTGCAGCCCGTCCGGGAGCCGCTGCGCCCGGGTGTAGAGATCGGCGCCCGCCCAGGTCATCTGAATCCAGCGCAGGCCCGGCGCATCCGTCAGATCCCCGGGCTGCGGCTCTCCGATGACGGCTACTGCGGCGGCAAACGCCTCCTGCCGCCCGGCTGCACCGCACTGGTCGGAGAAGACCATGGGCATGGCGCCCGCTGCCGCCTGCAGGCGCCGCTTCTGCGCCCCGTCAAACGGCGCCATCACATAGATGCAGGGCGTCATGCTCCCTCCTCCGGATCCGGAAGATCCACAAAAACCGGCGCATGGTGTACGGCCGGCAGGAACCGGTGCAGCAAGTCCTCCATGGCAAACCGGATCGTGGAGGTATTGATGCAGGGATGGCAGCTGACCTGCTCCGCCTCCGCCACCGACCGGTCCATCACCAGCTGCACCCGGTTCTCCCCGTCGTTCATCAGGCCCAGCACCGAGACCGAGCCGGGCGTCACGTGCAGGAAGCGCTCCATCTCCTCCGGGCCGGCAAAGCTCAGGCGGGCGGTTCCCAGCTGCCTGGAGAGGTCCTTGGTTTTGAAAACCTTTGCCCCGTCCAGCATCAGCAGATAAAAATCCGTCTTCTGACGGTTGCAGAGGAACAGGTTCTTACAGACTTTTTCCCCCAGCACCCGTTCCACCGCTTCGCACATTTCGATCGTGCCGGCAGGGCTGTGATCGGCCCTGGCAAACGGGATCTCCAGCCGGTCCAGCAGATCATAGCAGGCCATCTCTTTGTCCAGCCGGTTGGCCGCGGACTGCGGGCGGCCGTAATACAGCGTCCCGTCCAAATAAAACTCTTCCATGGCGCACCTCAATTCCGGATGGACAGATCGTCCACCGTGATTTCACGTTCATAGGGGTTCAGGCACCGGTTTACCAGCGCCGCCACATCATAGGGGCTGAGAATATAATAGGAACCGCCCCGGATATCGGCCGGGCTGCCCGGCAGCGTTTCCGTCGTGACGGACGACAGATCGGCGCGCATCAGGGTACGGGCAACCCACGCCAGGTTTCTGGCAGAGAGATCGGTTTCCACATAGCTCCCCAGCCACGCCAGCAGCTGCGGCGCCTTCAGGACGATGGCAGGCGACATCCACTGATCCGCCGCCGCAGAGACAAACGCCCGCTGCACATTGACCCGCTCCAGATCCGCCGCCGCGTACCCGGACCGGAACCGGACCAGTCCCATCGCCTGCTCGCCGTCCAGCTTCTGCTCGCCGGCCGACAGGTTGATATAGAGGTTCTGGCTCGGATCATTATAATACATGTCCACGGGCACGTTGAACTTCACGCCGCCCATCAGATCCACCAGTTCCACAAAGCCTTCCAGATCCACCAGCACATAGCCGTCCGGCACAAAGCCGATGCATTCGGAAACCCGCTGCAGCAGCATTTGAATGCCTTCCTCCCCGCCGCCGTTGATGCCGTATACTCCGTTGATCTTCGGCACCTGATAGGGCCCGTTTACCAGCGTATCTCTGGGGATGCTGACCAGGCTGGCAGTCTTCTCCCCGGCATTCAGGTTCAGCAGCATCAGCGTATCGGTCCTGGCGCCGCCCTCATCCGTACCGGCCAGCAGGATGGTGGAAACCCCCGTCTTCCGCGCGCCCATGGCTGCGCTTTCGGAAACAGGCTGCCGGGCCAGCAGATAAAATGCGCCGAAGGCCAGCCCTGCCAGCAGCAGGAGCAAAAGCAGCAGCGTGCGGAGTTTGTGGGACTGTTTGCGGACGGGCACTTCGTCAAAGGCGTCCCCGTCTTCCCCGTCCGCCTCCGGCATCCGGCGGGCTGC